>NZ_JACHKG010000011.1:0-190702 GCF_014203995.1 Paenibacillus sp. JGP012 | reverse complement strand
CCGAATGGCGACTGGTGATGCAACATGAACATTTTTTAAGTTCGGTGTTTCAGCAAAATAAATTTACATAAATTAGATATTCAACACGCGTGATATAACTGATTAAAATAATCATCTAATAATACATCTTTAGAGAGATCATCAAAAATCATTATTGGCCTCCATTAAGTTTTTTATAATTCTCTTTCTAGTATCGCTTATTTCGACAAATGGGAACGCATAAACATAAAATGATATCCCATGTAAGTTATACTCCTTAATTTTCTTTTGTATATAACTATATTGACTTTCTACCTCAGCTTTTATTTTTGATCGTATCAACTTTCTAAACTCTGAATTACTTAATTTTCGGGACTCTTCATCAAAAGAAACCTCAAATCCCACAAAGATACCAAATGCGTTATCCTTAAATATTTCTTCTTCTCTAGCACTTGGGAATATGATCTTTTTTAAAATTTCATATAAATTTGGTGAAATACTCTCTCTTTCCAAATGTGTATTTAGTAATTTTATTTCATCATGAATATTATTTGTACCTCTATTCAAAAAATCATTTATGGAACCAAATGCGTCATACAGTGCTCTTTGTAGGGATTTTTCAAGTTTAGATTCGCCAAATATCAATTGATAGTTATTATGATCTATCTGTAAAATATGAACTCCATCAGATCCTTTTACATAGTCATTAGGAGATGTTTTCAGCTCCATTTTCGTAAAAATTTTTGGTGCGCGTAAATGAGACTCTAAGAAACAGTAGAGTAACACCTCGCCTAGCTCTCCATCGTTATGTTCCCACTTTCTCAATTTTTGAATTGCTTTAACATATACCCCTCTATTATTTTTATATACTTCTAATTCCTTTCTTGACAAACAATATGTCACTACACAATCAAACAATTTGTCCACCAATTCTGAATAAACAAATGCATTATTCTCAATTTTTAAAGTATGGAGATTCACCTTCGTATTCAAACCATCTAAATCAAAATTTTTAATTTCATGATAGAACAAGTCCAAAAAGTTATCGTCTACATAAGGATTAAATTCGTTAAGCAATTTATTTACCTCCACAGTGCCTCTGTAGGAATTTGATTTTGATAAAATAGTCCTATTTTCAAAACAACTCACTCACAACATTCGCCAATTATACCTAAAACCCCTCCTATATACCCATTTTATTATTAAAATTACTTTTTTGAAGTATTTTTTCTATACTTACTCTTCTAATTTGACATCCCCTCCAAAAAGGTCTATCCTAATAACGAATCATCCATTCATTTTTAAGGAGTCGTTCCCGATGGTGCAGGCCAAGAAAGACGAAGTCAGGAAAGAGATTGAATACGCGGCGCTTAAGGTCTTTTTTGAGAAGGGTTATGCGGATGCCAAGATGAACGATATTGCAAATGAGATCAATATATCGGTCGGCAACATCTATACCTATTTCAAGAATAAGAAGGAGCTTTTCTACGCCGTTGTGCCGCCGGATTTGGTGGATTATCTGAAAAAGGTACTGGTGGAGACGATTCATTTTGATAACCAGAACGCGTTTGAGGAAACGAACAGTGAGCAGCGATCCGTCCTAATGCAGGAGCAGGTAGATGTGCTGCGGAAGTATCGGAATCAGATCGTTATTATTTTTGAAAAGAACAAAGGCACCATCTACACCGACGCCAAGAACGAGCTGGTTGAGCTGATGATCGAAACGAAGAAGGCCTATCTCAAAAATCAATACAAACACTATGAGATCGGCACCGAGGAGAACCTGATTCTGCTGAACATTCTGGCACATAACGTCATCGACATGAATCTGGACTTATTGAAACGAGACATGAGCGAGGACAGCCGCAAGCAAATCTTTGAAGCGTTGTATATATACCGACTGTACGGCATGAAGAGTTTGAACGAATAAGGAATAGTGCTTGGTCGCTGCAAAGCAAAAATCCATTTTTACCATAGATCACTACGCACCACACAGCGTGCAGATCAGTTGTACTTTCCTCTGATTTGCACGCAAAAAATAAGCATAGGCAAGCCGATCTATTTTTTTAACCCAAAAATGAATTATAAATTCATTTTTAGACCACCAGAATACTTTTCACCGAGAAACCAAATAGCACAGAACCGTATCACTCAACTGATGCATCATGTAACACCACCCACACCCAAGGAGGAACACCCCATGAACACCGCTTATGCTTTGAAAAATGTTAACCTGATCCACGGCGACGCAAGCCGTCATCTGCAGCCAAACATGACCCTTCTCGTCAACGAACAAGGACTTATCGAGAACATCGCTCCAGATCAGGAGCTGCATATCCCCAGTCACTATACAACAATCGACCTTACTGGAAAATACATGATGCCAGGGCTGATCAACGCACATGTGCATCTGTTTGCAGATGGTAAACCGCTCACGCTCTCCGTCAGTGAAGGATTGCTCGATTTTGCCTATCATCGGATTTTGAATACCCGATTTGGTCGAAATGTTTTGAAAAAACGTATGAAACGCAATGCTCTTACCGCACTCCATTCGGGTGTGACAACCATGCGCAGTGTGGGCGAATTCTTTTATACCGATGTGCAGCTGCGAGATGAGATTAACCGTGGGGAGTGGGTCGGTCCGAATCTGCTTGTTTCGGGATTTTTCCTGAGTGTCACAGGTGGACATGGTGCTCCTTACTTGGCACTGGTGGGTGACTCACCTTGGGAGATGCGCAAGAATACACGGATTAATGTGAAGAACGGTGTGGACTGGATTAAAATCTGTGTGACGGGTGGCGTAACGGATGCGAAAATGGTTGGTGAAGCTGGGCGTCTGCAGATGACGGTGGACGAGGTCGCAGCGATCTGCGATGAAGCACATAAGATTGGAATGAAGGTTGCCGCTCATGTGGAGAGCACGGAAGGTGTGCGTGTTGCGCTTCGAGGGGGCGTGGATACGATTGAGCATGGGGCTGAGATGGATGACGAGATTATTCGTTTGTATAAAAATAACCCCAAGGCCCTTCATGGTTACACTGCACTGATCCCTACCCTGCAAGCTGCTTATCCATCCGCTTCGCTCGATCCAAGTGTGACGAAGTTAAGTCCGACGGTCAAAGAAAACGCCAGACTGGTCTACGACTCCATGCTCAAAGGGGTGAAACAGGCCATCGATAACGGCATCACTATTGGAATCGGAAACGATGCGGCCATGTCCTACGTGACCCACTATGATATGTGGAGAGAAATGGATCATTACATGAGACAGACTAAACTAACCCATAAAGAAATCATCGACATGGTCACTCGCAACAATGCTAAGATTCTCGGGATTGACGACGTGACGGGTACTCTGGATATCGGTAAACAGGCCGACTTGATTGTACTGGACCACAATCCACTAGAACAGATCGAAGCTTTATCCAACATGTCGATGGTCATGGTCAAAGGCGATCTGATCCAGAACCCGTCCGTCACACACATCAAAGAGGTAGATGAGGTTGTTAACGCCGTGTGGTGAGCCAACAATGGACTAGATTTTCTTCTATAACTGCAAAACGTATACTCTCATTGAACTAGCAATAACATAAATCTTCACTTCAACGGTTCTGCACCGATTCAATGATATCAAAGACTTATATATAAAAAATTGTATTATGTTACAATTATCCATATAAAGAGGAGATTTAAAATATTATTTTCAAGAAAGGAAAATGATATGACACTAGTTGTACGAGGAGTACCTGAGCTCATTATTTTTCTAATTATAATGGCCGCCAACTATCTAATCATGTATCTTGTTGTTAGCTCTGTTCTTAATAATTCAGGTTTAAAATCAAAAATTGATCATTTACAAAATGAAGTTTTGGATTTAAAAAGAACTTTAAATGAGAACAAAAAAAACCTTTCTGATGATACTAACAAAAATTAATTAAAACACAAATACTAGAGTTACTAAGTTATTACTTAATCAGCCAAATGCCGTGTGGTGAGGCAGCATTAATTAGTAAAAAGAATTAAGTCAGAATCAGAGTAGAATCTGTAAAAATCAAGCTATTTCCTTGTGTCCTATACAGGTCCATGTCCATAATAATGAATGCTCACTTCAATTAAATATGCTTTATCATTCGGATTCGACAACTCAGGTATTGTCTGAGGAGACGGGAGTTCTTCCACGGGCTCTCCGTCCAGATATAATCCTAGCGCATCTTTTGCCATGATCAATGCTTCTTCAAGGGTATCGCCACAAGTAAGGCAGCCTGGCAGTTCAGGGAAAGAAACGTTAATTCCATCGTCGGCAAAGTTAAAAATAGCATAATATTGGTAGGTTCGAATCATATGAGAATATCTCCTTTCCTCAACATATCGCTATGGATGAATAAGTTCCAATCGACAGTTTACCTTTATCCATAATAAAATAATGGAATGTCCATTGTTACTTTTCACATTAAAAAAGGATGAATTCAGATGAGAGAGTACACTGTAGTTCCAGGCCCCAAAATGTTCAAGTGAACCGAGGTGATACCCAAGCCGCTGTCAATTTATTTGCGGATATTATTAATCACAAAGCGGCGTCAGGATGGATCTACCAATTCGTGGAGTCCCTTGCGGTTACCGAAAAACCCGGTTGTCTCCAGCAGCCAGTAACGACACACCATTGTATTTCAAAAATTCTAACGATCACAGGAGAGCCTATTTGCCCCGTTTCGGGCAGTTTAAAAATCTAACGATCCGTACAGACGTTATTTTGACGAATTCAGGCATTTTTCAGGCTTTGGAGCCCATTTTGGCTTAAATAGCGTTTCTCAGAATCGTTAGAATTTTATCACACGAAAAATCCGGCAAATAAGGTCTCTGGGGATCGTTAGCGCTTGGAACATTTGAGTTACAGGGCACGAAGTTGAGCTACAAGTTGTGAAGCATTGAGTTACCCGGTATGGCGAAGCGGATATTGTAAAATGACTTTCAATAGTCATGAGCATACACACACTCAATTATGCATCAGTCATTCAACCCTTTGCCCTCCATGATGGGCTGCATACATTTTTCAATGCGGGATGTTTTAGTCTTGGATTGTTTTGGCTGTGAAAAGTGGTACAGGTACGCACGTTGGCGGCCAGGGGTTAGTGCTTCAAATGCTGCCTGAAATGCAGGGTTGGCATCGAATTGCTGCTGAAGCTCCTCAGGAACAGCGAATTGTTCTACTTCCTTTTTTTCCACTTTCAGACCCGCTTGTTCGACTTCGATCGCTTCACGAATATAGGCTTTCAAAATATCTTCCTGTTCGATAATCTGCTCCAGGTCAGTGAAACGAATCTGGCGGCCTCCCTGTACATTATTCGTTTGCTGAATCAGGATACCATGCGGGTCTTTGAGCAGAGAGCCCTTAAGAAACATGATGGCACAGTACTCCTTAAAACCATGAATTAGTACTACGTTTTTCCCGTTCAACGTGTAGCATGGATGCATCCATTTGTAATCTTCGGTCAGATCACAATCCAATAGGATCTCCCTCAGCTTCACGGATTCTTCCTTCCACGTTTTGATTTTGCTTAAATATGCATCTACTTTAGGATTGGTATTCTGCGTTGTCATAGGATTCTTCCTCTCAACCAATTTAGTTGTGTTTTTTATTCGGTCAAATCTAATTTATCTCATTTTGTGCTGACTACCTTTTATCTTATTTCACCTTTATTTATCGGTTTGTTTGTACTGATTTTCAAGAGAGTGTACGGCTCCACATCAGAACCACTTATCCAACATGTATTAGCTTCTCGCCTTCAATTTAAACCTAGATGGTTAACCTGGACGATTCATCCGGAAAAATAGAGTATAACAAGCCGCAACCGTTTAATTTTATACGAAAAAAGAACCTATAAACGGTCTATAGGCTCTATATTGCGGTAGTTTGTTATTGAAGTTTGTTTTAATACTATACCTGTCGTTCCACTAGTCATTAGCATTTGTATTTGTCTTTGTATTATGTCTTTTAAAAGACTTCTACGTGTTATGCGCTACATGTCTCATCTATACATGAGTAGGTGTAAGGTAGGTTAATCACTTTCCTAGATTGCCCTTCAGCCGTTCCAGCTGTAAAAAATGATGTTTGTAGTGCATGTCGATCAACACAAACCACTCCTCAGCGTCTAGCGCCCCAAACCTTGGGTGAGATACTTTCCGGCTTGTGGACACGGACACTTCGTCAAGAACTGACGCTACACGCCTCATCTGCTGCACCACCTGTTGCAGTCCCTCCACCAATTGCTCCTTGCTTTCAGGTGGCTGCGGTGTATATTGCGGGGAAGCGGGTACTTTAACACGGATTGGAGGAAATTGCCCCGCCTCGAACAACGTTCGGCCAAGCTCTGTTTTTTCCGCATCAGCATGTACCGTGTTCTCGTTATTAGCGAGGCAATGCTCACTGTTACGCAAATGCATGAACAGCGCGGATTGAATCAGGTGCATATACATCTGTCCAAGCGACCACTCTTCTTCATTTTCCTTTTGAAGCAAATCCTCCATATCCAATGTATTCAGTTCTGCCACATATCTCGCTACGGACGTCTCAAAAGACTGCAGCACTTCACTCGTAGTTCTCATCGTTCAAACAGCTCCTCTTCATTCTGAATATCTCCAGTATATAGAGGGGCTCCTGACAAGAGTATGTCAGTAGTGTTTCAAGATGTTGCTTGCGATTTCTCGCATACAATTACGCAGAGACTCCGGCTCGATTACCTCGATATCTCCACCCAGTCCTAATAAATGATGCATGATTTCTTCGGGATGGCGGACACGAAAATCAAAATGAATACCCTCTCCATGCTCCTGGACGTTATTTATATAAAAATGAAGTAACTCTCTAATCTTGTCAGCCACTTCGACTTTTGCACGAATGAGCACATGTTCGTCCCGATCATCCCGCGGCTGATAACGGTTCAGATCAAAATCCGGGGGCAGCAGAAATGCATCCTCCAGCACAGCAAGCTCAGACATGCGGGACAAACGGAAATGACGAATGTCCTGCCGCAGATCACATTTGGCGACCAGCATCCAATGCTCCCGTACAAGGCTAAGTCCATACGGAGAAACGACACGCTGCGTTGAGCGTTTACCATCCGTTTCGGGCCGATTTTTCACATAAGTAAAGCTGATTTTACGCTGTTCCAGAATCGCATGACGTATGTCATGAAGATACGTTTTGACATGGGATGCAGTGTCCGGCTCGGCAGGATAAAGCACCCGCATCGTTTCTTGAAAACGCGCTGACGCTTTACGCACATTTTCAGGTAAAATGGCTTCAATTTTGCGGTGTGCAGACTTGGCTTGAATACCATAGGCAGCATCCCATCTCTGCTCGATAAATCGGGCTCCCATGAGCAGGGACACTGCTTCCTCTGCTGTAAAGCTGACCGGAGGAAGAAAGTATCCTTCCATCAGTGAATATCCGTGACCAGGGGCTCCTGCGATGGGAACACCAGCCTCGCTTAATGCCTGGATATCCCGATATATCGTGCGTACACTCGTCTCGAATTGAGAAGCCAGATCCTCTGCCCTGATCAGCTTCGTTCGCTGTAATTCAAGCGTAATTGCGAGCTGTCGCTCCGTTTTGTTCATGTTCGTTCAATCCTCTACGGTTTACTTCCATGCTTAACGTACATCCACATGTTTAATCATATCATGGATGAAACCGTCATTGCCGTAAATGGCTGTAGCAAGGGAACAGCAATCACAAGTAGGCCCTACCCGCTGTAAATGTAAAATACAGAGCACAAAGGAGCCCTTCAGATCACATCTGAAGGGCTTCCTCTGCACCACAAATTCTATGATCAGACTCATCGTACACACAACCAAAACTGATCCATGTATCACCCGAATCGGCCGCTGATATAATCCTGTGTCCTCTCATCGACGGGTTCGGAGAACATGCTTTTCGTAGCTGAATACTCCACCACTTCGCCGTTCAGGAAAAACACGGTTTGCTGGGAGACACGCGCTGCCTGCTGCATGTTGTGCGTAACCATTACAATGGTATAACGCTCCTTCAGTTCATGCGTCAGCTCTTCAATCTTGAATGTGGAGACCGGATCAAGCGAAGCCGTTGCTTCGTCCATCAGCAGAATATCCGGTTCGACTGCCAAAGCGCGAGCGATGCAAAGACGCTGCTGCTGTCCACCTGACAGACTGAGTGCCGAGCGCTTCAGGTTGTCTTTGACCTCGTCCCAGAGAGCGGCGGAACGCAGACTGCGTTCCACGATCTCATCCAGCTTTTTTTTGCCATGAATCCCGTGCTGTCTTGGTCCGAATGCTATGTTGTCGTAGATGGATTTCGGAAAAGGATTGGGCGACTGAAAAACCATACCGACCTTCTTGCGCAATGTCTCCACATGAACGTCACCGCTATAAATATCCGTTCCACCGACAGCCACAGTCCCTTCGATGCGTGTTCCGGGTATCCGGTCATTCATACGATTCAGCGTACGCAGCAAGGTCGATTTGCCACAGCCGGATGGACCGATAAATGCGGTTATCGCCCGTTCCGGGATATCAATGGAAACCTGCTTCAGCGCCTGAAAGGTGCCGTAAAACAAATTCAGTTTATTGATCTCGATAATGGATTGCACGAGGTGTCCTCCTGGCCATGAATTAGAATGTACTCCTTCATCCGCAACCACTCTGCGTGAGTGAATGAGGGATAAAATGAATCAAGAGATGAACGGGATTCCTGTTCTGTCTCAGACTTTATTTTTACGAGAATTAAACCAGAGCGGCACACGGAACAAAATGTTGATCAGCAGTACTACAAAGATTAGCACCGCCGTAGATTTCTGAGCAATCTGCTCCGCATCCGGCACAATGGCCTCGGACTGGATATACCATAGATGCACAGCCAGCGTTCCTCCTGGCGATAACAGATTGAAATCCCACATCTCGCCGGATGTCGATACGCCAGCAGTCAGGATAATCACAGCACTTTCACCAAACGCACGGCCCGCAGTCAGACAGATACCTGTCATAATGCCGTTTAGAGCGACAGGCAAAATGACCTTACGAATCGTCTGCAGATGCGTTGCTCCCAGTGCAAACGAGCCGTTTCGAAGCTCAGTCGGCACAGCGCGAACCGCTTCCTCCGTCACCCGGGTCAACACGGGCAGGTTCAGGAAAGCAAGGCTGACCGCAGCTCCGAGAATCGTCAGACCAATCTCGAAATACTCCACAAACAGCGCAATTCCGAACAAACCGAAAATAATGGATGGCACGGACGACAGCCCCTCCACACAGATCCGTACAATCTCGATGAGTTTATGGTTTGGCGCAAATTCAGCCAGATAGATTCCGGCAGCAAGTCCGATCGGGATCGAGATCAGAAGGGACAGAAACAGCACATAGAACGAGTTGAACAGCGCCGGGCCTATACCTCCGCCTTCCTCAATCTCACTCGGTACACCGTACAGGAAATCCCAGCTGAGCATTGGCAGGCCTTTTTGCAGCAGCAGGAACAAAAGTCCAACAATAAATAGAATGACGAGGATACCGATACCCCATACCGCGCCGGTGAACAGCCGATCCATCCATGCAGCGGATGCTCTTCGTTTGCCAAAAGAATACGCTGGAGTTAGAGACGCCTCTTTCTTCATACTCACAGGTGACGGCCCCCTCTCTTCTGCAGCATTCTCACCGCAACGATCATCAGGATCGAAATGGCAAGCAGAATAAAGCCCATCATGTACAAGCCATGATTCCAGGTGGAATCAAACTCCACACTGGAGATTTGCATGACGATGTTACTTGTTAACACCGCCGTTGGTGTAAACAGACTGGTTGGAAGCTGCACTGTGTTACCAATAACCATGACCACCGCCATCGTCTCTCCGATTGCACGCGTCATCCCCAGAATGACCGCATACATAATGCCGCCTCTTGCCGCAGGAAGCACGACCCGGGTAATCGTCTGAAAGCGATTGGTGCCGAGTGCGTACGCCGCATCACGGTATTTGTTCGGTACAGCCGAGATGGCATCATCACTGATACGGCTAATTGTTGGCAGCACCATAATCGTCAGCACAATAGACGCTGCAAGCAGGCCATCTGCCAAATCACGCCCACTCAAGTCTCTCAGCCAGGGAATCAGCACCGTCAAGCCGAGGAAACCATACACGACAGACGGAATACCCACCAGTAGATCGAGCACAGGACGCAGCAAGGTACGAAGCCATTTCGGTGTCATTTCGGCCAAAAAAACAGCGATGATGACCGACAGGGGAACCGCCATCAGCATCGTTAATCCAGTGAGCGCAAACGTACCCAAAATAAAGGTTAACGCACCGTAGTGTTCATTTTCCGGGTCCCAGTTCGTGGAGAAAAAGAACTCCTTCAACGAAACATCCGCAAAGGTCAGGACACCTGTACGCAGCATAAGCACGAGAATACAGAACAGAACGAGACAGACAAAAGCCGCGCTGGCAATACAGAGGATGCGAAACATTCGGTTAGACCACCGGAGGCGAGCTTTGCGGTCAAAACGTCTTCCCTTCCCGGGCGCTTTGCCAAGGCTTGAGCCAAGCTCATTCGGAGCCGGACTCTTCGCTGGTGGATTCATTTCCATCATAGAGGACTCTTCCTTTCACATAGAGAAGCCAGCTTGGCGACCACGCGCGGAAGCTGGCTGTCTCTTTCTTATGAAATGCAGGTTGATTTATTTAACTGCTGCAAGCGGAATGAATTTCAGCTTTTTCAGGGAACCATTCTGGAACTTGCTGCTTTGGATGTATTCGATGAACGCTTTGGTTGCGCCTGTTGGTTGACCTTTGGTCATGTAATACCCGATGCCCCATACTTTGTACGTTTTGTTCAACACGTTTTTCTCTGTTGGAGCGACGCCATTAATGGAGACGGCTTTCATTTTGCTTGTTACGTACGGCAGGTCGATATAACCGATCGCGTTAGGTGTTGTTTCAATGGTTGTTTTCATGTCGCCGCTGGAGCCTACTTCTTTGTAGTTGTCCCCTTTGCTCATGAAGTCTTTGCCATCAAGAGCTTTTTGCTGGAAGTTAACACGTGTCCCTGATCCAAACTTGCGGTTAACGACAACAATTTTACCGTCTGTACCGCCAACTTCTTTCCAGTTGGTTACTTTGCCGGAGAAGATGTCCTGCAATTGTTTTGTGGTCAGGCTTGTTACACCTACATTGGAGTTGACTACCGCTGCAAACACGGTTACGGCTACCGGATTAGCAACCTGTCCTTCGAATTTTTTGAAGCCAGGCACATCCTTGGATGCATCCCAGTCTACAGCACCGATGTCGGCAATGCCTTTACGTACCGATTGCGGGCCAGTCACCGAACCGGCAGCCGATGCGGAGATTTTTACTTTTGGATTGTTCTTCTTGAACTCACTTGCTGCCTGGAGTGTTAATGGAAGCAGTGCAGAAGAGCCATTGATTACAATTTTACCTTTCTCATTGCTTTTGGCAGCATCTGCTGTCATTGCACCGCCAAGTCCACTTACCAGAGTTACGGCCATCACCATGGCTGTGAAAGGTTTCATCCATTTTTTCATTGTGATATAAACTCCTCTCGAATTTTGCGTTTAATGGTTAATTAGACTTACTTCGTAACAGCTTTCCAGCTGCCGCCAGCCTGTACCAGCACTCTTCCGTTCTCCACAATAGCCATCTGTGATCCCGTCACCACGATGGAGGATACATCAGAGGATACCGTGTACAGCTTGGATTGTTGTCCGGTTACGGTGTCGATGGACAGAATCACACTGTTTTTTTCATCCTGCGCTGCAAGCACATATAATGTGCTGCCTGACAGAATCGCCTGCTCTACATCATGCTCGTTATATACCGTAACTGGTTTCTGGGATGCATCTACAGACATCAACGAAGCATTGCCATCCTCGGACGGCACACTTACGTAATAAGCTTTCTGCCCGTCTATGGAATAGATAAATACTTTATCATCTGTAGACGTGGTCAGCTTCACTGCTTCTGGTTTCTCAGAACCGTTGTTATATGAAAACAATTGCTGTTGATTGGCTGAAAAGTCAATAGATACGTTATCTTCATCTACATTGGTTGCATCTGATGTCACTTTACCAAGTGTGGTTACCGTGTACACGAAGCGTTTGCCACTCACAGACACATTCAGGTTTTCTTTATAATCTACCTTGTCTTCCACCAGTTTCTTGATGGAGCCATCGGCCAGGTTCAGGTTCCCAATCACCGAACCTTTATCCCCTTGCAGGAAGTATATCGAGCTTTCATCAGCGGACCAGACCAGCTCGGGCTTGATGCTTGTATCACTTGTAATAAGTCTGGAAGCCTTCGTTTTCAGATCGATAACGTACACGGCTCCCTCTGCATTCGTATAGGTCGCTTGATTACCGCTTGGGGATACAACCAGATCCGAACCGCCTTCAGACGTCAGTAACAGTTCATATTTGCCCGTAGCTGTATTTACGAGATAGTCGCTTCTGCCTTGATCATCATTTTTGGACACAATCATCTGATCCGCTCCAGCAAAACGAGGATTCTCTGCCCCTTCAATTAAAGCGATGGTGCTAATCTCTAGCTGACCGTTTCTCAGGCCAACGGTTCCGCCTACGCTCGATACCAATGGACGAAGTGCGGCGTAGCTTGTTCCACCAATAATAACAACGGGCTGCTTCAGATTGACCTTTGTACCGTCAACCTCGAGCTGCTTTGATTTGTTCTGCAGGCTGACCGTGTGACCATTCAGCTGAATCACAGTCGCCCCGTTTACGATTTCTGCCTGTGCTCCGATCGCTTTGATGACGTCGCGGACAGCAACGAGTGTTTCACCGTTTTTCACGAGGGAACGTACAATGACTTGATTGCCGTTTATGGTAAACGTGGAGTTTTGGACCTGGGTTGTACTGGCCGCAGGCTTGGCTGCAGGGGCAGCCGATACTGCACCAACCACAGAAGTTGTTAATGCGGTGGCTACTACGGATGCTGCAAACACCTTTTTCATTGACATTGGTTTTTGTCACCCTTCTCTTCTCCATATATACTTGCCTGGTAAAGCTGTTCCCTGCTTGGTAAACTTGTATATATCGTCAATATGAGAGCTTTCCGCCTCATCCCCCCAAACATCCACGTTCATAGTAAAAATGACCTATCACCTCTGTAATTATAGGAGTGGTTTGTAAACGGGAAATCCTGGAATTGTTAGCGTATTGTCAATGTTTTCATGTAAACCGATTCATATTGTAAAAATTCATTACATTTCTACTAGGCCTGTCATCGAACAACAAAAATAACCCATACCAAATGCATGGGTCATAGGTTATTGTATTCTTTTTAAAGAGGAGCAAACACCCGATCAAAGCCTGCCTTCGACTTGGCAAACCGTGTCTCCACATCCAGTTCGGATGCAGGTGCCAGCACTTCCTGAGCCACGACATCGTTGTAACCGATGGTCTTCAGATTTTTCAGAAAACCACTCAGATCAATGACTCCTTCTCCCGGATAAAGCCGTTCTCCATCCTTTAATTCCTCAATCGGCAAGTCATAGGCATCATTAATGTGCACATGAACCACCTGCTCCCGCTTCAACTTCAGCAGCTCATTCATCTCCAAACCATTCGTGTGCCAGTGGTAGGAATCCACGAGCAAACCCACATTGGGTGCGTGGATGGTATGGATCCAGTCCAACGTATCATCTAAACGCCAAAGAAACGGATTCTTCCATTGCGTACGCAAGTGATGACACCCGACAAACTCTAGTCCGAGCCGGATACCATAAGCATCCAGAATATCAGCACAAAGCTTGAGTCGTTTGGTCGCGGCAGCCATAAATGTCGCAGCAGGCTGATCGGTAGAGGGCAGAATGTAGGTGCAGCATTTGTTCACGTTCAGTGCAGCAGATGCTTCGGCCATCGCGACCAGATTCGGCAGCCCCTCTCGGAATTGTTCATCGGCCATGCGCCATTCCACTGGCAAATCCGCAGAGCCAATGATGACTTGATTGCTTTCCAGCAGATGCTGAGCTTGCCCAATGCCATACGTCTGAACGAATGATAGCGGATTCAAATCTACAGCCCCAAACCCGTACTGAGCCGCATACGTAATGTACTGTTCATCTGACTCGATATTGCCCAAACCAGCTTTGGTTAATCCTCTAATCATAGCGTGTCCCTCCTTGTTGTTGTCTGTCCCTTGCAATCTCTTCCCAAGACAGCAGATCGTTATGTACGTTTGCTCCAAATTCTATCCTGGTATAATATCATCCGTTCTCTTCGCATAGATGATCTCGCGGATAATTTTGGATCGATTCCATACGATAAACTTAAAAACATGACCTGTCTCCAGCGTAATTTTGATACCGTTCGGGATTAATCCCCACGTTTGATGCTTTTCGATTTTGCTCATTCCCCAAAGCTCGATCTGAACCGATTCGGTCTGAAAATTCAAGCTATGGGGAACAAAAATCAGACGTTGATTGGTCAGGAATAACCTTCCTCCTACACCTTCAAGTCCTCTCAACCAATTCGCATGAATACGCTGGAAAATGACATATTCATCTTGACGCAAATCTTCCATGTTTCCTTGTCTCCTTTATCAAATTCCGTTAAATTCATATTCTGATCATTGCTCTTTTTATTATAGGATGATTCTTCAGATTAAGGAATTTTTTTCTTTTATCAAAACTCAAAAACGCATTGCCCACCCAAAGCCTGGCTCGGACAATGCGTTTGTTAACACCTTCAATACGATGTGGCTAGATAGAGCTGCTTGTTAGATTTTTTGCAGAATACCTTTCACCAGTCCAATAAACGTTGTTTTCACTTTCGCTGCGACTTCAATAACCTCATCATGGCTCAGCGGCTGATCCAGAATACCGCACGCCATATTTGTCAGACAGGAAATACCGAGCACCTTCATGCCGCCGTGAATCGCAACGATGGCTTCTGGTACGGTAGACATACCTACAGCGTCAGCACCCATCGTACGGATCATGCGAATCTCCGCAGGGGTTTCATAAGCCGGGCCACTCCACCATGCGTATACACCCTGCTGCAAGCTTACTTTTTGCTCTTCAGCAACCTCCAGAGCGATGCTGCGCAGTTCACGGTTATACACTTGGGATACATCCGGGAAACGCACCCCCAGCTCAGCATTGTTAGGACCCATCAGCGGATTGTTGCCAACCAGATTGATATGATCCGTGATCAGCATCAGCTGACCTGGCTCAAAGCTGGTGTTAATCGCGCCGCAAGCGTTGGTGATAATCAGCTTCTCCACACCGAGTGCTTTCATAATACGAACCGGGAACGTTACTTCGTCCAAAGTGAAACCTTCATAATAGTGCAGACGGCCTTTCATTGCTACCACGGTCTGTCCCATCAGTTCTCCGATCACAAGTTCATTCGCGTGACCAATGGCCTCGGATTGAGCAAAATAAGGAATATCGGTATATGGAATAACCGTAGCATTTTCAATTTCGTCCGCAAGCGCTCCCAGCCCCGAGCCCAGAATCATACCTGTAACGGGCTTGGTATTGATCCGATTTAATATGTAATCACGTGCTTCCTGAATATGGGCTGATTGATGCATAATAAACGTCCTCCTGAACCTCTGAATTGGTGTGAAACATAAGCTTTACTTCTCAAGTGTAATGAACAACGACCCTGATGTAAATGGAATCCCTTATTCTCGTCCAATTACGCAGTCCGAAGAAAACATGATTACACCTTGTCCCCGGATTGCAGCGCATCAAAGTAAGGTTCGAGTATCGTTTTGAAATCCGCACTCTGCTCTTCAATCTGCTCAACATACGTCCATAATAAACGCTCTTCTGTTGCGAGGTTGATCACTTCGAATTCCATCTGCCTGGATGCCCATACCGTCACCTGCCCGATGGCCTTCTTCGATTCATGATTATATCCAATGAAGGGTTCGAAAGAGTGCTCATTACATGTTGTATCGTCTTGCTTCCTTTCCTCCGTGGTGATGTAACGTCTCTGTAGCCACTCTTGTTCCTGCTGCATCCAATGTCTGAAGGAATCCAGAACTGGCATATGTGACATTCTCAGACACCTCCATTAATGAAAACCGTTCCATTATCGGGGATCACAGCGTCCCACAGCACACGCTTCACTCTTGAATTGTAAAATAAAGAGCCGACCCTCTTCCAGAATCGGCTCCATCGTTTAGTCCAGCACTAATTCAATGTATGATTACTTCTGCTTTTATACCAATCTATCCCCATCGTCAGCATGAGCATCCACAGTGCAAACATCAGCGGCCGTTCCATTGTGCCTTCGCCAAAAATAAAATAGGCCATCACGAAATTCCCAATGAACGTTAACATATTCTTGCCGATATTTCCCACATTCCTCAACTCCATCTGAGCTTGGATTTATAATAATTGAAGATACACCGATTCATCAAAATCTTCGTTACAGCTCCTCTTTTTTGCGAAACACGCTTCATCGTTAAAATTATAACATATACTTCATATTAATGGATGTCATTTCCTTATCCCAAGTTTCTCTGTACATCAAAAAAATCGGCCTGCATAGGCCGATTTCTCTGAATCTGATATCCAATTACACTTGATAAACAAACTGATGTGATACTTCACTTTCTCTTCAACTATTCCTTCACACTACCCAGCTGCAAACCGTGTACAAAATATTTCTGCAAGAACGGATACACAACCAGGATTGGCAAGGCTGCAACAATCGTAATTGCTGCCCGGATCGATATCGGTGTTACCAGGTTGCGTGCCTGACCCATGTCCGCTCCACTTGAAACGGATGCACTGCTGTTGGTATTCATGGACGAGGAGAGCAGCTTCATCAACTCGTACTGCAGTGTACTCAAGTTTTGCTTGGAAGACGCGTACAAGAATGTATCAAACCAGGAGTTCCATTGGCCTACCGCAATAAACAACGCTACCGTTGCCAACACCGGTTGACAGAGCGGCAAGATGATGGACATAAACGTTCTGAAATCGCCTGCGCCATCAATCTTGGCGGATTCAATCAATCCTTCAGGCAGCGTCTGAATATACGTACGAATAACGATCATGTTAAATGCACTGATCAGTCCCGGAATGATATAAACCAGGAAGTTGTTGAGCAAGTGCAGGTCCTTGATCAGGAAGTAGGTTGGAATCAGACCGGCACTGAAATACATCGTCATAACGACAATAATGGTAATCGGTTTACGCAGGATATAATCTTTACGGCTGAGCGTATACGCCAGCATGGATGTCAGGAACAGACTGAGCACCGTACCCAGTACAGTTCTTGCAACGGAAACCCAAAAAGCTGCAAATATTGTTCCGCCTGCAAATACTGCTTTGTAGTTTTGAGTGGTCCATTCCCTTGGTAACAGGTAGATTCCACCCCGAATGGTATCATTACCCGCGTTAAATGATATAGCCAGTGTATTCAAAAACGGGTACAAGGTCACTACTGCAATAAAGATCATCAGCAAGCCGTTAAATGTGTGGAAGACAATCGGCTCAACCCGAGATTTGTTTATTCCCATCGATGTGTCCTCCTCATATTAATCGGTCTTCGCCGAATCGTTTGGATATAGAGTTAGCTGCAAATATTAGCGTGATACTGACCACCGTTTTGAATATACCTGCCGCAGTGGCGAGTGAATAGTTACCAATCTGCAGACCGTATTTCAAGACGAAGATATCAATTGTTTGAGACCAGTCAACCACGACACCATTACCTAGCAAATACTGTACTTCGAATCCGGCTTCCAGAATCCATCCCATGTTCATAATGAGCAAAATAATAACGATGGACTTGATTCCAGGCAGGGTTACATACAGCATCTTCTGATAACGGTTAGCTCCATCAATCTCTGCTGCTTCATACAGCGAAGGGTCAATCGAGGTGATTGCTGCCAGATAGATGATCGCATTCCAGCCGACCTCTTTCCAGACGTGCGACGCACCGACAATTCCCCAGAAATACTCTGGAACACTAAGCCACATAATGGGTTCATCGATGAATCCAAGCTTCATTAGCACCACGTTCACAATCCCGCCGTCTACCGATAACGAGCTGGCTACAATGCCCGTAACGATGATCCAGGACAGAAAGTGAGGCAGATACGAAATCGTTTGAATCGTACGTTTGTACAGCTTGTTCTTGATTTCATTCAGCAAAATCGCAAAAACAATGGCTGTTACAAAGCCAAGGATCATGTTAATCAAACTCATCGCGATCGTATTGCGAAGTACGTTCAGAAACGCGTCGTCCGTAAGCAGAAATTTGAAATGCTTAAGTCCGACCCACTCCTGCTGCGAAAATTTCTTCGCTGGACTGTAATTCTGGAATGCCATCACCCAGCCCCAGATCGGATAATACGAGAAAACCAGAATATAAGCAACGATGGGCAGAGACATAAACATCAGTTGTTTTTGACTGCGCAGGCGCTTCATAAGAGGCGTCTTGGTCACTATGGTTGGAGCAGATTTATCCTGTATAGCTCCTGGCGTGTTCGCCATCTTTCACTCCTCCTATCAACTTACAGCGGTACTCGGGGATCGATTGTTCAGAAGGCACAGGAGCAGATGCTGCTCCCTATGCCTTCCAATGCAATCCTTCGGTCGCCTTTATTTATTTCACGGTCCAGTTCTGAATCCGCCATTGCAATTGCTCATTGATTCGGTCTTCATACGCCTTCACATTAATTTTCTTGTAAGCATCCACGTACTCGCTCCAGATGGAGTCGAATTCATTTGCTTTGGACATAATCGCTCTTGGCAAATATTTCAAGGATGTATCTGTCATTTGTTTGTTGGCTACCGAAGCATCGGAGCCTTCCTTCAGATCCACTTGCCAAGCTGGATAATACACCGGGTTCTCAGGTGCAGGAGAGAAGAAGTCACTCCATGTTTTGAAACCATAGGCATCCAGAAGCTCTTTATCCTCAGCTTTCAGGCTGTCGTAGAATTCCTCAGGCTGATTGGTTGCACCAATAGCGTTTCCATCCGAGAATGTACCTTCCATTTTCGGTGCTGCACCATAGAAGCCTTCTGCTTTGTTAGCCAGCTTCCATGCCGGGTCTTCCTGTTGAGTACGTTGTTCAGGTGTACGATAGAATCTGCCTTCCTCGTTGACCATGTAGTCTACGCCCTCTTCACCCCAGGACAACAACTTCTGATACTTTTCATCCATCAGTGCATCGAGGAACTTCAGGATAGCTACAGGATCTTTCGCATCTTTACTGATACCAAAACCGTTGTTCAAGTTGATAACCGGACGATCCAGGTAGTGATCCTTGATGCTTGTGTCATATACAAGCGGGAAGCCTACATACGTTTGACCAATTTTGTTCTGAGCTACGAGCGTATCTTCACCTTGCTGGAAGTTCCAGTGCTGATCGAACATACCGACAACACGTCCAGAAGAGATTTTAGCCAAGTACTGGTCATAGTTCTGAACAAAAGCTTCTTTGTCCAGCAATCCATCGTTATAGAGATTGTTCAGCTCTTTATAATAACGTTTGGATATATCTTTATCCGCGAATACGCTTGCAACACCGTTTTCATCAACGACAACGCCGCCGTCATTTGGATGACCTGTCAAGTGCTCTGGCGGATTCAGGAGCGGAAATGTTCTCCAGTCGGAAGCCAGTGTTGTAAAACCGATCGTCGGCTGACCATCTTCGGTTGTTGGATGCTTCGCTGTGTAATCACGAATCAGCTTCATGTAATCATCAAGCGTTTTCGGAGTTGGATATCCGGCCTCTTTCAGTACCTGTTTCTGAATCCAGAACGCAGGGCCGGAATAGTAGTTACTGATGAACTCACCCGTGTATACGCCATAGTTCGGCAGCCAGTAAATATGACCGTCACTGGAATCCTTCATCCGTTCCCAATCTTTTGCATAATGCTTTTTGAGGTTTGGCGCATGCTGCTCGATCAGATCTTCCAGCGGAATAACCGCATCGGCCGCAACCAGCTTGGTATCTGCTGTAATCAGGTCAGGATAATCTCCCCCTGCAACCATAACCCCCAGCTTTTGCTGCAAGTCACCTACGAGAAACTCCATGTTCAGTTTGACACCGAGCTCATCTTCGATCTTTTTGTAGATGCGGTTATCCGCTGCCGGTGCCTGATTTGGTGTTCCGATAAAAGCCGAGATGTTTAATACTTCCTTGCCATCGGGTGTCGTCGTTTTGGCCTCTTCACTGCTGCATCCTGCAAGTGCCAGAGTTAATGCCATAACGAGAGAAATGGAACCCCAAAGTTTCTTTTTCTTCAATCCCCCCATGTATTGCGCCTCCTTGGAAGTGGTTTGCCTTACTGTCTTTATTATGAGGAAATGTATGCGGTTACAAAATAAACAGATTTAAGCATCTGCCCCCCTTAATTTCAGGAGGTATTGAACCAGCTCATACCCCCGTCAAGTCCTCTTCACTGAGCAAACTTCAGACGATATTCCGCCGGTTTCAACCCTGTTCTTCGCTCAAACTGCTTCAAAAAATGCTGGTAACTCTTATATCCGACCTGCTCTGCGATTGCACATGAGGCTACGTCCGATGCTACAAGCAGCCTTATCGCTTCCTCAATCCGCAGATCATGCACCATGTCCAGAACACCTTTACCATACTTGCGCATAAAAGACTGCCCGAGATGCACCGGATGCATATAAAAGCGTTCTGCCAGCTCCTTGATTGTAAAGGTTTCTCTGAAATGCTCCTGCAAGTATTCAGCCACCATTGCCTGTGTCCCGCCGAGCTGCTTTTGACGAAGTGAGCTTGCCAGTGCCCGGCACTTTAAGCAAAACGACTCCAACATATTGGCAGACTCCTCAATATTCCGATAATCCTGATGCCCAGGATAGATAGCTGTGTTCTTCAGCAGCTCTTTTGGTTCTCCTCCCAGCTCCTTGCACAGGGAGAGCCCCCGAAACAAAATCTGGGTGATGAAGATATGAACCAGTTCAGGAGCCGTCTTACTTTTCACCAATTGGCTGAAGGCTTCTCTGATCGACTGGCTCACCTGTTCTGGCGAACCGTTCTCCACATGCTCCATAATGAGATCTACTTCACGAAGAGACTCCGGGTTAAATATTAGACGTTGTTCCTGAATATCTTCGGCGAACAGCAGATCACCCTCATGTAAAAATAGAAAACGCTCCGCTTGGGCAGCCATGCTTCTGGACAGAGATAGGTTCTCCAGCTGCTGCACAGGCAGCCCAACGGCGAGCTGCACGCCTTGTGGCACCACTTCGTTTAAAGCAGATAACAGTCGCGCGGCAAAATCCCGATGACTTCCTTCTTGCAGAGTCTCCGGTAATGGACTACATTCCCCCCGTACGATGCCGCAGACATCCTGCTCATTCTCCACCACATAACAGCATTGCTCACGGGTCACAACACCTTGAATCGCAGAACGGATCTGACCCGAATCAGCTCGCTGAAATCTCACTTTGACATATGACCATTGACAGGCCTGCTCCTTCAAACTTGAGATGACATGAGCTGCTGTATCTTTATTCTCATATTCCTGATCAGTAACGAGCGCGAAGAGAACCTGTCTGATTTCCTGATGTTTGGCCTGTTCACGTACAGACTCGCGCTCATGCTTCTGCTTCAATTCGTGTGCCAGTCGCTCCAGCATATCATCCGCTTCTACCGTATCGACCGGTTTTGTTAAATAATTGCTCACACCAAGCCGAATCGCCTGCCTTGCATAATTAAAATCGCTGTAACCGCTCGTAATAACAAACATCGTCGAATCATACCCTTGGCGACGAGCCTCTTCAATGAGTTCAAGTCCGTTCATCGCGGGCATATGAATATCTGTAACAACCAGATCAGGCTTGCTTGTGCGTATGGCCTCAACAGCCTCTTCACCGTTGGCACATACACCGTTAATTTCGAAGCCAAATTTCCGCCAGTCAATCAAAAGCTGCAGCCCTTCAATTGCAAACGGCTCATCATCCACCAGAAGCACTTTATACATCTCGTTGCCCCCCTTTTCATGCGTTACAGTCGATCTGCAGGAATATGAAATCCAGCCTCTGTTCCGCTGCCTTTCTCACTGCGAATCGTAAACGTTGCATGCCCTTCATAGAACAGCTCCAGACGTCGATAGACATTGCGAATGCCCACATGCGAGCCGTCCTTCGCCTGATCCGAGCGTACATCCTGAATTAATTGGCGCAATCTGTCCTGCTCCATACCCACGCCGTTATCAATCACACCAATCGTCAGCCCTGATTCCTCAAGCTGGGCCGTTATATGAATCAACCGACCTGTTTTACGGGCCTGCAGACCGTGCTTGCACGCATTCTCCACAAGCGGCTGAATGCTCATTCTCGGAATCCGCTTGCCTGCAGCCTGCGGATCAATATCCAGTGTATAATCGAACAAATCCCCGAACCTGAACTTCTCAATCTGAAGATAAAGGGTAGTAAACTGCAGCTCCTCTTGCAGCGGGATCAGATTATCGGATCGACTGAGCAGCTGCCTCATGAGCAGCGATAAACTCTTGATAATTTCCGACACTTCCGTATATCCATTTTTGGTACTCACAACCAGCAGCGCATTCAGTGTATTAAACAGAAAATGCGGATTCATCTGGCTCTGAAGCATAGATAATTCTGTGCGCACTTGATCCAGTTCCAGATCCTTATGCCTGATCTCCAATTTGTAGACATCGTTAATCAGAGAATGAATTTTGCTGATCATCATATTAAACGTACGAATTAATCCACCGATCTCGTCCCGGCCCTCCTGAATTTCAATCAGGTCGAAACGCTCATTCCGTACTTTCTCCATATGCCGTGATAACTTCCGGATACGATAATGGTAAGAACGCAGAATAAAATAAATAAGCACCGAGGGCACAATAACACTGATGACGGCCAGCCACAAAATCGAATTCCGCGCCTCGTTCAGCAGCTGATCGACATGCCGCGTATCCGCAACCCCAATCAGCTTCCAGCCGTCCAGATAAGCCAGATTGCCAAGAGACTTTTCCAGCACATATTCAGCATCTACATCACCGGACCACTCGCCATCTGCCGGGAAGCGTGCGCTGGACACGACGGGACGATTGTTGCCATCCACCAGCCTCAGCTGCAGGCTGTTCGTCTCACGATTCAGGATACTGTATATCCGGTTGACTTCCAGATCAATTTTGGAATACTTCGCGTAATTTGCGTAAGAAGTGAACGTCTTCATTTTCCCAATAACGCTGATTCGTTTCCCCCGACTGAACCCCGACTCTTCTTCATAATCAATAACCAGAATATCTCCGCTGGCTTGATTCAACTGCTCGATCCCTGGCAGCGTGGTTCCCTTATCCTTCATGACGATATAATGGCTGCCGGTCTGGATCGTATCATTATTTGTAAAAATACGGACTTCAAGAATGTTAGCCGACATATACCGTGTCAATTTATCTCGAAGAAAAACATGGTACTCATTGTAATATTCCACAGGTGACTGATAGGTACGATCCAGAGCTTCATACAAGGAATCGTCTGCCGCAATCATCCGGCTCAATGCAACGCTCTCATCAATCATACCCACCAGCTCACCAGTAGCCCGGTCGATGGATTTGCGCAGATTCTCCTGCTCCCGCACCTTGATATCTGCTGAAGTTCGCTGATAAAAAAACAGATTGATCGCAATGATCGGAAGCAAAATACTGAGCACGTAAATCAGTAAAAACTTGTATCGAAGGGGGATGTCGTTGACGGTACGAAAGTTCCTCCATTTTGTGCGCACATGATCACCCTTGACTGTTGTTTTTGTATAGAGAAGGCAACTCTCCTGTAAGCGCTTTAAATTTCTCTGTAAAATACTCGGCATCGTGATAGCCCAATTCAAATGCTATATCTGAAATTTTCATATTGGTGCGCCGAAGCAGTCTGCGTGCTTCCTCTATCCGAAGGCGATGCACATATTCGCTGAAGCTGACACCCATCTCACGCTTGAACTGTTGCCCCAAATAAGCCGCATTCACATGAATGTGATTAGCGAGCTGCTGCAATTTGATTTTGGACCGATAATGCTGCTTTAAATATTGAACCGCTTCAGTCACCAGTCCCCCGGAGCCTGGATCGCTCTGACCAGCGGAAGCAAAGGTTTCTGTAATTTGAACAAAAAGCTCTTTCAAATCTCCCGTAATCCATCTCTCGGTTTGGTGCCACGCCTGCTCTTGAAGCAGCATGGAATCTGCCCCGAGCACTCGATATTTACGCAGCAGCTCTCCGTGAATATACAACACAATGCTCTGAGCAAGGCTGAGTCCAGACCGTGATGTCTGCATTTCCTCCAGCATCTCGTCGATCGCATGTGTAATGCCTTTCACATCTCCAGCTTCCATAAAAGAAAGCATTTGCTTGGCATGAGACGTCATTTTCTCAAGATCAGTCTCTTCAAGTGTGCCGTTTACTTCAGCAGGTGTGTCCAGAAGTTCCGCGGCTGCAAACTGCTCGCCTGCAGATAGCTGCTCCATCTCCTGTCTTTGTAAATCCAAAGGAACAATCATACTGCGTAACAATTCATGAATCTCTTCAGGAACCAGAGGTTTAAGCACATATTCATTCACCCGATAACGTATCGCCTGCTGTGCATATCCAAACTCGGAATAACCGGTTACAATCACGATCTGGGAATCATATCTCAGCTCTTCACGCATCGTTCTGATCAGACCCAGTCCATCAAGCACCGGCATCTGGATATCCGTTACGACCAAATCCGGATTCACCGTGCCGATCAGCTCAAGCGCTTCTTCTCCATCCGTTGCAGTTCCACACAACTCATATCCGCAGCCTTGCCAATCAATCATCGTTCTCCAGCCTTCCAGCATAAACGGCTCATCATCTGCTACTATGACCTTGTACATGGATTCACCTGCCATTTCCCCTTTTTTTCTCAAGTATGGCATCGTACAGTCAAAGTGACAATGCTAAAATTAGAATATATCTGCTATATTTATAAGATACTTCAAAAAGCCTTACAGGCTATCCCTTTATCAAGGGCTGCATGCAAGGCTATACATCCGGGAAAACCAGCGGACTGTGAGAACATCTTTAGTTTGACTTACATAACCTAGACTCGCCCGATAATCCGCCAGAAGGAATCCTTTGGCTGAAGCTGTGTATCAAATACAAACGGCCAGTTTTTGCGACCACGTACAGGGAAATTGTCCAGCCAGGTATAATTGTCAGCAACTCCCCAGAACGTCACCGAAGTGATATTGGATTGATATTCACGGAACAGCGCAAAAATGTCCTCGTAGCGCTTCTGCTGGAGCTCTGCCATCTCTGCCGTTGGTTCGGTCAGATCGGTACGCCGCTCCTCGTGACCAAACACGGACAAATCCAGTTCAGTCACATGAAGCTGCACATCCAATGAAGCGTAACGTTCAATCGCTTGCCGAATCTCCTCGATAGATGGACCGTGAATATTCCAGTGCCCCTGCATACCAATACCGTGGACAGGAGCGCCCTGATCCAGTAAAGAACGAACCAGATTATAGATTTTCTCCCGTTTGACCGGGTCCGTCTCATTATAATCATTGTAGAACAGCAGCGCATCGGGGTCTGCTTCATGAGCCATATTAAATGCCTGAACCAGATAATCCTCCCCAAGTAACTGCAGCCATTTGGTATCCCGCATAATCAGATCAGTCTTATCTTCAATCGCTTCGTTGACGACATCCCAGGCATAAATCTGTCCTTTATAACGGCCAACAACCGTATCAATATGCTGCTTCAGCCGGGACAGCATCAGTTCTCTGGAAGCCGGTCCTCCGGAAGCATCCTCGAATACCCATGCCGGCGTCTGATTGTGCCATACCAGGGAATGCCCGCGTACACCGATTGCACGAGCCACAGCAAAATCAACGATTTCATCTGCCGCCTCAAACGTATATTCATGCTCTCGCGGGTGAACCTCTTCAAACTTCATCTGATTTTCCGCGGTTACACTGTTATAATGCTTCGCAATGAATTCCCCTTCAGTCTTCAGCATTCTTGTATGCACTGCCGCACCTATTTTGAATGAATTGGCATAAGATGCAGATAGGGACGGAATTTCGGTAGACATCCTGGTTCCTCCTCACAAGGTTCTTTTTTTTATCATACCGAAAAATGAATGCGCTTTCCATGTATAAAATAAACGTTTTGCCCCCTAAAATTCTACCAATTTGAGCAGCGAGCAGACGGAATAGATCTGCATGCTATACCTTCTCCACCTGCAGCAGGGTCACCTGTTTCACAGTACATGCCGGACTAATCTGCTCCTCCGAGAGAATGTTCAGCTTGATCAAGCTTTTAAGCTTATGGTTGTCTACTTTGGACAGCAGCTTCCAGATCTCTGGATCGGGCAGAGAGGCGAACAGTTTCTGATCGTCATATTCCTTGCGTTGCTGAAGCACCGTTTTCACCTTATAAGAGCCTAATTCCGTCTCGTATACTCCCTGCTGCTCACAGTACGACACGATCTCATCTCTCAATACAGATAACTGCTGTTCAATCTGCTTCTGCTGCTGCTTCAGCTCGAAATACGCCTGTACCTTCTGTTCCATCATCCATCACACTCCTCTACTATTATTGGTATGCAGAAGGTGTGAATTTAGGACAGGCTCACAGCAAGTTTGCGTGCAAATACGGGTTATGAGCAGCAATATTCAGGACCCGCCGCGTCACTTCAGCATCTCTGGGAACACCGCCACCGCGTGAAAGCAGCACCCAACGTAACCAGGCCAAGGCTTCGAAAGCCGATTCCTCATCCAACATATGATTGGAGACAGCTTGTAACGCGGTCTGATAAAAATGGCCCCACTCTTCTCCGTTGTATATCCTGATTAGAAAAACAGACCATGCAGCATCGTATCTCGGATCTCCGTACTGTCCATTGGTCCAGTCAATAATCGTATATTGTCCGTTCATCTCAACCATATTTCCCAGGTTATAATCGCCATGGATCAAATGCTCCTGTCTGATCTGTACACGCTTCGTCAGATCATGAACAATGGGATAAATATCCTCGTGTTCCGCAGCCTGAGGAAAAAAGTAGTCAACAAAGTCATATCGGGGCAAGTACGCTTCCAGTTCCTCTCGATGATCTGTAACGTTGACAGAATATTGATGAATCTCGTGTAAAGTCTGAGCCATCCGACTTAATATATGCCGACCCAGCCGGGTAACCGGGACACCATCGTAACTCATGAGTAACACTTGATTCCGATGCTGATCCATCCCCCAACCATAAGGTCTGGACACTCGAACCCCACTCTGCGCAAGAGCAGATAGTAACTCATACTGTTTACCAATATCCGGGCGTGATTCCTTGTTCCAAATCTTCAGCACGTAGAGCTGATCAGACAGCTCGACACGCATAACCTCGGCTTCTAAGCCTGGCTTCAATGGAATGAGTCGATACGCCTGTTTCATCTCCTGCCGAACTGCTTCATCCAGTTGAACCCAGTTAATACTGTCAAGCTGTATCATGATACTCACGACCTTTCGTTTCCATCAGGCCGAATCAAACCCTTGCCTATAACATTGGCTGACACAGGCTCCCTGCCCAGCTCTCTGGCCCACACCGATAACTGCCCCATATGATGAATTTCGTGTGCAATCACATGGCGCATGATTTCACCCCAAGCGTCTATATCTACACGCACATCGGCTCGGCGGTCGATGTAAGGTCTCTTTTCCATACTCGGCTCCCAGGCCAGTACAAATGATTCAACGTCCGGATGCAGTTTTCGGTCAAACTCACGAACCGCTTCAAGCGTCTGATAGTTCGCAAAGTCCTCCGCACCGTCGTGTTTGCCTTGCAGCACCTGCAGCCAGCTCCACTCCACATCAATGACATGAAAGAAAGTTCTCAGAATACTCCCGACCCCGCCTGTACGTTGACGAAGCAGTTCTTCTGGCGGCAGTTCTGCACACCACGCGTACCACTGTTCACGCACCATCCAGTTATATCGAAAAAACGTTTCCATACAGCTTCACGCTCCTAGGTTGGATTGAACTAAAGATTGTACACCATCCACTCCGATGACAGAACAACCTTCCAATCGCTGTTATCCCCAGATTTTTTTGATTCCCTTTAAATAAAGGGGAAAATCCGGTGATAAGATTATGCTTCCGAAGTAGCTTTCTTTCAGAAAGCTTTTAGGCGACCGCTCCGCTTTTTCAGGTTTTTTCTGTCCTCTCCGTTAACGTGTAGATGGATAGGTCAACTTATTTCTTTCTCAGTTAATCTCTTCTTGATATACAACACTATATGTATTCCGGTATAAATAAGCAGAATATTGACAAAGTACACCAGCAAATTAATATGCATGCCTGAAATAAACCAGATGGATGCCTCCGGGTTTGAAATATGATAGTCCGTCAGAAAACGAAGCGGGAATCCATACTCCGTTCGAAGCGGCCCGTCTTCCGTCTGCAATGTACCGGGAATGAAAAAGATAGATAGTAGAGCAAGCCATGCAGACCAATTGAATATTTTTTTATGAATCGTCATCACGTCTCCTCCTGTTCTTCCTTAATCGGACTCCCTCCATAGTATGTTCCCTCCAATTCTTTATCCAGATAATCCTTCAACGCCTGATGATAAAGCACATACCTCGAGTCCTGGTTAAAACGCCCATTCTTCGTAACGTAAATTTGTTTGCCGTTGTATTGTATCGTAACCTGAGCATTATGCTTCAATCTCAGAGCGATCCGTAATCACCTCATAGCGTCTTCTGAATTCACAACGTGAGCAAACATGCTCAGTACAGAATTATGGTGCTCAATAATCTGTGCTGCCAGAAGCACATTTGAGTCCCATGTACTGTGTGCAACTCGAATCAGCTGTACGTTATACCCCAGACTAAACGCTCTGCGACAAGTCGTGTCCACACAAATCTCCGACTGTATGCCTGCGAGAATAAGGCTAGAGATACCACAGTACTGTAATTGCTCGTGAAGATCCGTTCCGTGGAACGAGTCCGGTGTTTCTTTTTCAAAAATTAGATTGCCAGTGACCGGTGCAAAGGACGGATGAATCTCCCATCCCGATGTTTCTCGTTCCAATGGACTCCCGGGCCCTTCACTGTGCTGTATATAAACGATTTGCTGCCCTGCTTCACGAGCTGACACAATAAGCTTCTGGATGGTTACGAGCAATTGCTCACCCTGATATACCGGATCTGACTCATCAAACATAGCACTCTGCACATCGATAATGACCAATGCGGTATGACCTGACATTATATATGCCTCCTCTTCTGATATAAACACACTGAAATAAAGTTTGGTTAGTTCTTTTTCATCGCTTGTGGAATGCGGCCTGCCTCTATTCCATCAGAGGTATGGCACTGGAACCACCTCCGTAACTGATTAATTGCTTCTCTTTTTATAACGCTTTGATTTCCCTTAACTCTTCCAAAATCTCGCGCGTATGCTCACTATTTTTCGAAGTATCGATAGCTGCCTTAACTACATATTGACCTAGAATCAGCAATACAAGTACACCAATAATGACAACAAAAATGATAGTTACCTCCCCCTATTTTGAACAATATGAATGAAAAAAGGCGACCTTATACACGAGAGAAGGCGACCTTGCCAGATCGCCCTTGTCGCTAATTCATTTCTTTTTCGAGTTGATTCCCGTGGAAGGCTTTCAAAATAAAATCCCGACCAGGCACGTTCAGACGCACATACGATTGCAAATATGGTCTATTATCGTAGGGCACCGCCGTAAATCTTACATCCAGCTGATGCTTCTGAAAATCCACAATTCCGTATCTCGCCACCGCCAGGTCATTACAACCCAATGCTCCCGGATTCAGGTAGACACGCCGCGCTGTCCTGAAATAATGCAGAATATGATAGTGTCCAAAACAGATCAGATCATACGAGGTTCCTTCGTATTTTGCATCCCACTTTATTCCGGCAGGTTCCTTCTCAATTGCATCCAGCTTGTCATCAGTCATATGATAATGAGTCAAAAGCACATGCTGTCCTTCAACTTCCTCTTCGATTGCTTGGGGTAAAAGCTGTATTCGCTCGATGGAGTCCTCGCTGAGCCGCTCCGCAATCCATTCATGATGCTGCTGCATGCCTTTGTGTCCTTCCAGCGGCCTTTTCCCCTCAAGCAGATGCAGTACAGCTTGAAGTGCAGGAGCATTTCCATGAATATCGGTTAGAATAGCCGCTTTCATTCCGATTCCTCCTCGGGAATATACATCGTCTGAATCTCCTGAATCCCCTGTACAAAGCCCAGATTCACATATACGGACTCTGCTTCATTACCTTCCATCACATACAGCCGCAAAAATGGATAGTGACCCTTGAGCATCGTTAATGCTCTCTTTAACATCCGGGTAGCCAGCCCTCTTCCTCGATACGAAGGAATGACGCCGATACTGTATACCGCAGCCTGATTGTCCTGCAGACACAAGCGGCAGTTGGCAACCAACTGTCCCGTCTCCTGATCATATACAAGCGTAGAGGCCCGGGTCAGGATTTCGTTCGTATAATTAGGGTCTTCGTCTGGAGTAAAATCTTCCAGGGATTTTTTCTTTCTTCGCGTTGCTTCAAGACTGCCGCCAAAACTCTCCAGATCACACCGGGCGATCTGCTCTTCGTTGATGTACTTCAAACCGCCCGTTCCGTTTGCGATAATCTCGGGACTTTGTACAGACCATCTGTCCTCCCATTCGATCTCATAACGATCCACAGGCCGCTGCATCCAGCGGCACCTGAACTCGGCCGGCCAGAAACCGGCTCTGGCAAACCAGTCCACCTGACCCGGCAGAATCTCAAATGTCACGATACGTCTACTGCGATCAGACCATTGCATTAATTTTTGCTTCAGCAGCTTGACGACCTGATATCCTTGCTGGAATGGCGGAATCAAGAATAAATGATACATCTTGTTCGGTTCCATTCGCACACCGCCTATTTTGCTCTCATTCTGATAGATCCAGTACGCGCTGCACCTTGAGGAGTTGAACTCTTCTTCTCTGAAAAATCCAACGTAACCCATATCATAATAAATGGTGCAAAATATCCCCCACTCCTGATCATCCGCAAGCCTGAGCGAGTATTCATCTGACAGATCATATTGAAGCGTGTCTGCAGTCCACTCTGTTAAACTCATATGTCATTCCTCCTAGACCGCGTATCCAATCTCCGTAATATCCTCCTGAAGCTCATCAAGCTCCAGTTCCGCATTCAGCCCTTGCAGCAGCTCTTCATTCAGCGGCTTCATGGCAAAAACATGCCGGACCCACTGCAGCTCCAGTTCAATCTCATAATACTCCTGAGCCCAGGCATGATAATACGCTGCACCTCCAGTAAGCAACTGTAGCAAGGCATAGGCTTCATCCGCAAGCTGCTGACTCGAGGCCCACTCGTTCCGCTCCGCTTCATTCCAGATGCAGAATGTCGTCTGATCCATCATAAAAGCGGGCTCTTTCAGAAACGCTTCAAATACCTCAGGCACACCCGTCAACACGTCACCAAGCTGATCCTTATGAAGAGATGCATAGGCTTTGTCGTAACCTTTCACGATCAAACCGCGGGAATCAAACAGCGCAAAATAGTGATCTCCCTCTCCATCTCTCAGCGAGGCCATCTGCTCATTCACATCCCAATGCGCATTGTATGAGTAGTATCTATACTGCCATTCCGGCATCAAAATGGCATCCAGCATCGCTGCTGCCTTGAACATCCGCTGGCACTCTTGAATATTAGGCAGTTGCTGGATAAAACCAGAAGCTTTCCCCATGCCTTTACCTCCTGAATGTCGTTATTAATCTATCCTGCTGCTTCTTATGTGCACAAAATTCAGCCAGCTGTCCGGGCCGTCATAATTAATTGCAGTACCCCTTCCTTCTCTTGCATCTTTCGCACGATGTCGGCCAGAAGTTTGGCTTGCACCACAGCTCTGCCTGATTGCTGAATCTGAACATGCTCTGTATGCATCTCCGTCATAAAAAAAGTGGTGCCCTCTCCACCAATGATGCTGATTTGGTCTGCAGACGCCTCTACATACACACATTCAAGCACTCGAACATGCTCATTGGATGACACAAAACGGACCGTTCTGCTTAACTGCTCCAGCAAACGAACACGGTTTATAACTACTCTCATCGGGACAGCTCCTTGCTTTGGAAATTAAGCAGTGAAATAATGACATATATAAAAGCCTGCACCACAAACAGCAGTGTTACAAATTCGAGCAGGATACTGTCTTCTGCCCCTAGATCATTCACCAAATCCATGACAATCTTCCCGGGTCTGGACACGATATCCCATGAATTCCAGCGATTAAACCTCCCGATATATACACCCAGGCTGCTTAGAAGCAAGATCCCCCCGACAATTATCCAGCAGACCAATCTATGTATACATTTATGAAGAATCTGTTGAATCTGCATAATGGAACACGTCGAAAGCAGTAAACCCGTGATCGCTACACCAAACGTAAGGCTCAAACTGTACCAGAAATCCATGCTGTACCAAAATGGATTTCCTCGCTGAGCCGTAAAATATCGGAATGTATGCAGCATCTCCGTAAACAGATAGGCCGCATTGGGCAGAAAGAAAAGCCATACAAGAGCTAGTAAGCCTGTCAAAGCGATACCGTTCATACGAGGGCTGGCGGACATATGCCTGGAGACATAAGCCATGAACGATGAAATCAGGAGTGGAACCCAGGCCAGAAACATGTCCCAGCCAAGAAAAGCATACATATTGGAATCCGACTTCGCTCGCAGATATGCCGCAGTAGAAAAACAACATAATGTCATAAGCAACAGTGTAAACATCACCGCAATGAACCTTTTATTCAAGAGCCGATCGTTTTTATGTCTCATCTTGTTGGACGTATCTCCTAAAGTTATAGATATTTCTTAAATGCTTTACTGGACTCTCCATCGTACCCAAGCTTCGTGTAGAATTGATGGGCCCCGTGCCTGGAGGCACCACTGGCAAGAAGCATCTTCGAAGCGTTCAGCTGTACACACACCTGTTCAAGGTACTCCATCAATTCTGAACCGTATCCCTTGCTCCGCACCTTGTCAGAAATAACAACCCTCTCCACCACACCAAACGGTCGATTTCCTGCGAGAGCATCCAAGCAAATATGTAAATGTGCGGTACCGACTATCTGATCCTCCACTTCGTATACAAACAGAAAGCTGTGTTCGTGGCATCTGATCTCTTCAATGCGTTCAGCGAGCACTATCGTATCCGGATGATCGGGCAGTAGTTCTCTGTACAATCCTTCAATACATGCTGCATCTCTGGCTTCCGCTTCTCTGATCATGACTTGCTGCCCCCTATTCTCTTATACGGTAACTCAAAATAATATCACCGTTATCCTCTCGTTCATCTGTTTCCTGAAAACCACAATGCTTGTACAGCGTATTGGCTGCGATATTGTGAGGTACATGAGATACTCTGATCTGTTTACAGTCGCTTCGTGCTTGCAGCATGTGAATAATCTCCTGAATAGCGCTTTTTCCATAACCCCGCCCCTGATATTGCCTGTCAATCATAAAACGAAGAATCCAGTAGTACCCGTCCGTATACATCTCGTTATCAAATAAAACAAATCCGACCATGTCATCTCCCGCATAAATTCCGTAAGGTCTTGAAGTGACTTCCTTGGTCGCATGAATTAATGAATCCGCGTTGCTGGCTACCAGTGCCAGCTGATCTTCCCGTGGTTGAAGACGGATGCACTGCTCCTCATTTTCCTCTGTTATCCGTTGTAACGTTACTCGTTTCTCCATGTGATGATTCATACTCAACATTCCTCCAGTTGTAATGCCTAAATTCTTTTGACCAGTATGACTTCCAGCGGCTGAGTGTCCAGCAGGAGTGCGCCTGCATCAACATAGCCCATTTTCCGATAAAAATGCTGTGCTTGCTCATCCGACTGTGTGGAGGTCATGACGATATCAAAACCCTTTTGTTTCATTTCATTTTCCCAATGCTGTACAACCAGCCGCCCTAATCCGTGACCGCGATACGGCTCTTCCATCCAGATCATATTCATAAAGGGCATGTTATCCCAAAAATAGCCATATCTCATCCACCCGATCCTTGCTTCGCCTTCCCAGAGGATGTAGATTTCCTTCTCCTTTATCTTGGGTTCGACCAGCCCCTGATGAATATGCCGATCCTTTTCAACGATGTAGGTGTAGTCGGTCTGCAAGGCATATTCAATGTTCATGTGCGTAACTCTCCTTTATGTTGGAATCTCATCTATCATAACCCAAAATGTGGTATCTGCGTATAATTTCTTCCTCTGCTTCTGATCACTACGTTCATATCATGGCATGCAAAAAAGCCGCGGTATCCGCGGCTCACTTTTGTGCTTAATCCCAATTTATCTATTCAAGCTTTAGCTAGTTAACTTCAGAGATGCTGTTCGTTTTTTCCGCTCACCATTTGACCTTGATACCATACGGCTTCTCTTTGCGCCCGCCGTGCAACGGCTTCGGCTGCACAGCTCGCATGCACCAGCACAAAGCTCGCCGGGTCACCAGCCTTCGGCCAGACCCTCTCCCCTGCTGCATTCAGCGGTGTCATTCCGCCTGTGATCAGGGCCAGCGACTGTGACAAAGACAACTCGTCACTGTATCCATACAGCTCAGCAAATCGGCCAGCCTTCTCCAGCATATCGCCGCTGCCAAACGGTGACCAGTGATCTGTCAGACTGTCCGTTGCCAGCTTCACGTTGACACCTGCTTGCCGCAGCATCGGCAGCGGCATCATCGTCTTGCCAATCGGAACGGTTGAAGCCACACTCATGCCCAGCGATGCCATTCGACCCGCTATTTCTTCAGCCTCTTGTTGTTCTGCACTGGCAAACCAGAACGCATGACTGACCGTAACCTGACCATGAAGTCCTGCTTCTTCCGTCAGCCTGACAAGTTCAAGCAATGTCTGCTTGCCCGCTTCACCGCTGTCATGCAGATGCATATCAATCCCCGCCTGATGCTTCACTGCCAGCTCAACCATCGTATGCAGCGATCTCTCCATATTCTTATCTACAGTATAAGGATCAAGTCCCCCAACATGAGTTGCTCCTTCAGCCATAGCTTGTCCCATAAGCTCCACCGAGTTTGAGTGGTACAGCCCATGCTGCGGAAACGCAACAATCTCGGAAGATAGCCTGCCTGCATATCGATCAAGTGCCTGTCTCGTAACCTCTAACCGCCGCAGCCCGCTGACCGGTTCAATGTTGCAATGTGCCCGAACATGTGTGGAGCCATAGGATTGAATCAAAGCGAGCAGGCTTTCTGCCTGGCGTCTGGCCTCGGGCAGCAGCTTAGGCAGCAGAACCTTCTCCTCTTCCATGCGATCAAAGATACTGGAGATACGTCTGACCGCTCTCCACGGCCCATCATAGTAGGTTTTATCCAGATGAATGTGCGCTTCTTCAAACGAAGGCAGCAGAAGCAGCCCTTTGCCATCTATTTGCGGCAAATTGTCCGTCAGCTGTTCACTACCATCCAGAACGGCTGCGATCACTCCGTTTTCAATCCGAAGATGCGAGAGTCCTGTTTGTGTGCCTGTTACCTCTGTTCCTTCACGAATGTACCCTTGTTCCAAAATGACGTTTGTCAGCCAATATGTCTGTTGCATAGATCATTCACCTCTTGATATTAAAATTCAAACCTTGCATGCCCTCCAGCTTCAACGCCTTGAATCTGCTCGATATCCAGCAGCCTGCGCTTCAACTCCAGACCACCGCGAAAGCCCGTCAGCTTGCGGTTCGCGCCAATAACGCGGTGACACGGGAGCAGCAAAGGAATCGGATTCGCTCCGTTCGCTGCACCTACAGCCCGCACAGCCGAAGGCCGTCCGATCACGGCAGCGATATCGCCATAGGTACGTGTCTCACCGTATGGCACACGCCCGAGCGCTTTCCATACCTGCTGCTGAAATTCGGTACCGATCAGGTCAAACGGGATGTCCTCTGTGTAAGCTGTCCTTTCTCCTGCAAAATAGGATATCAGCCAGTCCATCATACCGGTCTGCTTTAACGCTTGCTCATTCTCCTCCAGCTCGGCGCCAGGTGCAATTTTGCCAATCCAGCCGTGCCAGTCCTCCAGCGTTTCATTCGGCATAACGATCCTGCACAGCCCCTTCTCGGTTGCAAGCAGACTCCAAGGACGACCGTCCAGCTGCATCGTGGTATACATTATCTTTTGTCGCATTCCATATTCACCCTCTCTTTAGCATTGTCTGAGTCAGAATCCCTTTTACAATAACCTGAGTCAGAACCCCTTTGCCATCATCTGAGTCAGGAGCTTGTCTGTTTTGGCGCAATTGTCTGTTTGTTCACCTTACGCTTCATGCTGCGGATCACTTGCTTGTCCTCCGGCGTTACCCGGTATGATTCCGTAATTTTCTGCAGTGCCTTGTTGTACGTAAAATCATCAAGCGTGTTGTGCCTCAAATACGGCATGGTAGCTTCAGGCTGCTTCACATAAGCGATCGAAACTGCCCAGGCCACCGCCATTTTCACATAATAGGCCTCATGTTTAATCTGATCAAGCAACGGTAACACCTGATGAATATAAGGCTGCTCCAGATAAAAGTTCAGCAGCATAACCACGCCAAAGCGGATGTCATATTCCTTCTCGGATTTCAGATAAGGCTGAATAAAGTTCCACATCGCATCCGTATGCACTTTCGTATATTTCAGTCCGGCACAGAAGCTGTCGCACACGGACCAGTTGTCAATCTTGGGAACAAAAGCCGCAATACGAGTCAGCAGCTCATCCAGCTCTGCCTGCACATGCCCGATGACCATGCCCTGCAGCATCACTTCTTCAAAATATTCGTCCTTTGCCGTATCCAGGTACGTCCGCCAGTCTCCCGCGGCGATCTGTTTGGCTATTTTGCGGACTGCGGGTAAGCGCACACCCATTACATTGGATATATTCGGGATAAGGGAAGCCGCGAATTTCTGGTATTCCGGCTCAGCCAGACTGAGCAATTGTGTTCGAATATCTCTTTCCAAGACGGACGACCTCCACATCGGTTTTATTGTAAAAGCTGTAGAACAATTATATCCTGAGCGCTTCCGTTTGTAAGCCTGTCTCGAATGTTTAAGCAAGATTACAATATCCTGTCCATTGTGGATGCAGCGTTGTTTAACACTAGCGCCTTTTCGTTTAAAAATATGAAACCCAGCATTAGAAAAGGAGTGTCGATATGAAAAGGTCACAGACGACCAAAGAGCTTTCTCTTGAGGAAATCACCTTGCAGCTTACGCAGCATGTACAATCCCGGAATCTGCCGGAATTCTATAAACTTGTGAAGGAACTGCGTCCCTATGATCTTTCACTCATCTATAAAAAGTTCCCGGAAGACGACAAAAATCGCTTTCTTCTTTTATTCAAGCCGGATACGCTGGCCGATCTGGCCGAGAACCTGAAGCTGCACGAGCAGGCTGAACTTTTTGAACGACTCGGGCCAGAACGTACACTGGAAGTCATGCAGCAGATGGATAAAAGTGACCTCATCCGCTTCATGCACGATCTGCCTGCAAAGCGCAGGGAAGAATTGCTGTCCAGCATGAACCTGGATCACTCCGCCATCATCCGGTCTGTACTCAGTTATCCGCCGGAAACGGCCGGACGAATTATGACAGACCGTTATCGTACCCTGTTCACTCACGATACAGCGAAGGAAGCACTGCGACAATCGCAGGGTACATTGCACCTCTCCGCTTCCAGCTACCTCTATGTCACCGACGATGAAGGCAAGCTGGCTGGTGTTGTCAGTTATCGTTCTCTCGCCCTGGCCGATGACAAAACCAAGGTAGAGGAATTGATGACCAGACGGGTCATCCACGCCACCGTAGATATGGACCAGGAGGAAGCAGCCCAGCTGCTGCAGCGCTACGAATTCATGGCTCTGCCCGTTGTAGATGAGAACAACCGTCTGTGCGGAATCATCCAGATGGATGATGTCATTGACATTATTATGGATGAGGCCAGTGAAGACCTCGCCAAGATGGGCGGCGGCGGCAAGGATATTGATTTTGATACCAAACCACTCGTTGCGGTCAGACGCAGGTTGCCCTGGCTTATTTTGCTGCTATTGATCGGTCTGATCTCGGGGAGCATTGTGGATTTTTTTGAGGATACATTGAATCAGGTTGTCGCGCTCGCATTTTTCATGCCCATGATTGCCGGAATGACAGGAAATACGGGAACGCAGTCGCTCGCTGTTGTGGTACGCGGACTGATTGGACGCAAGCTGGACAGAACAACGGTGCTTGCTCTGATTATACGAGAGATTAAAGTCGGCATGATGATTGGTCTGGTCTGCGGCGTGCTGATTACTGTGATCGCATATATCTGGCAAGGTGACTGGCTGCTCGGTATGATCATCGGTGTTTCCCTGTTCTTTACATTGATCATCGGCACACTGACAGGCACCTGCATTCCGCTCCTTCTCAGCCGCTTCAAGGTCGATCCTGCTGTAGCTTCCGGCCCGCTAATTACAACATTGAACGATATTTTGTCACTGTTTATCTACTTTGGTATCGCCACTCGTTTCATAGGTGCGTTGATGTAGTAGATGATCCGAGGTCAGGATCAGTTTCTTCTGTTCTCTCCGTTAACGTGTAATTGAATAGTTCACGACTTATATCGTTGGGACGGGTATAAGCTTGAACCTCTTGACCATAAAGAAAAATATGGTATCGTTAAAATATATCATAAAACGAAACTTAGTTTCACACAATGAAACAAGAGGTGGTTATTGTGCCAATCGATTTTCACGATCAACGCAACAGAATGACGTATACGACCAGAACTGCGGATGCATCTTGGCTCTCTTTGATTGAGGAGCATGCAGGCATAGCTGGTAAAGAAATTGTTGATATCGGCTGCGGCGGGGGCATTTATACCCAAGCTTTAGCAAATTCAGGAGCGAAGCATGTCACTGGAATAGATTTTTCGGAAGAGATGTTAAAAGGTGCTGCCAAGCATTGTGAGAATTTGAGCAATGTCACATTCAGACAAGGCAATGCCTACAGCTCGGGACTTCCAGACAATACATTCGATATCGTCCTGGAAAGAGCGCTCATTCATCATCTGCAAGATTTAGACAGCTGTTTTCAAGAAGCTAAGCGTATCCTGAAAAGAGATGGTGTATTCATCATTCAAGACAGAACACCAGAAGATTGTTTATTGCCAGGGGATGAACATCATATTAGGGGTTACTTCTTCGAAAAGTATCCTGAATTGATTGACATGGAACGCTCCCGTCGGCACGAAGCCCATGAAGTCCAAAGATCGCTTGATTCCAATGGATTCGTGATCGTTAAAACAGTGCAGCTTTGGGAAACCAGGTGTGTTCATCAGGACCTGGCTGCATTAAATATAGATCTGGCGCAGCGGACCGGACGCTCGATTCTTCATGAATTAACAGACCATGAGCTTGGCGAGCTGATTGTGTTTATTAACAGCAAACTTAAAAACAATACAGCTCCGATTATTGAAAAAGATTCATGGACATTATGGATTGCCGTTCCAAAATAAAGTCAAAAAGGGCTTGGCGTTTGCCAAGCCTTTTCGCTAAGTTCATATTATGCCGCTCTTTTATTTTTGTTATAGATATCAAAGGCTACCGCCAGGAGCAGCACCAGACCCTTGATTCCCTGCTGCCAGTCGATACCGAGACCGATCAACGACATCCCGTTGTTCAGCACACCCATAACCAGACCACCGATGATGGCACCAAACACCGTTCCGATCCCGCCTGAAGCCGACGCTCCACCGATGAAGCAGGCCGCGATGGCATCCAGCTCAAAGTTCGTACCTGCTCTCGGTGTAGCCGCATTGAGACGTGCGGCAAAGATCAGACCTGATACCGCAGCCAGTGTACCCATGTTCACGAACACCCAGAAGGTTACTTTTTTCGTTTTCACCCCGGATAGTCCTGCCGCCTTCTCATTGCCTCCAAGTGCATATACATGTCGTCCCATGACGGTACGATTCATGACAAAGGAATACACTACGATCAGCACAAACAGCAGCACCAGAATGTTTGGAATACCTGCATAACTTGCCAGTACAAATGTAAACAGGTTCGTGACCGCAGCGACCACAATCAGTTTGAGCAGGAACAGCCCTTGAGATACAACCTCAAAGCCATACTTGCGCTGGGATGCGCGTTCCCGCAGTTCATTAATGATGTACCAGATCGTAAGTGCAATCCCCACAATAATGGACACCAGACCCAGACCGGAGAATTGAACGTCCGGCAGGAAACCGGAGCTTATTTTCTGGAATCCGGCAGGGAAAGGAGAGATGGACTGCCCTTCAAGCACAATCATCGTCAAACCACGGAACAGCAGCATTCCTGCCAGCGTCACAATGAAGGCCGGTATCCGTACATATGCGATCCAGAAGCCCTGCCATGCACCAATCAGTGCACCGACCAGCAGGGATGCAATAACTGCAAGCCACGCTGGCAGCTGCCAATCCACCATCATGATGGCGGCTACGGCGCCGACAAAGGCTGCGATCGAACCGACAGACAAGTCGATATGACCTGTAATAATAACCAGCACCATGCCGATGGCGAGGACCAGAATGTAGCTGTTTTGCAAAATCAGATTCGTAATATTAATTGGCTTGAGCAGCAGCCCACTCGTCAGCACTTCAAACAGAAGCATAATGACAACGAGGGCAATGATCATGCCATATTGACGTATATTATTTTTGAACAGTTTAGTTACCGTTTCCATGCTTACCGCCTCCAGACTTGGTCATATATCTCATCAATGTTTCCTGCGATGCCTGCTCCCGGCTGACTTCACCCGTGATTCGTCCGGCATTCATCACATAAATCCGGTCACACAGACCCAGAACCTCCGGCAACTCGGAGGAAATTACCAGCACACCCTTGCCTTCGGCAGCAAGCTTATGGATAATCGTATAAATTTCGAACTTGGCACCTACGTCGATTCCACGCGTCGGCTCATCCAGTATCAGAATATCGGGCCCGGCAAAAATCCATTTGCTCAGCACCACCTTCTGCTGGTTGCCTCCGCTCAGATTGCCTGTTTTCTGCAGAATGTTAGGCGCTTTAATGTTCATGCTTTTTTTCATCTCTTCCGCAACCAGCACTTCCTCGTGTTCGTTCACAACGGCATTACGGGTCAGTTTGCCAAGTCCGGTGAGTGAAATGTTGCGTTTGATATCATCCATTAAAATAAGTCCATATTCCTTGCGATCCTCTGTCACATAAGCGAAACCGTTCTGAATTGCCTCTGTCACACTGTTGTTCTGAATCGGCTTGCCGTCCTTGATCAGCTGTCCCGAGATGTTGCGACCATACGATTTGCCGAAAATGCTCATCGCCAGCTCTGTACGTCCTGCACCCATCAGTCCCGCGATCCCTACGATCTCACCGCGTCTGATGTTCATGTTGATCTGATCCAGCACCTTGCGCTCCGCCTGATGCTCGTGATACACCGTCCAATCCTTCACTTCCAGCACCACGTCACCAATGGTGGCATGACGTTCAGGATAACGATTCGTCAGGTCCCGTCCAACCATTCCGCTGATGATGCGATCCTCGGTGACGTTGTCCTTTTTCATATCGAGCGTTTCAATCGTTTTGCCGTCCCGTAAAATCGTCACCGCATCCGAAACCTTGGACACCTCGTTCAGCTTATGGGAGATCAGGATGCAGGCGATGCCCTGCTTTTTGAACTCCAGCATCAGCTGCAGCAGATTTTCGCTGTCATCCTCATTCAGGGCTGCAGTTGGCTCATCGAGAATGAGCAGACGCACTTTTTTGGAGAGCGCTTTCGCAATTTCAACCAATTGCTGCTTACCTACCCCGATGCTGGATACAAGGGTGTTCGGATTTTCGTTCAAGCCCACCTTGCCCAGCAGTTCACGCGTTCCTACAAAGGTTTCCTTCCAGTTCACGATGCCTTTGCTGGCACGTTCGTTGCCGAGAAATATATTTTCTGCAATCGAAAGATACGGGATCAGCGCCAGTTCCTGATGGATAATGACAATGCCCAGTTCCTCGCTCTGTTTAATGTCCTTGAATTCACACGTTTTGCCGCGGAACAAAATATCTCCTTCATAGCTTCCATGGGGGTATACCCCGCTCAGCACCTTCATCAGCGTAGACTTGCCTGCGCCATTCTCACCGCATATCGAATGAATCTCGCCTTCCCGCACCTTCAGATTGACGTTTTCCAGCGCTTTGACACCGGGAAATGTTTTGGTAATGTTCTTCATTTCAAGAATGATGTCCGTCATGGCATGTGCTCCTTTCCTGGATTATGCGTTACGGCAGCCCTATTTCTTGATCTACCTCATGGCAAACCAATCTCCTGTTTCGTGTAATACTTGCTGCCCACAATATCTTTTTCGACATTGGTTCGATCTACAGAGATTGGGTCGAGCAGGTAAGCTGGAACCACCATTAATCCGTTGTTATATGATTTCGTATCATTCACTTCTGCTTGTTTTCCCTGCAAAATGCTATTGGCCATCTCCACCGTTTTCTCTGCAAGCTTACGTGTGTCCTTGAAGACCGTCTGTGTCTGTTCCCCGGCCACAATAGATTTGATCGAGGCAAGCTCCGCATCCTGTCCGGTAATAACCGGTAGTGGTTTGTTCGGCTTGCCGTAGCCGATGCCTTTCAGAGATGAGATGATCCCGATACTGATGCCATCATATGGGGATAACACCGCATCCAGATTATCGCCCGAATAGTAGGCACTCAGCAGGTTATCCATCCGTGCCTGAGCCAGTGCCCCGTCCCAGCGCAATGTAGCGATTTGTGCCATCGTCATCTGTTTGCTTCGTACGACCAGCTTGCCGGAATCAATATAAGGCTTCAGCACAGACATTGCTCCGTCAAAGAAAAAGTAAGCGTTATTGTCATCCGGTGATCCACCGAACAGCTCGATGTTAAATGGTCCCTTGCCTTCTTTGAGTCCCAGCTTCTGTTCAATGTAGGAGGCTTGCAGCACGCCCACTTTAAAGTTGTCAAACGTAGCGTAATACGTCAGATAAGGTGTATTGCGGATGAGCCTGTCATACGAGATGACCTGTATGCCTTCGTCATGAGCCTTCTTGATCACATCTGTCAGCGTGTTGCCATCCACCGATGCGATTACCATCACATCCACACCCTTGGTAATCATGTTCTCAATCTGGGAGATCTGATTTTCGACGACATCCTCTGCGTACTGCAGATCGGTTTTGTATCCTTGCTCCTGGAACAGACGAACCATGTTCTCCCCGTCTCCCACCCAGCGTTCCGATGATTTGGTAGGCATGGATATACCGACATATCCTTTTTCCTTGCTGCCTACATCACTTTCAGCCAGATTACAGGCCGAGAGCATCAAGGCCATTATCAGAAGCCAGATAAGTATTGCTCCTTTTTTCATATGAAGTTCCCCTTTCTTCACGTCTTTACGTTCCGATTCATTACCGAGATAACGCTTACAACCGGGCGAGTATCACGCAGTCATTATGCCTTTCTGCCTCCTATCGTAGCATTTCAACTACGTGTGGTCTTTGCAGGTTTTGAACCTTTTTTATAAAAATTTAACTTTTGATGGAAGCAGGCAACGAAAAACCCACCGCAGCAATGAAGCTTTAGCGGTGGGTTTACTTTAAATCGGGCCGGCAGATGAACTGCCCGTCCCTCCATTTTTGCGATATTGAGCAGGAGAGATGCCCATCGTTTTTTTGAAGGCTGTGCTGAAATAATGCTGTGTATCATACCCTACTCGTTCAGCAATCGTGTGGATCGGGAGCGCAGTAGAGTCCAGAAGCTGAGCAGCCTTACGAATGCGGGCGCGTGTAACCAGTGTAACAAAGGAATCGTTCAGCTCTTTTTTTAACACACGGCTGAGATACACTGCCGACACTTGCAGACGGGATGCGAGTGATTCCAGCGTCAGCTCCCGCTCCGCATATTCCTCCTGAATTAACTGCCGTGCCCTGCGCACAAGCGGGGAGAGCTTCACTTCCTCGTATACCTGTGCACGGCAGTGCCTGTACGTCTCCGGCACCTCTTCGAGCGTTCCCGTATGAGACTCGACATAGGCATGTACTGCAATATTCAGGCAGGCACTGATCTGCTGCTCCAGCAGAGATGCTATTTCCTCTCCAGCCTCCTGCCACAGACAGATGCCGATGAGACCGCTCCCCTCGCGAAAGAGCACATGCGGACGTTTCTCGAGCAGCTCTGTAATAATATTTTCTACGGCAAACAGAAACAGCTGGCGATCATTCTCTCGCAAAATAGTCTGACGTGCTTCCGCGGCAGGCCAGCGCACAACACCAACTTGAACGGGTGACACAGAGGGCAGTTGCAGAAAGGCAAGCTGCTCTGTGAGGTTTTTCTCGCCAAGCTCGCCCTCCATCCATTCCTGACAAAATCGCTGGCGCAGCAGCGGGATGTTACGCTCTATCTGCTGCGCGGCCTGTCTAACATACGCTGTCCGCTGATGCTCTTCATCCAGCCGCTGACGAAGCCGCTCCAGTGCAGCCTTCAGCTGCTCTGCCTGAACAGGCTTCAGGATATAATCCTCTACGCCGAGACGCACTGCTTCCTGCGCGTAAGCAAATTCATCATGGCCTGATATGATCAAATATCTCACCCCCGGGCACTGCTCCTGTAAAGCACGAATCAGCCCGATCCCATTCAGGAACGGCATATTCATATCCACCAGCACGACATGAACGTTCAGCTCAACCGCTCGTTCGAGTGCCTCTTCACCATCCTCGGCTTCGCCGACCACCTGCATACCAAGCGCAGCCCAATCCATGGCCTCCCGTATGCCTTCCCGAATAATCGGCTCATCGTCTGCAATCAGCACACGATACAGCGTATCCGCTGCATTTGCGGGTGTTTTTATATCATCCACGACCTTGTTCACTCCTTTTACTGTCGCTCTTGGTTATCTTCTGGCTTAGCTGGGGGAAGCACAACTGCTGGCTGCTCCCGCATGAGGGGATGAACAATCGTAACACGGGTTCCCACCCCAGGGCTGCTATGCAGCGTAATACCGTAATCCCTTCCAAACGCCAGCCTTAACCGTGCCTGCACATTCAGCATGCCGTAACTTTTCCCCGTCCATTCCGGCGAACTCGATTCCAGGCTTTCCATGGGCATATCCAGCAGCTGCAGCATCTCGGTCAGCCGTTCGCTGCTCATGCCCGCACCATCATCCTGAATCGTCAGATGCAGCCTGCCATGCTCTATTTTTCCCTCTATCCCGATATGGCCCGGGCCTCGTCTACCCTTGATGCCATGGTATATGGAATTTTCCACCAGCGGCTGGAGCAGCAGCTTCAGTACATACAGGCCCTGTATTTCTTCAGGCACGTTTAACGTATATTGAAGACGGTCACGATATCTTGTCTGCTGGATCTGCAAATAACTGTGGATATGCTCCAGTTCAGAGCGGAGCGGAATATAGTCCTGTCCCTTGCTGAGTCCGATTCGGAACAGGCGGGACAACGCAGCAACCATATCCGACACACCGTCTGCCCCTTCCTTCCGAGCCATCCAGTGAATGGTATCCAGCGTATTATATAGAAAATGAGGCTTGATATGCTCCTGCAAGCTGCGCATCTCCGCATCACGCTTCTGCCGTTCACGCAGCTCATTCAGCGAGATCAGCTGACGAATCTGGCTGAGCATGCGGTTAAAGCTGTTTCCCAGCATACCGATCTCATCCGTACGATCACTCCAGCGGCCTGCACTGAGGTTGCCTGTCTCCGCTCTGCGCATATATGACATCAGTCGGAAAATCGGCTGGGCAATCGAGCGGGAGAACCATAAGGATGCGCTCAGACCAAACAAACATACAACGAAGACAAAGCTGACCACGTAAAACTGAATCTGCCTCACCTCGGTTATCGAATCTTTGGTTGGAAATACCCCGACTGTTCTCCAGCCCGTAAAGGTGGATGACTGGTACATGAACAATAACGTCTCGCCCTTCACCACCTGAGTAAATGTTCCGCTCTCTCCCGCCGCAAACCAGTTTGTCGGGATATGATCAATTAGCGGATGTTCCGGCTTGTACACACTCCTTCCCGCAGCATCTGTAACCATAACATAACCGGATTTCCCGAGAGTCACATTACGTGCTGCCTGCGACACAGACCTGAGCTTGAGATCAATCAGCACAGCGCCCTTCACCAGTCCGGTCGTCTCATCCGTAATCGAGCGGGCAACGGATACAATCTCATCCTCCTTATATCGCACATGTGTTGTCATATTACGCTCCCGCGGCTGACCCAGCACCGTAAAAATACCTGGTTGTGCCGCGGCCCGTTGATACCATTCCTCCCGGGTCAGATTGACCGCGGTTCGCGGATACATATCATTACTGACGTAATCCCCTTTCCCGTTCACCAGCACGATGCCAGCAATTTCAGGATATAACGTTGTGAAGCCCTGCAAAGTCTGCTTCATGCCATACAGGCGATTCTGATCAGACTCTGCATCCCCTTGACCCATGAATGTTTTTTTGCTGTTGTTGCTGTTGAGCCGATCCCCGTCTCCGGCAAGCTTCTCATCCATAAAAGCATCCACATCGGGTTCAAACGCAATCAAATAGGTCATATTTTGCAAGTTTTCCATCTTGGTGTTCAACGCTTCATTAACCTTGCCAATCAGCTGCATCGTATGTCCCTCGACCTGCCGCTCCACTACCCGTTCTACCGTCCAGTTGACGAGCAGGCCCAACCCTACAGATGGCACGATCGCAAAAAGCAAAAACAGCAGCATCAGCTGATACCGCAACGGCATATTGCGTAAACGCAAACGGCGGACATACTCTCCGGCTACAGATCGCCATGTTCTGCGATTTCCGAGGTTATTCTCAACTTCATGATCGTTATTTGGCATAATAATCATCCACATTCGAGCTTGTCACAACGGAAATTCCCGTATCCACCGTAACTGGCAGCGGCGCGTTTTCCCCGGAAGACGATGGCGCAGGCACGGTCAAGTGATGGTGCAGATGGAACAGGTATTGAAGCGACCAATATCCCATATTCCAGGTTCCCTGAGCAATCGTGGCGGATATCGTCCCGTTTTTGATGAGATCCAGCGTTGCTTTGTTGGTGTCAAAAGTAATAATATGCAGCTTCTGTACATTTCCTGCATTCTGCACAGCTTCGCCAGCTCCGGCCCCTCCCGTTGCCTCGGTTACAAATATGCCCGCCAGCTTCGGATGCGCCTTCATCATACGCAGCGTCTCGTCCCGGGATTTCAGTGTATCGCCATGTCCATCTGCGACTTGAACAACATGCATCAAAGGGTACCGCTGCTGAATGGTTTCGCGGAATCCTTTTGTGCGTTCCTCATGATTTTGCTGTCCCGGCGACGTTAATACACCCACTTCTCCTTCACGGCCCAGCAGCTCGGCCATTTTATCCGCTGCCGTTACCCCCGCCTTGTAATTGTCTGTTCCGAGAAAAGAATACGCCTGACTGCCCGGGGCATCGGAATCGAACAGAATTACAGGAATATCTGCTTCCACCGCTTTGTTAATGGCTGGAATTAACGACTTCGGGTCAATCGCTGATATGGCTATACCCGCAGGTTTACGTGCAATCGCCTGCTCAATCACCGTTGTCTGCTCCTTCGCGTCATATCGTGTAGCCCCGCGATATTCGACGGTTACTCCAAGCGCATCCGCAGCATCCTCAAACCCCTTCAAGGGACTTTTCCAATATTCCAGCCCCGACTGGAACGTAATCATCATGTACGTCTCGCCCAGATCACCGCGCAGGCCACGATTCTCCCACGAGCTGTTCACCTGACTGGTATATTCAAACCTCAATACATACAGAGCAAACGCCGCAATCAGTACTATATAGACCAGCAGCATTTTTTTCATCTCGTTCACTTCCTCAAGTGTTCTATGTCTACCACCCCTCACTTCGTTATAGATTGTAAACGCAATCATTCAAAAAGGGAACCACTCTGCAATAATGTACTATAAACGAGCGCCTGCTTCGCCGTATGATTACGACAATGATCGTGAAATTTAAAATCTATCATCCAAGAAGGAGCTCAAGATGAATATACTATCTTTTTTAATCTACTGTATCGTTGTCACCTTCACCCCAGGCCCCGCCAATATTGTCATTCTCTCTTCCACACAGAAGGTAGGCGCACGCCGTACCATGCCCTATGTATGGGGAGCTACGCTGGCGTTTGGTCTGCTGCTGGCCGCTTCTGCTTTTCTGAATCAGTTACTCGCAGACATTCTGCCGGGAATATTACGGTTCATGCAGGTCATTGGCAGCATCTACATGCTGTATCTCGCTTATCAGGTCTATCGCATGGGCTCTACCGAGGCTGCTCCACAGGCCATTTTAGGCTTCTGGAACGGTTTGATGATGCAGTTTGTGAATCCCAAGGTGGTGCTGTTTACGTTTACCGTCATTCCGGCCTATGTACTTCCTTATGTCGCTGCAGAATCGTGGTCTGCGTTTGCATATGTTATGCTGATTACATGTATCGGATTTTTGGCGTATTCGAGCTGGGTTGTGTTCGGCACCGTTTTTCGCTCCTTGCTGAATCGGTACCAGCGGACATGCAGTGTGCTGATGGCTCTTTTTTTGATATACTCAGCCATTATAGTATCAGGTCTTATCTCATGAATGAACAAATCTGCGGAGGTGTGCGGCATGGAACAGTTTAGTTACAGAAGATCACAAGACGTGCTGGCCCTGTCCGCCAGCTTCACCGATTTCACCTATAAAAAGCACTGCCATGAGGAATATGCTGTAGGGGTAACGCTGCGCGGTATCCAGCAGTATAATCTGGACGGTCACTACCAGGCTTCGCATCCGAACGGTGTCATGCTGTTTAACCGGGAGCAGCTCCATGACGGAAGCTCCTATGATAAAGAGGGCATTGACTATGTCATGCTCTACCTGAAGCCCGAACTCGTTGAAGAGATTATGGGTAAAAAAGAACTTCGCTTCTCCACTCCTATCGTCTATGATCCGAAGCTTGCCCGCAGCATTCTGATGCTGAACGATGCCGTGCAGCACAGACAAAACGAAGCCGAGTGCAGCACCCGGCTCTATGATCTGGTGCAGATGCTTGCCCGGGAAGAACAGCCGGCCAAGCTCTGGAAGCCTCAGGACAGCCTCGTTCGTAAAGCTAAAGAAATCATGTTCTGCAGCACCGCAGACGTGCTCAAGCTGGACGATCTTTCTGCGGAATTCGGCATATCCAAGTTTCAATTCATTCGAGAATTCAAAGCCTGTGCCGGGATTTCACCCTACCAGTTTTTCCTGAACTGCAAGGTTGAACACGCTAGACAAGCCCTGGAAAAGCAAAAGGACCTCTACGCCGCTGTAGCCGACTGCGGCTTCGTGGATCTGACACATCTGAACAGACATTTCAAGCGGGTATTCGGCGTTACCGCATATGAATACATGCTGCAGCTGCAGCGCTGACATGAAGGTTGGACACAGGATTAAATAAATGCTCAACCAGAACACTTACAGACGTAGAGACTTAGAGATACACAGACAGACTAGAGACATGCAGAAAAACAGGCTCATCATATCACCCCCCTTACAGAAGGTATATACGTCCATAAGGGGGTTACTTGAACAATCAGCCACAATGATTGAGCAGATTATCCTTTAGTGTGCCGCAACACGTTATACCTTTAATACTTGAGCAGATTAAACCTGCCTTTTCTTCCTTCTCCACAGCCAGCCGCCTGCCAGTCCAAGCAATGCAATTGTGCCTCCAGCATAAAGAGCAATCATCCAGGGGCTGCGGTACCCGCTGCTGAATCTGAAATCATCGGAGCTGACAGAAGTCCCCTTTCCTAATATTTTTGCCGCATCTTCGGCTTTTTCCAGCCGGATGTTGAAGCTGCACAAGCTGCTGTACAGCTTGCCATCCCTCTCATCCTTACTAGCAAAGATCAGATACAGCTGATCCTTCTCCAATGTTGTTCCACACGCGGCCTCATCCATATCACTGATCAGGACCTTCATCCGTTTTGAATCCACACCCTTCCATGCCGTATCCACATCCAGCGTGTATGTCTTGTATTGTTGACTGTTAACTATCGACATGAAGTTACCGCCAATTTCTACGACTTTCCCCGTAAACACCGCACTGTGCGTCTCCAGTCTCTCCTTGGCCGTGGAATTCACGCAGCTGCATGCATATGCTCTTTCCCCCGACCAAACGAACAAGCTTGCTGCACACACCATCAGAATCAGAACAACTGTGACAACCTTCCTCTTCTTCCTCATCTTCAATCTCCCCCCTCTTATACGCTGCCTTATCTTTAAAAACACCTCCATTTGATTTTTGTTTGTTTTATTGTAAAATGGTTAACACTATGTTCAGGATCATCAGTATATACATGATCTTCTGAATAGCTACAATTATAGGAATCATATATCACGGAGGATTTGAATTATTGAAGAACCATTGGACGTCAAAAATTTCATTTTCGCTGCTCGCTGCAGCGTTAAGTTTATGCGCTTTTATCGGCATTGCGCTATCGATCAGCGACAACCAGATCCATCGCTTTGATGATGTGCTGATCAGCTGGATTCAAGGGATGGAGTCCCCCGGTATGACCCGATGGATGCAATTCTTCACCTGGATTGGCAGCGGGCGGCAAGTCGTCATCATCACGATTCTTGCTATGCTGGTGCTCTATCTCTACCTGGGGCACAGACGCGAGCTGCTGTTTCTTGCCAGTGTGCTTGTCGGCTCTACCTTGTTAAATGCGCTGCTCAAAGTTGCATTTGGGCGGGCTCGCCCCACCATTCACCGCATTATCGAAATCAGTGGATACAGCTTCCCCAGCGGACATTCTATGGCCTCATTCAGTCTATACGGCGGACTGGCTTTTCTGATCTGGAAGCATATCCCCAGCTTTACGGGACGGGTATTCATGATGGTAGCCAGTGCAGCCTTTATTCTGACCATCGGTATGAGCCGTATCTATCTGGGTGTGCATTATCCCAGTGATGTTGTTGGTGGCTACTTTATTAGCGGATGCTGGCTATTTACCTGCATCTGGTTCTACAGGCGTTATCTGCAGCGGCTGTCCGGATTACAAACCAGCAGTCTCGTCTAGCCGCGTGTCCGCCTGATGCTTGCCTGCAAGGAAGACAAGCCTTTTAATAGCAATCTGTTCTGATCACTCTGTCTGGCCTAAAACACAGCAAAGCACCCGCACGTTCCTGAATACAGGAATGGGCGGGTGCTTTGTAATGGAAAGAGGTTTTTCCTATGTCACCTTCCGGCTTTACAATTCCTCACCGTTGGATGCAATCACATTTTTGTACCAATAGAAGCTCTTCTTCGGCGTGCGGCTTAGATCACCGTTGCCATCATTATCTTTGTCGACGTGAATAAAGCCGTAACGTTTCTTCATCTCTCCGGTGGATGCACTCACAAGGTCGATGCAGCCCCACATCGTATACGCGATGAGATCTACGCCGTCCGCAACCGCTTCTTTCATCTGCTCAATGTGACCTTTGAGGTAATCAATCCGGTAGTCATCCTGAATCGAGCCATCCTCTTCAATGACATCTACCGCACCGAGACCATTTTCAACAACCATGAGCGGAATTTGATAACGGTCATAAAGATGGTTCAGCGTATAGCGAAGTCCCTTGGGATCGATCTGCCAGCCCCAGTCGGAGGCTTCGAGATACGGATTTTTGATGCCGCCCAGCAGATTGCCCTCCGCTCTCTCCAGCGATGCATCTGCACTTTCCACCAGAGTCATGTAATAACTGAAGGAATAGAAATCTACACAGCCTTCGCGCAGCGTCTGCTCGTCTTCCGGCTGCATCTGAATCTCGATGCCTTCTTCTGCAAAGAAACGTTTCGCAAAGCCCGGATAGGCACCCCGAACCTGCACGTCGCCGCAGATCATATTGGACAGCTGGTCCTTTTTCTGCGCAAGCAAAATATCGTCAGGGTTACATGTGTTTGGATACGTGGTCATGAACGCAACCATACAGCCGATCTTGAAATCCGGGTTGATCTCATGCCCCAGCTTCACCGCTTTGGCACTAGCGACAAATTGATGATGCAGCGCCTGAAAGCGGGTCTGCGGCTGATCTACCCCATCGGTCAATGTTTCTTTTCCTTCGAACAACAATCCACCTGCCATATATGCCCCCAGTGGCATCGTCAGACAGTTGATTTCATTAAAGGTCAGCCAGTATTTCACCTGATCCTTATACCGATTGAACAAGGTAGTGCAATAGCGGATATAAAAGTCGATCACTTCACGGGAAGCCCAGCCGTTATACTTTTGCGTCAATCCAAATGGAGTCTCATAGTGGGAGATCGTTACCAAAGGTTCAATGTTGTATTTTTTCAACTCGGCAAAGACGTTATCATAAAATTTCAAGCCCTCTTCATTCGGCTCCAGGTCGTCACCGTTCGGGTAAATTCGGGACCAGTTGATTGACATGCGGAACATTTTGAAACCCATCTCCGCCATCATGGCAATGTCTTCTTTGTAATGCCCGTAAAAATCCACTGCTTCATGGCTTGGATAATACGTGCCCTCTTCCAGTACAGGCGTAATCCGGCGCGGTGTCGTGTGTGTGCCGCCTGTCATCATATCCGCTGTGCTCGGCCCTTTGCCATCCCGGTTCCATCCGCCTTCAAACTGATTGGCCGCCGTTGCGCCGCCCCAGAAAAATCCGTCCTTCATTTTCATGCTGCGTTCCTCCTCTTTAAGTTAACTCCTGCTGGAGCAAGTCTTTGTTTCTTAGCTTCACTGTGAAATATAACGTTATACCCCAAGTCTAGCACCTATACCCTGACAAGGGCTGTCATGATATAATTTTGTTATGGAACATAACCGATTATTTCAAATGCTGCTGCTGTTGCTGGAAAAAAAGAAAACGACCGCACCGGAGCTTGCCCGCCTGTTCGAAATTTCCGTTCGTACCGTATATCGGGACATTGACCGCCTGAGTGCGGCAGGTATTCCCGTTTATACGACAACAGGCAAACATGGCGGCATTCATCTGATGGACCACTATGTCATGGACAAGTCACTGCTGAGTGAGGATGAGCAAAATGAAATTTTGCTGGGATTGTACAGCGTCAGTGCTATTCCTCATCTGAACAGCGCCCGGATGTTAGGGCGATTAACGACCCTTTTTAATCATAAACTGGACTGGATTGAATTTGAGTATTCTCCCTGGGGCAGCATTCCCGAGCAGGAGGTGCAGCAGTTTAATCAAGTAAAACAGGCGATATTCGCCAGCCAGCTGCTTTCATTCCATTATGTGGACTCGAACGGGGAGGAGAGCGAAGAGACTGCTTTACCGATCAAGCTTATTTTTAAGAACAATACGTGGTACTTCAAAGGTCTGAAACGCGATCAGCATAAGACAGACAATCTACTGACTTATAAAATCAAGCGTATAACAGAACTTCGATTCGTACCCGGTGGATATGAACGTACACTGTCAGCGCCGATGAAAGAAGAGAATATAGACGCAGGAAGAACACCCGCTGAGGACAAACCCGCCGAGGAGCAGCCTGAGCTGATTCAACTGGAGCTGTTGTTTGAGCAATCCGTCGCCTACCGCGTCTATGATCTGCTCGACCCTGCTTTGATTCAGCAAGAAACAAATGGTAAGCTGCGCGTTTCGCTTCAGATTGAAGAGGGTGAGCGATTATATTCGTTTCTGCTCTCCTTTGGCTCAAAAGTAACTGTAATCAAGCCTTCGGCAGTGCGACAGGAGCTGCGCCGCAGACATCAGGATGCAGTGTCTCATTCACTCTTGCTGGAAGATGATGGGCACGAAGCTGCGCATGATGATACAATATAGTATATGGCTATATCATAAAGCTATTAAGGGAAATAGCATGTTCATGTTTTGAGGTTTTGAGCTGTTGAGTTGCTCAGATATTGAGCTGTTCAGCTTCTCAGGGATATGAACTGTCGAGGTACTGAGGTATCCAGGAAATATGGATAGCCGTTAAACGATGTTGGGAGGCATAACGATGAATCAGCAAATCAGGCGTAATAATGTGGAACGCTTTAAAGGATTCGGCACACTCTATGATCAAAACAGGCCCTCTGCTCCCCGAGAAATTGTCGATATACTTACGAATTATCTGGGAAGCAAACCTCGCTTCGTCGCTGATGTCGGCTGCGGCACAGGATTATCCACCTGGATCTGGCTGAACGATGCCGAGCGTATTATCGGTGTGGAGCCCAGTGATGATATGCGCAGTGTGGGCATTGCCAAATGGGAAGCAACAGGCAAGCCGGATCAGCTTCGCTTTGCGGCAGGTATGTCCCATGACCTCGGCTTGCCAGATGACAGCGTGGATATCCTGACCTGCTCCCAATCGTTTCACTGGATGGAACCGGCATACACCCTGCGTGAGTTTGCACGGGTGCTGCGTCCTGGTGGCATTTTTGCCGCCTACGATTGTGACTGGCCGCCAGTGCTGGACTGGCAGCTCGAAGCAGCCTATGAGCAGTTGGTAAGCACTGCAGACGAGCTTGCCTCACGTCTGTCGAGTGCAGAGCAGCAGGCACATAAATGGAGCAAGGAGGGACATCTGCAGCAGATCCGGCAGTCAGGTCTGTTCCGCTACAGCCGCGAGATCGTATTCCATCATTACGAGCCGTTTACCGCTGACCGTTATGCCAATCTGGCGCTCAGCCAAGGTGGTCTGCAAACGGCGCTGAAGCTCGGTGCAGCAGAATTGAATGAGCTTGCGGATGACTTCAGACGCCAGGCTGAGCTTGTTTTTGATGGAGCCTCCAAGGAAGTGTTATTCTCTTATCGCATGCGGATAGGTATCGTTTAACGTGCATTGTAATGCATTTGATGAAGTGAAAAATGGAAAACAGAAAGGCTGTGAACACGTTGGGTGACACACAGATACTGAAGGAGGAGCGGCTTTTCATCCAAAGCTGGCTTGATGCATACTTTGATTCCCCCCACCGGGATATACTGATGTCCCTTCCAGCCAAAATGGATGAAAATGACGCGGGCGTGCCTGTGGAGATGCAGGATGGTGAGGTCGACGAAGAGGGCTGGGTTCGCTGGAGAATGCTGGATTCAGCAGTTACCGGGGAGCAGATTGACGAATTGGCTGATGCTTGGATCAGACCTCGCTCTGATGCGTGCGCTCCCGCTTTTTCTGTGCCGCCGCTGTACGCGGCTTATCTGAGCACTAGATACGTTCTTAACGTATATCTCCGTTACGATGGATGTACAATTGCATTGCCCAACCTGCCTTCGGACTCCCCTCTGGAGGAAATTTGCAAGCTTTGGTCCGCATGGCCAATACTGATTGAGGCGGGATATGTTCCATTTGCTTCCTATGAAGATGGAGCGGGACCTGTGTGTTGGGATACGAATAATCCTGATCAAGAGCACGACTATGCTGTCGTGTGGTTTGATCACGAATCATTATTGGATGAACAGCAGCACAGCCGGGAGAAGCTTGAACAGCATGCGCAGCCTCTTTTCTCCTCATTTCGGGAAATGCTGATGCAGTCCGCTTCGAGATGACGTTTCACGTTTCTAACCTCCTATAAGAGACCGTTGGAAAAATAAAAAGCCTGCTCCGGTCCTCATTCTGACTCAGGGCAGGCATAGCTTTCATGACTTGCACGTTCAGGACGAGAACAGCTGATTCAACTGCTGCTCCTGCACTTGAAGTGCGAGGGCGACCTTGGAAGGGTCCTGTCTGGAATAAAAGACGTTAATGATATGTCCCTGCTGGACCTGAGACAGCGCAGAGGGAACAATTTCCTTTTGCGTGGTCACCTCAAAGGTTTCCCCGTTCGGCTTCGTAATACTTAATTTAAGCTGCAGCTTGATGTTGCCGTTGCTTCCGTTACCAAGGGGAGTAACCTCCACAATTTTAGCCAGCCCTTTCTCTCCTGTGCGGGCAATATCCACCACCTCGGGTGCGATGCCCTGCTGCATCATCTTTTCATTCAACAGCTCCTGCATATGTTCTTGTGATACCGTTCCATGCCGATCCAGCCCGACCTTGCGCTCATCCTTCTCGGACACGACAAGTGGAATAACACTGCCCGGCTGAAATTGGGACAACGAGGTCAACGGAATGACACTTCTCAGTTCAGCATCATATGTTTCCCGTCCCTGACGAGATACCTTCAGCGTCATTCGCACCTCAGGCTGCTCATTAATATAGATGCCCGTCTGCTGTATACTTTGAATGACGCCAAGCGCTGGTTGTCCTGATTTGATCTTGCGCTGTCCCAGACTTGTACCCAATATAGATGTCAACACCATCAGCCCAATTCCGCCAAAAATCATCGGTTTAAACCACCACGCCTGCATGACCATAAACGGATCATCCCAGAGCCACTGCGCAACCACGGGAGAAAATCCCGCCCCCAACACCATAAGCAGGCCTATTATTCTGAAAAAACGACTCATGTCAACAACCACCCTTTTTATGTCTATTTAACGTTGTTATCTGTAACAATTTAATAATCTTCTCTTATTTCACCTATATTCTTGCCCATGAAACGCTACACCCTGTTACATCTCTTCTCGATATGAGTTTACAAGTGCTGCAACAGTATCGACCTGATTCTAGATAAACTTGATCCAATCTCGAAACTCCTTCATGCCGCTCTTCCTACACCGACAGCAGCCCCATGTAGATCAGTTCAGACGGATTTGCCGGATTCTGCCCCAAACCAACACGATCACCGGTACGCGGAATCTGCAGTTTGGACACCAATGTTTCCATCGTGCGCTGATAGGTGAGGCCGTTCGTTTCAGTCACTTCAAGCACAAGTACCACAATCGGATCAAAATTAATTAATTTCCCCGTATCCGATACACTGAGCACGGTCCCGGTTGCCGTCAGGGGCAGCGAACCGCTGGCAGCCAATTGTGCCTGCTTAGCCGAGTCCAAACTTTGATTGATGGCATCCCGATGTTCTTTAGGGACAAAACCTTTCATCAGCAAACCCGTAAGCCCGCTATTTATCGTGCGATCCGCTTTGGCAATCGCATCTTCCTGTTTATTTTTACGTGTAAACCATCCCATCATATCGAACACCTCATTTGTTTTTTATTGGGTATGCTTAATTATAAACACAACGTTACAGCCCTGAACACACATCCGGGCACATACAAAAAAACCGAGCAGATGCGTCTGTTACAGACACAACTTCATCGAGATATTTGCCCCTGTGCCCTGCTTTCCCCAATAAAAATGAATATTCGGCCTGACTTAATAAACATTCAAGCGTTTATTTTTGTAACATTACCTTGAATTACAGTTGCTCATCCAGCCCGACACCCACTTTTTGATTCTTTTTGATACATATGTAACCTTAAAAGTAACCTGCAAAAAAGCCCCAGAGCGGTTCAATCTGAAACCTAAGATGCACTCTCCTTATTTGAACATGAGCCAGGCGCACCTAAAGATTCTAACGAATCCAGATAAGCTTATTTTAGCGATATACGGCCTTCTATAATTGTAACGATTCCCAGAAACCTTATTTCACTGAAATCGCCAGAAAATTGCCCATTTTTACATCAAAAACCCTAAATAGAGCTTCCTCAAATCGTTAGAAAATAAAAACGTGTGATATCGGTCAAATAACGTCTCCTGAAATCGTTAGAATTATAAAACCAAAACTGCCATAGCATTCTAACCAAAGTCTCCCCATAGAAATCTTTAAAGTTACTTTGCCTTACCACTACACTTTCGCTTTCCCTACTTACTTTACCTTACTTAGTTTATCGAGCCACGCTTCACTTTCTTTAATGCTCTTTTGCCACTCGCCGCCCACTATCTATTAGTTTACTTTCCTTCACTCCCTCCTACCATCATGCTTGCCCATATCCTTACTTGCTCTATATCCATCTCTCCGCCCCCGACGCCCATATCTTTACTTTTCTTTCATATCCTCTCCTACCTCCCTCACCCGTCCACAGCTTTACCTTCTTTATGTCCCACCTTCCTTCGAGCACTTCACCGCATCGACTAGCCCTCCAGACCTTACTATTTCTCCAGATTTCAACACACCTTGCCACCTCGCCCGACCTTTAGCGGGATTTGCGCAGCAAATACACCAGTTTGCGATAATACGCTGCTGCTTCCTTGTACCTCCGCTGATCCTCACTCACTACAGCCAGTCCTTCATATAAAGACTCCAAACGCATTGACTGCCGGATATTCTCGAAATAAGGCAAACATGCCTGCGCATGCGTCAAAAATACATCCTGTTCACCGTGCGCCAGAGCCAGCTGGCTTTGATAGAAAACGGCATTCATCCGCTGATCCTCTGTGGCAGCACAGCTTAACAGCTGCTGTACCCCTTGCGCCAGCACGCCCCAGCTTTTTCGGACCGAGGCTACCTCGCAGCGGTACACCCAGAGCAGCGGCTTCATCGCCTGCTGGGTCTCCTCCGTTTCGGCACGGAGCAGGTTCTCGAAGCGCTCAATCTCCGCCTGTGCCTGGTCGAGTTCACCTGACATCGTTAACATCACAATCCGGTTGTTCGCAATCGCAGTCACCAGATCCCCCGGATTCCCGGCATATACCAAATTCGCCTCTGCCATCGACAAGGCTGACAGCGCCTCCTGCACAAGCCCCATCGTAAAACAATAGCCACTGTAGGCCACATACAGACCGGACAATCGGTGAAACAAACGCTGATCATAGACATGCTTCATCGTCTGTTCAAACGTGTTTTTCGCCGCCTCGTACTGCCGGGTCTGAATATATGCCTCCATCTGAACATTCTGAATGGACAGCCACAGTTCACTGCCCGGCTCCGTCAGGCTGCTCAGTCTTGTCACGTGAGTCAGCACATCCACATAAGCCAGCTTGGACCGATAATATTGAATTTTATAGAAAAGCAGCGCTTTGCTGAGCGGCCGGGGAAGCTGTACATCATCCGGGCGGCCAAGCTTCTCCAGATAAAAGTTTAGATACGACGTATGAATATATTCATGCGCCGCAGCATCATTTAATTGCTGATAATATACTGCCTTCATGAGAGCCGTTGTTAACTCGATCATGAGTGAATCATGTCGATCCTCCAGCGCATGCACCTCTTCCTCAGGGATCATGGTGGCCGGCACAGACATCTGTGCAAAAATCTGCTCTGCCCGCGCCATCGTCTGCCCGTCTTGAGCATTGGCACTCAGCAAATAGGAGGCACTTACACCGAGACGCCCGGCAATACTCTCCGCCAGATCCTCGGGCAGCGGATACCGTTCTGCGAGAATGTTGGCAAAATGAGCTTGCGTAACCAGACCTTCTACAAGGTCTTTGCGTGCAATTTGTTTTCGTTTGCTCAAATACTCAATCCGTTCTTTTAACATGCCAAGTCTATCCTTTCATCATCACGTTATAACCTTTTCATCAATAAAAATAATCTGATACCTTCTCGCTTCGCAAGAAGTCTAATCATCCTGATAAAACCTATCATCCCAAAATAACCCCTCAATAGCCAGACTTGCAGTAAAAATGATCAAAACGGTTTCCGTTTCGAACATAATTGTTTTACAATAGGGAAGATGCATACCCACATTAGAGCATTCATGCAGAGTCGGGAACGATTAAAGCATGAAGAGTATGGAACATGTGGAGTATGAGGACGAGCAGCAGCACAATGAAACGATTATGCTTTGACCATGATTAAAACATGAATTGAACACGAAAGGGTGTCACAATAATGATTATTAAACCAAGAACACGTGGTTTTATCTGCACAACGTCCCATCCTGTCGGCTGTGCGGCACAAGTTCAGGAGCAGATTGATTATGTAAAATCCCAGCCAGCCATCCAGGGCCCACGCAACGTGCTTGTCATTGGTGCGTCTACAGGTTATGGCTTGGCTTCACGGATCGTATCCGCTTTTGGAGCAGGAGCCAATACAATCGGTATCTACCGCCCGTCCAGCTCTACGGACAAGCGTACCGCTTCTGCCGGATGGTATAACTCTGCAGCCTTCGAGAAGGCTGCTGACGCCGCAGGCCTGAAATCCTATAGCATCACGGGTGATGCTTTTGCCAACGAAACCCGCGACAAAGCCGTCGAGCTGATCCGCAGCGAATTCGGTCAGGTGGATCTGGTCGTTTACAGCGTTGCTTCCGCGCGCCGTACCGATCCAAATACAGGTGAAGTGTTCAACTCGGTGCTAAAGCCGATTGGACAATCCTATACGAACAAAACCGTAAACTTCCATACAGGTGAGATCAGTTCGGTCACGCTTGAACCTGCTACAGAAGAAGAGATTCGTCAGACCGTCAACGTGATGGGCGGCGAGGACTGGGAGCTGTGGATGGATGCACTGCAGCAAGGCGGCGTACTTGCAGACAACGCTACGACCATTGCTTTCTCCTACATCGGGCCTGAGCTGACACATGCGATCTATCGTGAAGGCTCCATTGGTCAGGCGAAGGATCACCTGGAAGCAACAGCACGCAAAATGCATGAGCATCTGAGTACAACAGGCGGACGTGCCTACGTTACCGTAGCCAAAGCGCTTGTCACCCAGTCCAGCTCTGCAATACCGGTTGTGCCGCTGTATATTTCCGCTTTGTACAAAGTGATGAAGGAAAAAGGACTGCATGAAGGCTGCATCGAACAGCTGCAGCGACTGTTTGCGGATCGTCTGTATGCGGGCGGTGATGTGCCGACCGATGAGCAAGGACGTATTCGGATCGATGATTGGGAGATGAGAGCAGACGTTCAGGAGGAAGTTGCGAAGATCTGGAACGAGCTGACAACCGAGAACATCTATGACCTGTCCGATCTGGAAGGCTACCGCCGCGAGTTTTTCCAGCTGTTCGGTTTCGAAACCGATGGCGTCGATTATGAAGCTGACGTAGATCCGAACGTGGAAATCCCACATCTTGTTCAGTCATAAAGTTGATATCGTTTTATTATGGGGAGGAGCTGCACAGCTTCTCTCTTTTTTCATTTTAATGCAGTATTTATACCGTATTTTATGCAGTATTCACTCATACAATCAGCCTTCCTGGTGAACGCCTCCTAACACCCTCCGCTCCAGAACAAAATAAAAAGAAGCACCACCATCCTGGATGATCTGCTTCTTGTGTTTGACCTTTTGCAATTTTTCCTGTTTGGTTGGCGTCAGACGAACATGCTGGGATAACGCCCCATAATCTCCATTGATTCTCCGGCTTTGCTCGGGACACCACTGCCCTGACCGTACTGCTTTGCGCAGCGCTTTTTGTGTCTGTGTACGTGCCATAACCCATTACACACTCCTTCAATTGATATACGTTCAATATATCATGTGCAGCGTTACAAGTGAAGGTGCAGCTAAGCCTGAGACCCGTTCTACATCCCTTTCATGTAAAAGAACCCCCTCCACCCCCGCGCCCCAGACCGCGCCTGTCTGATATCAAGTGCGCCTGCGCCGAGACTGCCACGTTTCAATGGGCTCGTGGTCATCCTCTTCGATCAGTTCCAGCGCCTCGTCCAGCCTGCGCGATTTGAAGAGACGGATCAGCTCCATCAAATCCTCGCGGTCCAGCAGCTTTACCCCGTTCACCGCAGCCAGTATTCGGCAGGACTCCGTATACCTGGCAGAAGTCAGTACAATCGAACGTTCTGCCTCATAATAACGCATCGACGTGTAAATTTCCTGCACCGCGCCCAGACCCACTGGATGATTTGCTCCATAACGCTTCGCTTGCACAACACTTCTTCTGCCCAGTCTGTCCACAAAAACGAGATCTGCTCCGAAATCCCGGCTGCCCGTCGTTTTGTGAACCTCGTCGTAGCCCAGCTGCTCTAACAGATTGTAGAGATATAATTCAAATTCGGAGCCATCTTCCATTTGATCAATATCCTTGATCGTAATTTTCTGAGGATTGGCCTCGCTTCGTATCCGCTGCCCGCGATATATTATCCGCCTTATAATCCAGGTCAGCAGTAATAACAGGACGATGCCTGCGATGATCGATAAAGTCAGGTTTTCACTCCAATTCATGTCTGTTCTCCTTGTCCAGCTTGCTCCGTACCTTCCGTGCAGCTCATGTTACAGCACTAAATATATCAAACTTCGAAACACATCGGAAGAAGATGAATGCGCTGTAACTGTTAGGCTTCTTTAAACAACGAATTTACATATAAAAAGTACGAAAAGGTTACAACGTGCCTGGTTGAATTATACTAGAATATAATGGTAGAATTCTTCCATCGGTTCTATTTTGACCGAAGACGAAAGGTGGTTTCTCACTTGTATCCAACGAACAAACACAAGACGACAACATGGGCTGCCCTGCTGCTCAGCAGCATGCTTTTCCTGAACATGAACACAGCAGCACACGCGGCGGCAGCCACAGAATCTATTCCAAAACCAGCATGGACCTCATCTTCCTTGATGTTGACAGAGGCCAATACAGAGAAAGACGTGATGATCCACAATATTTACGCTGTACCATCCAAAAATCTGGTGTACGTTCACTCCTCTCAGCCTGTGATCAAAACGAGCAGCAAAACGACACTGGATTGGCAGCTTGATTCACTGCAGGCACTGGATGCCAAGACAGGTCAAGTCAAATGGAGCACCATTTTCCATGAGAAAAGCGGGCCTTATACTACCTACTCCAATTCCTGGTATACAAACAATGGTACAGCCTATGTGTACATGGAGTATTCGGATAAAAGTAAAAAACTTTACTCCTTCAACACTTCGGGTAAGACCAATTGGGTTAAAAATATAAATGCTTCAGCCAATATCTCTCTCATGAATAATGATAATCTGCTGGTGGCTTCAAGTCAGGGGGTGCAGGCAAACGGCTCTGTACGCTCCACACTCTCGCTGTATGACAAAAAAGGAAAACTGCTGAGCGAGAAAACGATCTCAGGCACGGTGCTTCAGGCAGGCCAAGACCGAATTGTCGTAGATGCAAGCAAACAGGTGAAGTCAGGCAGCTTCTGGCAGCCCGCTGCCAACCCTAAAATTGAAATTTACGATGCCTCGTTCACCCGTCTGTCCTTCTATCAATTCCCGGCAGATGCCAATACGCAAGGTGATGGCGGTGGAGAATCGCTTGCCATACTGGAGGACGGCTCAATCATCATGCGGGCCAACTTTGCAAGCACAGGCAACCGACTGATGGGATTTGGCCCGGATGGCAAGCTTGCATGGGGTCGCGCCATTGCTGGCAATGCCTTCATCCAGACGTCAGGGAACGGTTATACCGTACTCACTGGACCAAAGCTGGAGCTGTACACGATGAACGGCAAGGTAACTGAACGTTTATTCCAGGATGCGAAGCCAGTGCTCATGAATGTGGACCGGACACAGGACGGACTATATCAGCTGGATTTTGCCAAAACAGGATATATTCTTGATCCGCAGACCTTGGAAGACATACACGTATACACCGTTAGCACAGCTGTTCCATCACTGGATCGTGTATCGGCTTACGCGAACGATGTCATCTATTCCATGAAGGGCGATGCGCTGTCCAAATATACACTCAAGGTTTCATCCGCCAAATAATTTCCATCGAGTCCCTAACACTCGTGATTGAATGAGAAAAGCCGGAAAAGCTCCTTGCGGAGCCGCTCCGGCTTCTTTTATTTCCAATTTGCTTGAATGAACTCATCTCTGCCGGACATCGCCCGGTCTTCTTTATAATGCTTCTCGTTTTTCTTGTGATAGTCCTGATGATAATCCTCTGCGGGGTAAAAGGTTACTGCATCGCGAATCTCCGTCACGATCGGCTGGGTGAACCTACCACTGGCAGCCACATCCTGCTTCGATTGCTCGGCCAGCTGCCGCTGACGTTCATTGTGTACAAAGATAGCCGTACGATACTGCGATCCCCGATCCTGAAACTGCCCTCCGTCGTCCGTCGGGTCGATCTGAGGCCAGTATAGCTCAAGCAAACGCTCGTAAGGGAACACCTCTGGATCAAACATAATCTCGACCACTTCCACATGTCCGGTTTCCCCGGTCTTAACCTGCTCATATGTCGGGTTTTCGACATGTCCACCTGTATATCCTGATATGATACCGTGTATGCCTGGCTGTTCCTCAAACGGAGTGACCATACACCAGAAGCATCCACCGGCAAACGTTGCCTTTTCTAATTTTATCTCTTCCGTTCCCAACCTCTTCATCTCCTTGTGTTCAGACTATGCCTGCATACTTCCATTGTAAGACAAACAAGAGGTTGATGGAAAGCCGCCGCAGGCAGCTCTTCATCAACCTCTTCATCAATCTCTTCATTCGGCTTCGTTTGGAAGCACTCATATGTGTATGTTTCGTACAGCTTCATGCTGCACAGCAAACGTTTCATATGCTGCTTCATCAAAACATTGTAATCATTGCGCCGTTTATCCGCGGCTGCGTCCCATGGAACGGAAGATCAAGCTGACGATGGCTACAAGCACGATCGCACCAATCAATGCAGGTACAATGTGAAATCCACCCATCTCCGGTCCCATGTCTCCCAGAATCACTCCGCCTAACCATCCACCGATAAATCCGGCAACGATATTACCGATAACACCGCCTGGGATGTCACGACCAACAATCAGACCTGCGAGCCAACCAATGATACCACCGATAATTAATGACCATAACCAACCCATATCATTCACCTCTAATTTTAAGTTTTTGTTGCGTCTGACTACTATTAACCGCTCCAGAGGCATTTAAACAATTGGCATAAAAATTGTTGCATATTACCATAGTCCAAATGCTTCCTTCTCTGCTAAACAGACGTTCCGTTGAGGCATGGCAACAGGCCGTGTCAGTATCCGGCATTTCATCAGCACATAGCTGCGATAGGTACCTCCCGAAAGTCATTCTATGTTATCAGAGACAAGGTTAGTATACCCAGACCAGATGAATTTATATTTATGGCAGGTACAATTGTGGCGAAGACCCCTCATCTTCGTAAGATCAATAAAATCCTGCTCGACCCTTGCCCGGCTGAGCTAGCCAGTTGTGCTTATGGCTCTTGTCCAGTTCTCCACGCATGGACTGAATCACCTGAACAATGTCTGTGCGCCCATTTTGATGCCACTCCAGCGCTGCACTGACATACAATTCCCCGAGTTGTGCAAGCGAGAACGTATCTGTCAGACGTGCCGCCTCTATGGTGCCTTCTTCACCCGCAAATGCGCTAAATCCTCGCTGACGCAAATATTGCAGACGCAAGGCCTCGTCTGGCAATGGAATTTCATAAGCCCGGTCGAAACGACCAGCACGGTTCATCAGGCCCGGATCGATTTTCTCAGGATAATTGGTTGTGCCAATGAGGAAAATACCTTCCTTGGACGTCGCGCCATCCAATGTATTCAGGAAAAAGGAACGCACCTCATCCGGCATCGAATCAATGTCCTCGATAATCAGCACCATCGGTGCCAGTCGTTTGGCTGCGTCAAACACTTCGCGTACCGACTCGCTGTTGGTGTATTCGGTAATTTGCCAGTAAGCAGCCGGTCCGGGAATGCTGCCTGCGATTGATTTTACCAGTGTGGTCTTTCCGTTTCCGGGGTGACCATAGAGCAGTATGCCGCGTTTATAAGGTATATCATAATCACGATAGAAGGAGCGATCCGCTTCAAAGAACTGGTCCAGCGAGCGGAATATATCCTGCTTGATCTGTGCAGAAAGGACTACATCTTCCCTGCTTACTGAACGTGTGATGGACTCCACATGACGGTCACTCCCGTTGCGGGCATCCGTATATACCGTGACCTTTTTCATATTTTGCTGACGTTCCCGTTCCCGTACACTGCCGAGAAACTGCTTCATCTCTTCATCGCCGATAGCAAACACAAAGTCCTCACTGTAGATCCCGTTCTCGCGAAAAAAAGGAACACGGACCAAAGCTACACCCCACTTCGGATAAGCAAACACGTTGTTGCGGATGGAGTAATGCACACCATACTTAGGCACATCCCCATCGTCATCATAATGCAGGGTTTGAAGCTCAAGGTCCTCGAAGATACGAGCGACCAGCTCCACCTCTTCGCTGCCGTTCTGTAAATCCTCACGCAGCAGCTCCCAATATTCGTTATTCGGGTCCGAGCTTGAATATAGCTTGTATTCCACGCCGTACCGCTTCAACAGGGCTTCACCGATGCCACGGATCAGTCTGGAATAAACCGCATATCCTTCAACCCGAATTCGGTTATCATGCTGCTCGTCATAAGTGTAGATGGCCTTCAATGCTTCTTCTTGTTTTATCTTTAGTTCATTTTGGTTCATCATTTCGCTCCTTTTACCGCAGCAAGCGGCTTGCATTTGGCTACCACTTGTGCTAATCCGGCACCAGTAACACTATCTATAATTTCATCGACATTTTTATAAGCCTGAGGTGATTCATCAATAATCGACTCCAGAGACCTCTGATTTACAACAATCTCGTCAGCTGTACCTACCCCTAATGCTCCGGCAAAATCCTCAACAGTTACCAGACGTTTGGTCGCTGTACGAGACCGGGCACGGCCCGCACCATGACATATCGAATAATAGTTGTCTGCTCCTTCAGGCTGACCCACCATGATGTAGGAGGCCGTGCCCATAGACCCCGGAATCAATGCCGGATGGCCTGTAGCCATGTAAGGTTTGGGATTATCAGGATGACCCGCAGGCAATGCGCGAGTTGCCCCTTTGCGGTGTACAAACACGGAGCCTCGCTCTGCATGGGATTCCTCCCAAGCATAATTATGCATCAGGTCGTACAAGGTTCGGAATTCACATTTAGACCCGAATACATCACGAAATGCTTCGCGAATGGAATAAGCAATCAGATGACGATTCACCACAGCATAATTCAACGCAGAGTACATCATGTTTACATAGTGTCGTGCTTCGGCGTGCTCCAGCGGGGCGAATACCAGTCTCGGATCAGAAGTTCCAAGTCCCAGCCGCTGCATCACTTTGGCAATGGCAGCCGAGCTCGTCTGGCTCACATGCCCGCCCCATGCGCGGGAGCCTGAGTGGATCATAATCACGATCTGTCCATCCACCAGTCCCCAAGCCTCGGCCACTTCACGATTTTCCTCAGCAATCTCAATCGCCTGAATCTCGGCAAAGTGATTCCCGCCACCCAATGTGCCAAGCTGACGATGAGACCGATGCCAGGTCATATCCGGGACAAGGTTTAACACATTTTCATCGTAAGTGAACTTGCTTCTTTCCACATGTGTAAGTGAAGTGGACTTTTTGGGAGTGTAGCTGTCGGGAATGTATTTTTTCGGGAGTCCATGCAGTCCTTTACGTACGACGTGCTCTAGTCTGATATCCGAGTAATGCCCCCGCTGGTTTGCCTCCATCGGCAGTACCTTTTCAATGGCTTTGACCAGTTTGCGCCGCAGCTTGACCTCTTTCAGATCATCCTTGTGCAGATTCGTCAGATGCACACGCATGCCGCAGCCAATGTCACTTCCTACGATGGAAGGCGATACATATCCACCCTGTGCCTCCCAGACAGCCGTTGTGCCAATACATGTACCTACGCCGACATGCACATCCGGAGTGTACCCCATATAAGAAATGCCGGGAATTTGCAGATTATTGTTGGCCATCTCGAATACTTTATAGTCCAGAGAAGAGAACAGCTGCTGAGCAGCATATACTGTGAGTTCTCCCGCTGGTAGATAAACTTGATGGCGGAAGCCTTCCGCTGGCTCGCTCAAGTTTGTAAATGGATTGTTCTCATTATTCATAAAAATTTATTCCTTCCTGTACGTTCAGCAAATTCCATTTGCTGTTATACAAGTTGAATTAAAGACTTTACACGCTACACTCCAATGACAGAATAAACTTCCAATCGCTGTTAACGTGTAAAAGAATCATTCAACTTGTGTAATAATTTTTAAAAAAAATATAAAAAACCATGGACTCGTCGTCCATGGCTTATACTGCATGACAATAATGGGTAACAGGACAAATCGAGTCTGTACCTGTCATCCATCGCTTGATATCGCGAAGAACACATATTGCTCATAGAATGTCATGTCAGATCACTCCATAATCAATATGCCTTTTCTTTTATGTCGACCGTATGAGGCCAAAAAGACGATGAGCCGGATATGCAGTTGTGTCCAAGTTACGGTGTGTCGAATTCAAATCATAACCAAGCGTCATGTCTCTCGGCCTCCCTTCATCATTGATAGTATTATATTAAGGGCACTTCTTTTCGGTTGTCAACCCTTTCCTTGGAAAATATTGATGTACACGTGAGACCCGTGTGCACCTGCGCAAAAAGAGGAGATCGTCCGAAGACGCCTCCTCCATAGCCATTTTTCTTCAGGAGAACATTACAATTCAGTCTGCTTCTCCAGTTCTTCAACCGGGTTTTCATTCTCCTTCGCTGGAACCTTGGATGACAGGAACCACCCACACACAGCGATCGCAATTAACACAATATAAAATCCGAATTTCCATATTTTGTTTTCGGGGAAATGCTCATCCAGAACACCGAGTGCCGGGTGAGCCAGCGTAATTACGGATAACTTGACCCCTACCCAACCTACGATGACAAAAGCAGCTACTTCGAGACCCGGACGGGAATGAAGCAATTTTACGAAAAAAGAAGCGGCAAAACGCATAATCACAAGTCCGATAAAACCACCCAGGAAAATGACGATAAACTGACCGCCATCCAATCCGCCTATTGGCGGCAAACCACTCGGAGGCAGAGCCACTGCCAACGCTACAGCAGCCAGGATCGAGTCCACTGCAAAGGCAATATCCGCTACTTCAACCTTAAACACGGTCATCCAGAAACCGGATTGTTTTTTCGGCTTTTTAGGTGTATCGTCCACAGCTTCATCCGTTTTATTGCGGCTGCCCATAATCTTCTTAACGATATGGTTAATCGAGATGTACAGGAGATAAAGTGCTCCAATCGCTTGGACCTGCCATACATCAACCAGGAACGAAATGAGGAACAAAGAACCAAGACGGAAAATAAATGCGCCCAGCAAACCATAAAACAACGCTTTTTTACGCTTCTCCTCTGGCAAATGCTTGACCATAATTGCAAGCACCAAAGCATTATCTGCTGCAAGCAATCCTTCAAGGACTACTAGAACCAGAAGCACCCACCCGTATTCCAATAATAATGCTGCATCCAATATTGACTCCTCCTTAATATCCTTATAATGTACAAAAAAAAGGACCTTTACCATTACTGGCAAGGTCCTTTTATTACCACAAAAAGAAACCTTTACCGAGCATGTATACTTGGTAAAGGTCTCGCTAACAACGAAATGCTGCCAATAAAGCCGGGGATGTGATCCCGAATTGACGACTTTATTGTAAAAGCTACTCCCCTTTAACAGGAATATGTAGTTTTAGTACAACCGATGAATAACATGTAAACATCATATTTCATAACATAAAATAAAGTCAAGCTTTATTTACGGATTCACGGTACAATTTTCGAAAAACAAAAAAGTCGTAAATCATGTTGCCCAGTGGTACGAATGACACGAAGAAGAGCGCAATGGGACGGCGCAATCGCCATTTCTGAACAGTGTATAAGGACACCATAAACAAAAGGTACATCAAAAACAGAAAACCGTATAAATTGCCAAACCACGTGACGGCTTGAGACATGATGCCTGCATCCCGGAGAGGAAAGGCAACAAATAATAATAACAGATACGAAATTCCCTGTAACCACAACAGCAGCCGGAAACGACCCAGCATTGAACGTAACATTTTTATCCCCCTGCTTCTATATGCAAAAAACGCATAGTATATCCTGTACAGTATATCACAAAAGCACGTCCGATCTGCAGCACAGGTCGACAGCAGAAAATTCCATATATGAAACGTTGACCCCTGCTGCGTTCGAGCACCACACAGGAGCCAAATTGCTGATTCACACATACAATACATAACGAAGTTTGTTACCCAGGTCGGACAAGGAGGAGCGAAACATGCAAATCGTCATGATAGCACCAGAGAAACTGCCTCTACCCGGCAATGGTTCAGTCGAAATCTGTATTTTGAGCATTGCACGCGAGCTTGCCCGTCGTCATCAGGTCACCATTATAAGTCGTTCTGTAAAAGGTTCTCCGGCGATAGAGCAGATTGACCAGATCACCATCAGGCGTGTCTCCGGTACAAATGCAGCTGACTATACACGATCTGTTATTCGTTTGCTGCATACACTGGAGGTGGACGTTATTCAAGTGGATAACAGACCTCACAGTATGGCAGCGATTAAAAAGGCATTTCCCCACATCCCCGTTGTGCTCTATCTTCACTCTCTTACATTCGTTCAACCCGGCCCAGGGAAAGTCGCCGCACTCAAAAAAGCGGATTGCATTGCTGTGAACAGCCAATCCTTAAAGCGAAGACTCTTTCAGCGTTTTCCTGCTATCAAGTCGCGTCTGCATGTTGTTCCCCTAGGTACGGATGTTGAGCGATTCAGACCAGCAGTCAACAGAGAGGAACAGCTTCGTTTGCGCAAAAATGTTGGCTTAACCGATCGTTTCACTGTGCTGTATGCCGGTAGAGTCATTCCAGGCAAAGGGGTCGATGTTCTTATCCGTGCCATTGCTCTCTTACAGAAACATCTGACTGTCCAGCTGGTCATTGCAGGTAAGGGACCTCAGCAATTTATACGCTATCTGCGTAAATTGGCACGTAAATATAATGTGCAGGCGTACTTTCTCGGTCAGATGAGACATGAGCAGATAGATCAGCTCTACCGAAGCGTGGACTGTCTCGTATGCCCATCACAGAACCATGAAGCCTTTGGCCTCGTGAATGTAGAAGCGATGGCCTCCGGCATTCCCGTAATTGCTTCCGATAATGGGGGGATTCGTGAAATCATTCAATCAGGAAAGAACGGATATTTGATATCCGGCTACGGAAAGCCGCAGCCGTTCGCAGCCGCTTTATCTCAGCTGGCAAGCAGCCCTGCTCTTGCACAATCGCTTGGGGAATGCGGACGTGAAACCGCTGCTGCCCAATTCAGCTGGGCAAGGACAGCCATGCATCTGGAGGCTGCCTACACAAGGCTCATTCGTCCATGAGCCTTTTTATATTTTCATCAATACTCAGGCTTTCTCACGAAACTGCCAATCCGCGATCATTGAATCCATCTGTGGCACGGGTACATGTGTTATTTCGATCAGTTCAATAATGAGCATATCCTTCATCATAAATCTCACTTTTGCACAGGTTTGCTGATAGAAGGCATCATAGAACCCTGCCCCGGTCCAGCAGCCATGAGGGACCTTGCCCGGATGGTTGATAATATATCCTACCTCTCCGATCGGTGGAACAACCACTTTAATTGCCTGGTGATCCCGGCGATTATCGGGGTCTTTTACAAGATACAGCGTATCTCCTACTTGAAATGCCTGAGCTCCATAATAATTATCCATGCCATTTACTGCCGCAAATATTTTCACACTCATATAACTACTCCTTTTATTCCGTTATTTCCTATGGTGACTAGAGTGCCTCTTCATCTTCATATCGTTCCAGCCATGCCAAAAGTTGTTTACGAATCTCTTTTCGATACTCGCGGGGTTCAAGCACCTCCGCCTCAGGACCAAACTGATATAACCACTTCAAAAATTCACGACTGCTATTCAGAGTTACCTCGAATAACAATCCACCATCCGCAAGATCTGTCATGCGCGGACGAACAAACATCTCTTCTTCTTTTATGTAGGGGGCAACTTTTTCAGAGAATCTCACCTTAAAATGAATATGTTCGTCACCCCGATCCACGGACCAGGTATTTTTCATATACTGATTTATGTTGAAATCACCCATATCAAATACAGCATTGGTTTTCGTAACATCCAGAAAACGGCTGATGCGAAACAAACGAACTCTCTGCTGCAGATGACAATATCCTATCAGATAGAAACGTTGATCGCGCGGCACCAGATAATAAGGGTCAATATGTCGAAATGTAATCTCATTATCGGCGAGCGTATGATATTGAGCCTGGATTGTCCTCCCATCTATAATTGCCTCCATGATAGGGATTAACAGGTTGGGGTCCTTCCCTTCCTCCCGGTATGCAGGTATTCCCATTCGGATGATGCCGGCAATATTTTCCACAATTTCACTGTTCCTTGTTTTAAGTTTGGTGTGTGCCGATATAACTTTATCAAAAGCTGAATCAAACTCAGCCGGTAATTTAGAAGTATCGACCAAGGCCGGAAGCATGCAAAAAAGCATGGCCTCCTGTTGGGTAAAATCTAGCGGATACATCGCGAATTCACCAATAAATCGATAGCCCTTTCCATATCCTTCGTTCATTATGGGAGCAACCCTGTCCAAAATCCGGAGATCACGATAAATTGTACGTACAGTTGTACCGCATTTCAGGGCCAATTCCTTAGCAGAGATTCCGGGATTAGCTTGTATAGCCTGAAGTATACGCAGCAGACGAATTAATTTCTCTGTCATGTAGTTTCTCCCCTTCGATATTTTATCGGCAAGGAAAACTAGTTCCTTTAGTTCATATCTAAATCTTTAGTCCCAAATAAGTTTTCGCAAATTCACCTTTTATTGCTAGTTCAGTTGCACTTTTCCCCCCTTTTAATATACATTCTCTTACTCGCTTGCGTAAATTAATAACCCAAAATCGAGTTTAACTAAGCCTGAAAGCCTATACAAAAATCTAAAAATAATGCAAAAAGCCCTGATCCTAAACGAGGCAGGGCTTTGAAAAGTTCAATTTATTGGATTCATTTTTGTTGTTCATCTTCTTTAAGATTCTTTATTTTTCCATTTTACCCAAACTGTGCAGCGCGTGAAGCATGTGATCACATAGATCCGGGATATCCTGCATCTGCTCTTCATTCACTTTGCGATCAAAATACACGCTTGAGGCGATGGTGAATGTTATCGGCGTCTCGCCAAACACGTAATGAATCTGTTGTACGGTCCGCTGAGTCGGCCAATTTTCCTGCAGGATAGCCTGAATGTCATGACAAAGAAGATCCGGCTGCTTCGTCGTAACAAGTTCAAAGCGAAGCTCCAGACCACAACCAGGTTGGCTGCCTGGTGTCTCCAGAATTTCTGCAGCCGTATCCTCCAGCGCACTTTTCAGCACCAGTTCAGCAGTAATGCCGGCTTGCTCTCTGAGACAAAATTGCAGGGTAAACACTCTGGACATGCTGGCCATGTCGAGCTGATCTCTTCGATGAGTGACGTGAATGCGTTCATCCAGATTGTCCAGATCGTAAATATAATTTTCAATGGCTACTTTGAGATTATCGTAGATAGTAGGATCAAACATACAGCAAACCTGCTTTCTTTTCTTTATCTTTATCTTTATCTTTTTCCATTTCTTTTTCCTTTGCTTGCTTCGTTTTCTCAATTTCGTCCGTCTTCACGTTGTACCACAATTCCCTCCGTTATTCCAATGATAGCTGAACCCTGCTGTAAAAAGAAGAAAAAGCCCAGCCCACAAATTGTGGACTGAGCTTGATCTGTTCAACGAGCATCTGGCAGGAAGGCAGCGTTCAATTATTCTTCTGCAGCTTCGCCCTCTGCCTTGGCCTCCGGCTGCGCTTCATCAGCAGAAGCTGTTGGCTCCTCTTCAGCAGCTTGCGGCGGCATCACCGAAGCCACAATAGAATCGGGTGACGTAACCAAAGTCAGGCCCTTATCGAGCTTGATCTCACCTGCGGTAAGACGGTCACCAATCTCCAGACCGCTGACGTCAACTTCAATGGAGGTTGGCAGGTCAGCTGGCAAACCTTCCACTTCCAGCTGCGTTTCCTGTGTCTGGAATACACCGCCTGCTTTGGAGCCGGCAGCAGTTCCCTGAAAATCAATCGATACACTTACAGTGATCGGTTTGTTTTTGGAAATCTGCAAAAAGTCTACGTGCAGCAAACGACCGTTGCGCTCCTGCTGATCCTTGATCAGCACAGGAATCGTTTTGCCGCCCTCCACATTCAGGTTAAACATCTCGGAGCGGCCTGTGCGTGCTACTTTAAGCACTTCTTTTTCGTCCACATGTATGGCGGCGCCTTCTTGTCCCGGTCCGTATACAACGGCAGGAACTCGTCCACCTTGTCTTAACAGGCGCAGTGCTGCACCCTTCTTTTCTGTTCTTGGAGTTGCTGTAAGTTGAGCCATTTTTCCGTTGGATTTCATGATTGAACATCCTCCTTCAAGGGTTCCCTACTTTGGTTTTGTTGGCAAGCTCTGCATCTTCTCTAATAGACCAGAATGGCCTTTTTTCGGAGGCCGTATGTTGGGCCATATCTATATTTACCCCAATGACCTCGCATCTAAAACATTAAACCGAAGATTTTTACCCTTTTTTTTGTTATTTCGCTCTTTTTTATGCACAAAAAAACAGCTGGAATTGCTTCCAGCTGTCAGATCAATCAAGCGCTATTCAGGTCATCATTGTCACGCGAATCGCGTATAATGTGCATCTCATCTGATCCGCTCTGCACGTTAATCTGCACATCCCCATCCTCAGGCGCGATATCCACATAGCGGTCTCCACACGTATCCTTGGCCTCCCATTCATTCAGGCGAATGATAAAGCCCAAATGATGCAGACCTGGAGCCACACGGAATCGCGCCTCAGCCCCACTGCCTGCCCGTTCCAAACGAAACGCACCGTCCTGCATGCCTGTACCCCATACCCAGACATCCCAGCCATCGTAACAGCGATCCTCTCGTTCATATCGGATGGTGATCACTCGCGACAGATGTCTGTGAACCGTTACATTATATACAGCCCGGACATTCCCGGCTTCTGCGATAATATGTGACGTGCCTGCCGTCCCCCCTCTAACAAGGCCAGCATGGCTCACAGCCGCTATATCCGAATGTGAAGAACTCCAGCGGATATGTGCATCTGTCAGAGGCTGCCCGTATTGATCCAGCACCAGTGCCCGAAAACGACTGATTCGGGTTGTGTATAATACCGGTTCACCTACAATCTCGATTCGATCCGCAAACCGGGCCTCGACCTGCACCGTGCAGGACGCTGTGATCGGGCCGCAAACGGCAGTGATTGTCGCGGTCCCCCGGGTCTTCGTATGCATCGTACCGTCGTTATCCATATGCACAATGTCCGGGTCGGACGAACTCCACAGCACGTGCATATTTTCCAATACATTTCCCGTACTGTCTCTTACAACGGCTCGCAGCTGCGTTATCTCCTGTGGTGCAAATACCCGCCGCGGAATGCCAATCTCCAGCGCAGCAGGTTCTGCCCCGATTGCATGCTCCTGATCATACAGGACCATAAGCGACCATCGTTCCACCTGAACCTCTCCTGTGACTGTCTCCAGTACATCCGTGCCAGCCGTATGGTGGTTCACAACAACCTTCCATTCTCCCTCATGCAGGTGAATCGTCTGAGCCTCGTCACAGCCGTTATAAATGATTATAATTTGATGCCACGAATCTCCGTTAGCCCCCTGCTCAAGCATATAGGCCACTACGTTTCCATCTGTACGAATAACGCGAAGATGCCTGCGCACCTGCTCTGCCTCTGTCATACGAAATGCCGGATGTGTGCGCCGCAGATGAATTAACCCTCGATAATAGTCAAAGACAGGTCTGAAGCGCTCTTTATTCGCCCATGTTATCCTATTCACTGCATCGCCGCTGCGATAGCTGTTATGGTCTCCGGCCTTGGACCTTAATATTTCATCTCCGGCATGCAGAAACGGGATCCCCTGTGACGTAAGCAGGATGCCGGAAGCAAGCAGCGAACGGCGAACCATCTCATTCTCCATCAGATGAGCTTCGTGCACGTACCGATAAGCATCGGCAGCCTTCACCGCAGATTCGGCGCTGCCGCCGCCTACGGGCTGACCGTCCTTCCATACGGGAAAACCCAGATCATGACGCAGATCAAGGCAGGTTGCAATTTTATCCCATAGATTCAGGTTATCATGAGCAGTTACATAATTAACGGTTTCTGCGGGAGAAGAGGCGAAATCGTCCAGTGCCCCTGCAGCACCCTGCATAATGGCATGCTCCTGACCCTCAGCTCCTGTAACGAATCCCCTGCCACTGCCGTCACTGTCCCCCTTGATTGCACTGCGAAAATGATCATTGAATACAGCAAAGCCCTGACCTCGCTGCGTTCCTTTGAGGGTTTGGCGTGTCAGTGGAGAAGCACCGCCAGTCCAAGGCTCTCCATAGATCAGAAAGGCGGGATCATGCATTATCTCTCTTAATTCACGGGTCAGTTCAATCATCGTATCCTGATCAATCAATGCCATCAGATCAAATCTGAACCCGTCAATATGATATTCCTCGGCCCAGTGACGTAATGAATCCAGAATATATTTTCGGACCATCGGGCGTTCTGTCGCCAGTTCATTACCCACGCCAGAGCCGTTGCTGAGTGTACCATCCTCATGATGGCGATAGAAATAACCTGGAACAATCCGCTCAAAAGGACCCTTTTCCACGCTATACGTATGGTTATAAACAACGTCCAGCACGACACGCAGACCCTGCCTGTGCATCGACTGAATCATCGTTTTGAACTCACGGATGCGGACAGCGGGGTCGCGTGGATCGGTCGCATACGAACCTTCAGGCACATTGTAATGCTGCGGGTCATACCCCCAGTTGTAGGGGGCTTTGACATTGATATCGGGATTCGCAGCCGCCAGCTCGTTTACCGTCTGATAATCGGCAACAGGAAGTAAATGAACATGAGTAACACCGAGCTCGGTCAGATGGTCAATCCCGATCCGGTTGCCAGCCTGATCTGTAAGCCCGGTCGCTGTAAAAGCCAGATATTTCCCTTTATACGGAAGTTCTGCATAAGGATCAGAAGAGAAATCACGAACATGCAGTTCATAGATAATGGCATCGACGGGGTGCACAAACGCGGGCTTTACATCCTCATCCCAGCCCTCTGGATGTGTATCACTCCAATTGATAATTGCCGTACGCTGTCCATTCGCTGTAACGGCTTTGCTGTACGGGTCTGCAACGATATGCTCTTGCTGATTATCATGAACGATACGGTACATATAAAAGTATCCTGCCCAGTCGCCCGCAAGCGTCACCTGCCAGATGCCATCTGAATATCGGACCATCTCATATGCCCGCCCCTCGTCATGCCCGGTTACAATCCCGAGTTCGTTGTACTCACCTTCATTTTCGAAAATCAATATATGGACCAGCTGTGCTGTGGGTGCCCACAGTTTGAACGTACTCGCAGCACAGGTATAAGTTAAGCCAAGGTCGCTGCCTTCATAACGAAAAGAAGTCCATTCCGGCATCATGCCACCGCCTTTATATCCTTTAATTTCGTGTTTTCCCGATGTTACGAAGCGGGAAGCCATTTGTCAACCCGGGGTTGTCTGTACTGAACATATCGGTCAAAGCGACGTATTCGATGAGCAATCGCTTTCATCTACAGCATATGTAAACAAGCGCTGTGGTTGACAGCTTCTGTACCTGTACAAACAAAAAAAACACTCCCTCAAACCTGAAGAGAGTGTCTTGACGCATGGGCATTTTATACATGTCTACTATTACAATATCCGGTATATATTTGGGAACCTATGACTCATGTACCGAATGAAATATCATACTAAATATAAAATGGTCATGGATAAGCCTTTGACCTTGATCTCTCCGTTTTCTCCGTAATGGCCGTTCTGACGATCTTGCACAGTACGAAGCGAATGCACATCCACTCGCCCATCTTCAACAGCGACATTCCACACACCGGAAGGGATGGGGATCGAGCGAGTACGCATGGCCGCATTATAGATCACTACTATCCGCTGCCATGTATCCTCCACCGCGGCACCTTGCAGCTCATAGGCAAGGAGTCCTTCTTCTTGATGCAAAAGACAAACATGCTGCTCAATCGCTTCGCGTGTACGCAGGCGAAATACCGGATGCTCCCGCCGCAGCTGAATGAGTCCCCGGTAGTAGTCGAACACCGGCTTAAACCGCTGTTTCTGTTCCCAATGGATCGCATTAACCATATCTCCGCTCTGATGGCTGTTCATATCCCCGTATTTACTGCGCAGCAGCTCGTCTCCGGCCGCAATCAGGGGAATACCTTGTGAGGTCAATACAATGCCGTTCGCAAGCAGACAGCGCCTTACCGTCTCGTTCCCAAGTACATCATGCGGATCGACCTGAAGATAGGGATTGGCTTTCCTCACCGCCTCTTCCACGCTGCTGCAGCCCTTTAGGCTTCCATCCTCGTTATACTGCAGAAAACCAAGCACCTCCTGCAAACCCTGTGTTCGCGCAACCTTATCCCACAGATTGAGATTATCATGTACGGTTACATAATTAATCGTCTCGGATGGTGCTGCCGCAAAATCATGAATAGACCCTTGCACCCCTGTCCATAAATCGGCTGCCTTCCCTTCTTCACCTGTCGCAAATCCTTTGCCGTCTCCATCACTATCCCCTTTAATGACGCCTCGGAAATTGTCATTGAATACTGCAAAACCTGCTCCGCGCTGCGTTCCCTTCAAGGTCATCTTATCTGCCAGCGGAGATTCCAGCGCTCCCCAAGGTTCCCCGTATAACAGGATGGAAGGGGACACGCGAGTATGTAGCTCAGAGGCAAGCTGTTTCATCGTGGTTATATCCATCAGCCCCATCAGGTCAAAGCGAAAACCGTCCACATGATACTGCTCGGCCCAGAATCGAACCGAATCGATGATAAATTTGCGAACCATCGCTCGTTCTGTTGCCACCTCATTCCCGGTACCCGAACCGTTGCTGTAGGTTCCGTCTGCATGCTGGCGATAATAATAGCCGGGAACCAGCTTTTCAAAGGAGCTGCCTGCTGTATCAAATGTATGGTTATAAACTACGTCCATAATGACCCCGATACCTTTACGGTGGAGTGCAGCAATCATGGACTTGAATTCACGAATACGTGTCTCGGGCTCGTCTGCACGTGATGCATACGAGCCTTCCGGCACATTGTAATGCAGCGGATCATATCCCCAGTTATAGTTGGAGGCATCATGCATATGATCATTTACACCTGCTTCATCTACCGTTGCAAAATCAAAAACAGGCATCAGGTGCACATGCGTAATGCCCAGTTCAGCCAGATGGTCAATGCCAAGTGTATGGCCTGCTTCATCACGCAGCCCCGTTTCCGTGAATGCCAGATATTTGCCTTTGTTCACGATGCCTGATGAGGGATGAATGGAAAAGTCCCGGACGTGCAACTCGTACAGCACAGCATCGGTGGCATGGTGCAACTCCGGGCGCTGGTCCTGATGCCATGCTTCAGGATGGGTCTGCTCCATATCTACGATGACACCCATCTCCCCATTTATGGTAACTGCTCGTGCATAAGGATCAACTGCTGTAGTTGAGGTTCCATCGGCAAAGGTGGGCCTGAACATATAACGATAGCCCCGGCACTCTCCCTCTATATTAAGAACCCACACCCCCTGCTCATCAGACTGCATCGGCATAACCTGCTGCTTCACTTGATCTGAATGTTCATCAGAGCTTCCGTCTGTTTGTGGCGGATATAGAAGAACCTGCATCTGAACGGCCGCTGGAGACCAAACCTTGAAAACACATAGATTGTCTCCAAGTGTAACCCCAAGATCATCTCCTTCATATGCATCAGTGATCTGGGCTGGACTCGCTATTTTCGCGGCTGGCTGTCTCTTCTTGTCGTCAATCATTATCGTTCTCCTCTCAGCGAGTTGAGTGTAATAAGTCGTTTATTAAAGATGGCTCTTTACCCTTTATACCCGTTCTTCGGATAAGCCATAATAGATTTGCGCAAAAAGAAGCAGCCGTGATGTATTCTGCCATCACAGCTGCTTACTCGCTCTTTTGATCCTGTTTTATTTTCCGTTCAGCTCTTTGTACGATGCCTCCAGCTCAGTAATGAGCTGGTCACCACCTGCTTTTCTCCAGCTCGCAACTTCCTGCTCCCAGCCAGCATCATCAATTTTGCCCATGATGTATTTGGTCTGTGCATCCCAGATCATCTGATCCAGTTCCTGACCACGCTCGGTGTAAATCTCCGAGGACAGGGTCAGTGCAGGGTTAGCGATGGCATACTGCTCATTTTCACGAGCCATCTTGGTGCCTTTCATGCCAATCGGAACATCGACCAGTTCAGGCACATTATATCCTTCTACGCTAAGCAGGTTATCCCGATACGGCTTGACCTCGCGCTGATACGCGTCGAAGTCTTTTAATTCCGTTTTGCCATCCGCTGTTTTGCTGTAATGTATATCAAGCAACCCGCGCAGCTGAAGCGTGCTAAGCTCCTCGTCCATCAGCTGGTCCAGGAATGTGAGCACTTTTTTGAGCTGCTCTTCATCCTTTACAGATGCTTTAGGAATGACCAGCATGCCATAGTTTCCTGGCTCACCCGCAATGCGAATGCCTTGTGGTCCCTGGAATGGTGCTACGTCAATAATACCATCCGGTGCATTCGGTGTAAGACGCTGCTGAGAGGATTTCCCGTTCTGGGCCACACCGTTCAGCTTCATGGCAACGAGCCCTGAATCCATTTTTTTGTCCGCATCCGAAGGGTCGAGTGCAGGGAAATCACTGTTAATCAGCCCCTCATTAAACAGACGCTTGAACAGCTTCATCGTATCCACATATTCGGTGGTCAGAAATTCCGGTGTCAGTTTGCCAGCATCATCCACACCCCACTTGTTCACTCCGCCAATACTTACAGCAATCCGGGTCAGCGGTGAGGAGACGCCCTCATTATACTTTTTGAACAGCAGCGCACCGTACGTATCTTCCTTGCCGTTGCCATCCGGGTCATCCTTGCGAATCGCACGCATCACCTCATACCAGTCATCCAGCGATTTCGGAACATCCAGCTTCAGCTTGTCAAACCAGTCTTTGCGATACACGATCGCCGTCCGGCCGATATCCCGGAAGTTCGGGATGCCATAAATTTTGCCTTCGATCTTGATATTGTTGAAATGAGCCTCGGACTGGGCAGACAAGTTCTTGTAATCTTTCAAATAAGGCCCGAGCTCCCAGAACAAGCCTGTCTTCGCTGCATTAAATGTAGTAGGCACATAATTGACACGCATAATCGTTGGCATCTCCCCTGATGCCACCATGACATTCACCTTGTCATCAAACGCCGACTGTGGAATCCACTGCACGTTTACATCCGTGTTGGTATATTCCTCAATCTTCTTCTCAATCTCATTTTCCTTGGCGGGCACATCTCCCACCTGCATCAATGAAATGGAAATAGGCAGCTTGCCTCCTTCTGCAGCCGGAGCCTTTTCTCCCCCGCATCCTGCCAGCAGTCCGGCAGACATCGCACCTACAATAACGAAGCTTCCTATACGAAGCATAGCATTATTCTTTGAAATTCCTGGACCTTTTGGACTCATGAAGCATCTCTCCTTTTTGGATAAGCCTATTGTTCAGCGATCTTGCCCTCATCCCCACTCATAGATGCCTTCAACCTTGAAATGTATGCGCTATCATAAATCTTGGAAGAAAAGAACCAGCGCTATGCCAGTTCCATCTCTACCCCTGCCAAAATAAACGGAGCAACCGATTTCGGATCATTGATGCGAATGGATTCGGTCACATAGTATTCGTAAGATCCGTCACGGTAAGGCGTTCCCCCAAGTCCCGCTCCCCCGTTACACTGTGTCAGGGAAAGCACGCCCTCCTGATCCGTTTGCAGCAGATGCTGCAGCAGACCTTGATACCCTTTTTCCGCAATCGCTTTGAACTTGCCGCTCAAGTAACCTTTGCGCACACCCTTCGCCAGAGCATAAACAAACATTGACGTGCCCGAAGCCTCCAGGTAGTTACGCTCACGCCCCGGCTGATCGAGCAGATGCGGCCATAATCCTGTCTGCTGATCCTGTACGTGTACAAGTGCATTGGCAAGCCGCTCGAAAATGCCGATAATCTGTCCGCGCTGTTCATGATCCACTGGCAAATAGTCCAGCGTATCTACAACGGCCATTACATACCAGCCTACTGCCCGGCTCCAGACATGTGGAGAGCATCCTGTCTCGCCTGAGCTCCAGCGCTGCTCCTTGCTCTCATCCCAGGCATGGTATAACAAACCGCTTCGTGTATCACGCGTACGCTCTTCGACCAGCAGCAGCTGCAGGGCAGCCTTGTCAAACCACTTCGCCTCACCATTCACTGCCCCGTACTGGGTCAGATACGGTGTTGCCATGTACAATCCGTCCAGCCACATCTGGAACGGATAAATCTTTTTGTGCCAGAATCCACCCTCACGGGTACGCGGCTGTCCTTTAAGCTGGGTCATCAGCAGCTCGGAAGCTTTGCGATACTTCTCCTCTCCCGTTTTCTCCAGCAGGAAAAATAGTGATTTCCCCTGATTAATCTGATCCAGATTATATTCCTCGATTGTATAGGAACGAATGGAGCCATCTTCCTGAATGTAGAGGTCCATCAGCTCCTTGATGTAATCAAAATATCTCTGCTCACCTGTGGTCGCGTACAGCTCCTCCAGTGCTTTCAGCAGACAGCCGTTCTCATAATGCCAGGTGGAATACAGCTCATGACTGCGATAACTCTCCATAAACTGGTCAGCCATGCGCATAGGTGTATGTTGCAGCGTTTGCTTCATGCTTCATCCTCCGATTCTGCTCTTTATTGAGCCTGCTTTTTATAATCCTCGGCGTATTCCTCACGAATTTTGTCTCCGCCAGACTTGGCCCAGTTCTCTACTTCCTTTTCCCAGCCGCTTTGATCGATCTTGCCCATAATGTACTTGGTTTGTGCATCGGCAATCATCTGATCCAGGTCTGCTCCGCGATCACCGTATGTTGGTGAATACAGCGTCAATGCAGGGTTTGGCACGGCATGTTCAGCCAGCTCCTTCACCAAGGCTGTTCCCTTCTCTCCAAGCTCCGTATCCTTCAGCTTAAGCACATTGTAACCCTCTACATAAGGGAAGTTATCACGATAAGGCTTTACTTCACGCTGGAACGCATCGAAGTCACTCATCTCGACTTCATTGTCACTTAACTTGGTGTAATGCTTGCCTTCCACACCCCGCATCAGCAGTGTAGCCATCTCCGGGTCCATCAGTTTGTCAATGAAAGCAAGCAGGCTTTTCAGCTCTTCTTCTGATTTTACCGTTGCTTTCGGGAATGCCAGAATGCCGGAGTTGCCTGTCTGCCCAGCTACACGGTCGCCATTCGGCCCTAGCAGACCCGCAATATCAACAACGCCGTCCGGGTTATTTTTGGACAAACGCTCCTGCTGGCTTTTACCGTTCTGGGCCACACCAACACGCATGCCCACAACGCCGGAATCATACTTTTTCTCTGCTTCGGTCGAGTCAAACACGGCAAAGTCCTGGTTGAGCAGCTTCTCTTCATACAGTCGTTTCAGCAAATCCATCACCTGTTTGTATTCGGGTGTCATGAATTCAGGTGTGAAGCTGCCATCGCTTTCCACCTTCCACTTGTTCGGGGCACCGAAACTTACACCGAGACGTGTCGTGAAGGAGTATTGATCCTCGTTATACTTTTTAAAAAGCATTAATCCAAAGGTATTGTCCTTACCGTCGCCATCCGGATCAGAGGTCGCCAGCGTTTTGATCGTGTTGTACCACTCATCCGGTGTCGTTGGCACTTTCAGATTAAGCTTGTCGAACCAGTCTTTGCGGTAAATAACCGTTGCCCGTGCAATATCAGAGAATACCGGTACACCGTAGATTTTGCCGTCAACCTTGATGTTGTCAAAGAAACGCCCGTTCTGGGCAGAAAGGTTTTTGTAATCGTTCAGCAATGGCCCCACTTCCCAGAACACATCATTGCGCATTGCACTGGTCACCGTCGGGTTATACTGCACCTTGACGATTTTGGGCATATCGCTGGAGGCAATCATGACATTGATTTTGTCATTGTATGCAGAAGCGGGAATCCACTGGATATCCAGCTTGGTATTGGTGTACTCTTCAATCTTTTTCTGTACCTCGTTGCCCTTGCCTGGCACATCACCCACCTGTGCAATAGCGATGGATATGTTCTGTACGCCACCCTCGGCAGCCTGACCCTCATCTGATCCGCATCCTGCCAGCAAACCGCCTACTAACGCCAGTGTGCTCAAGGCAGCTACGGCTTTCTTTTTCACTGCTCTCATCTCATGAAAACCTCCCTTTGGATATACAGTCACACTTCATTGCAAATACCTCAATCCAATCTCATTCCGGCTCAAATCATTGATCCAAGCTCACTTCATTGATGCATTTTCAATCCTGCACCATTAACCTTTGACCGAACCGAGCATCACTCCTTTGGCAAAATGCTTTTGCAGGAATGGATACACCAGCATAATCGGAATCGTAGAGAACACGATGACGGCCATACGAATCGTCAGCGGCTGAATTTCGGTTTCTTCAATGCTCGTATCACCGATCCGGCTCTGTGCGAGTATGACGATCTCACGCAGCCAGACCTGCACAGGCCACTTCTCACTATCGTTAATATAGATAACGGCACTGAAGAAGCTGTTCCAGTGTGCCACGGCATAAAAGAGGGAGAAGGTAGCCATCGCCGGCATCGATAGCGGCAGCACAATGCGGAACAATACGCCAACATCGTTACAGCCATCAATCTTTGCTGCATCCTCCAGCTCATCCGGGATGGCCTGAAAGAAGTTTTTGAGCACGATCAGGTTGAACGCACTGATTGCCGTTGGAAGCATCAGGGACCACAGCGTATCGGTCAGATGCAGAGATTTAACGACAAAGTACGTTGGAATCATACCGCCGCTGAACAGCATCGTGAACAGCACACCCAGCAGAATCGGCTGGCGTCCGCGCAAATATTTTCTGGAGAGCGGATAAGCCATAAGCGACGTAAACAGCAGGTTAATCAGCGTGCCGACCACGGTAATGTAAACCGACACGCCCAGGCTGCGAATCAAGGTGTCCGTGGAGAAAATGTAACGGTATGCTGCCAAAGAGAATTCTTTTGGGAAAAGGATAAATCCTCCCTTGGCTACTTCATGCGGGCTGGTAAAGGACACAGCCAAAATATAAATGAACGGGATCACGGTCACGATTCCGATCAGCAGCAGCAAGCCATGATTCACAAAATCAAAGATCCGGTTGCCCCATGTTTTATCCTGTTGCATCTGAATGTTCACTCCTGTCTGATGAAAAACGTCTGCTGCGAAGCATTAATAGACGCCTTCCTCCCCGAATTTTTTGGCCAGCGTATTAGCTCCAAGCACCAGCGCCAGTCCGACAACCGATTTGAACAATCCGACAGCAGCACTATAGCTGTACTGTGCCTGGGTAAGTCCCTTCGTGTATACGTAGGTATCAAATACCTCGCCCACATCACGATTGGTCGGTGTCAGCATCAGGAAGATCTGTTCAAAGCCTGTATCCAGGAAGTGGCCCAGACGCAAGATGAGCAAAATGATGATGGTACTGCGAATCGCAGGCAGCGTAATATGCCAGGTCTGACGCCAGCGGTTCGCACCGTCGATCCGTGCAGCTTCGTAGAGCTGTGTATCTACACCGGAGAGTGCGGCCAGGAAGATGATCGTGCCCCAGCCTACCTCTTTCCAGATGGATTGACCTACAATCATGGACCGGAACCATCCCGGCTCAAGCAGGAAAGCAATTTTTTGCCCCGTCAGACTATAAAGCAGTTCATTAATGGCGCCGCCTTCTGTCGTGAAGAGCATGTAGAACACACCAACAACAACTACCCAGGAAACAAAGTGTGGAACGTAAACCAGAGTCTGTACAAATCGTTTGAACCGCTCCCGCCGAACCTCATTCATCATCAGTGCAAGTACGATGGGCAGTGGAAAAAAGAAAACCAGATTATAGATGGCAAGCAAAAACGTATTTCGGAACAACGTCCAGAACTGCGGTTCACCGAAGAAACGCTGGAAGTGCTTGAAGCCTACCCAATCACTCCCCAGGATACCTTTGTACGGTGTGTAATCCTGAAAAGCCATCGTAATGCCATACATCGGTATGTATTTGAAAATAACAAAGTAAAGCACTCCCGGAATGAGCATGATATACAGCCACCGGTTTTTGATGATGTCCCTCCACAGCAGGTTTTTGTCACTGCGGGTAGCGGGCCGTGTCCGAGCCGCCGTTTCGGCTTTCATAGTGTCTTCCTCCCCACATTGGAAACGATTACAAAGGATCACTTCCTGAATTCATGTCTCCATTGTGGCTGATAATCGAATCACTGGCTATCGTCTCGTTTTAGCCTCTTGTTTATGCTTATGTATCAAGGGTTACAGCGTTGGGGAGCCAGCTGGATGTACACCAAATGAACTGCTTTCAACCTGCATATTCCTCGTTTAACTCTGGCATATAAGCATGAATCAGCCCTGGATAAATCCAGCTTATGTGCAAAAAAGCCTGTCTGCCATGGCGGGCAGAGCAGGCCTTGTTTTTACCGCTGCTGCTCCCGGTACTTGCCGGGAGTTGTTCCTGTTATTTTGCGAAAAGTACGGATGAATGCCGTTGGATTGGTATAATTCAATTTTTCTGCGATTTCTGCGATTTTCAGATCCGTCGTCTGCAGCCATGTTTTGGCTTTTTCCATACGGTACTCGGCAAGATATTCGGTAAAATTCACCCCTGCCTCCTTCTTGAAAACCCGGCTCAGGTAGACGGGATGGAAGTTCAGTTCTTCCGCACAAGCCTCCAGCGACAAATCCCGATCATACCGCTCCTCGATCAATCGAATCATCCGGCGAGCGATATTCATGTACTGAGACTCCTCCCGCTCCCTCCAGAAAAGAATGACAGGCTGAAAGAGTCGCTTGCGGAACCAGTTCGTCATCTCATCCAGGGTGGACAGCTTGAGCAGGTAAGCCATGGAAGCCTTCTCCCCCAGCACTTCGGCCACGTCTCCCCCCTGCTCCTGCACCAGCTGATATACCCGGGACAGCAGCTGAACCATAATGACGGGATATTCACTGAAATGAAGCTTTTTGTCTGCCAGCAGACCTAAATACTGCGTGAAATACATATCCGTTTTCTCCTCGTCCCCCTGCTTGAGTGCTGAAGCCAACTGATCTTCAATCATTCGCAGCTGGGTGTAAAGCGCAGCCTCCATTTGACCTCTCGGTTGAATGTCCTCATAGTGCAAAATGATCCGGCTGCCCAGGCTGACTCTGCCCTGCAAAGCCTCTCTGCTCTCCTGATATGCTCTAGGCGTAGCTCCAATGCTGGAATACGCTCGACTGATGCCTATGCTTACGGGCAGGTTCAGATAGGTCACAACCCGCTCGCGTATCCAATCGGCCTGTTTATGCATCCATTCCTTCAGTTGCACCTGATCATTCAATGATGACGCAAGTACGGTGACCTGTGCATCGTCCAGCATGACCGGTGTGAAGCGAATTTCAGAAGGCAGTAGCTCACCAACCATATTATTCACGGCGAACAGCAGCAGATCGCGGTCCTTCTCCTCATACCTCGTACCTTCCAGAGTATCAATCTGCAGCATGAGCACACCCAGATATGACCAGCCGGTTGGAAAATCGTATAATTCCCCCTGATATCTGAAATCCTCTTCCGATATTTTGCCTGTCAGCAGCTTGGTCATAAAGAACTCCTGCAGATGCACATGCTGCCCCTTCATCTGCTCACGCATCGTTTTCTCCGAGCTGAACAGGGTGGACAGGCGCTCCTCGATATAAATAAACTCATCCTGACGCCGCCCTGCTGGAGGGAGAGGTGAATCCAGGCCCTTGGTAAATTGCAGCAGTCTGGAGATGGGTGAGTACATACGCCGGCTGCCATATATCGCCACAAGTCCTGTCACACATAACATGATTAACGTAGCCACACCGGTTACTACGGCAATTTTCTGCGATTGGGCCGTAATCTGCCCCAGAGAGACCACAGATACATATAACCAGCCATTAAGCGGTGACTGTCTATAACTGACTGCTACAGGTTTGTCTTCTACTTCTGCACTGAAGAAACCTTGCGATTCACCTGACATCTGAACCTTCTCTTGTATGTCTTTGTTCAGTTGATCGTACTTGCTGCCATAATTGGTATCGTTCAAAAAATATTGCTGGTCCTGGTCCAGCACGTACAGATCACCGGAATTCGGATTCCGGCTCAGAAAGCTGCTGAGCTCTGCATCCGCAATATCAATGACAAGAAACCCCTTCGGTTTGACATTGGTCGGCACCATCGGAATTTTAAAAACCATGCTCACAACGTTATCGGAAGATATCAAGGTTGGAGGCTGGGCCTGTTCCGTCAAAGCCTCACCCATGCCTGCCGATACGGGCACGCTCTCTTTGGCTGAGCTTTTATTCTGAGTCACCCAAAATAAACTGTTGGTATATGTAAGATAAGTCCCAATCCGATCTCGAATGCTGAAGTCACTCAGTTTGCCAAATGAACGCATCGATACAACCCAGTCTTCGTCCAGATTCACAAGATATGCCTGATCAATACTTGTCACCGCCTGCAGGTTGTTGAACCCCGAGGTCAGATCTCGAATCTCCTGAAATTCGCTGCTATCCAGCGGTTGCTTCATCGCCCGCAGCACCAGTGGTGAATTGACGTACTGAATCGAGGATAACTGTAAACTTCGTAATACTTGCTCCACCCTCATCTGGGTCTGATGCAGTATTTGAAGATTGCTCTCGCGCACCTTCTGTTCGATATCCCGCGAAGCAATCGTATACGAGACGGAACCAATGACGATGACTGGCAAGGCCCCAAGAATCATGGTAAAGCAGAGCAGACGCAATAAATATTTAGGCAAGAAGAGCATCTCCCTTTTAATAAAATCGCTTTCATTGGATTAAATTACTATTGTTATTTTAAAACCCAATCATAATCAAGTCCACATCTTTATTACGATTCATTGACTTTGAAGTGATTTCCAGTTTATATTACATATATATTCCTCAGGTTGAAGGAGAGATTTTGATGTCGGTGAGCGTTCTTAACTAATCAAGTTTCATATTCAGGATTTTGGCCTTTTCATGACGCTTGTGCCCTTATGGCATACGTGTATTTCATGCTGCGCCAGAGCCCTGTACTTAGTTAAGAACAGCGGAAATCAAACATCGCCTCCGGGATTGCCAATGTCCGGGTCTATTTCCGCGCTGTGTTCAGCGCGGATTTTTTCATTATAGGCCCATAATGGACTCTGCTTTCCCTTACATTTCGGGCGGAGAATGACGTTTGTTCATTCTCCGCCCTTTTTGTGTTTTCCATGAGGAATATTTTTCAGTATATAAATTGAGCTAAAGATTATTCACACATGCACTCCGATGACAGAATAACCTTCCAATCGCTGTTATCCCCAGATTTTCTTGATTCCTTTTTAGAAAGGATAAAATCTGATGATAAAGGCGAACGCTTCGCTTCTCCAGGTCTTTTCTGTCCTCTTCGTTTCCGTGTAAATGAATAGCTCAATTTATATAGCACACAAAAACATTTTACATTAAGGAGAGATTTAATCATGAATAATAATACCAACAATATTAACACCAGCATCACGACAAATATCAAAAATTCAAACGAACACACCCTGACCAGTCTTGGCTTCCAGCATGTTCAAAAACATGTTGCAGACTGTGCCCTCTCGTATCTGGGCAAACGTTATGCCAGAGAAATGCAGCCGATGACCGATGACCGCCAGATCCAGATACGACTGAACGAAACAGCAGAAGCCGCCTCTCTCGTCCGTCTCGGAGCAAGTGTACCCATTCCTTCCCTCGATGGTATGGAGACGATTATGGATCTGCTTGGAACAGGTTACCTGTTCAGTGAACGTGATTTTAGTCATCTGGTGCAATTTCTCCGCAGCAGCGCACAACTCATGAAATACATGGAAAGCAAATCCGGCATCGCTCCCCATGTTAGCGGTTATGCGGCTTCCATGATGCTAATGGAGCCCCTGCTCGGTGAGATCGAACGCTGCATCCATCATGGAAGCATTCAGGATCAGGCGAGCAAAGAGCTGGCTCGTATTCGAAAAAAGATGAGCGTGACGGAAGAGCGCATGAAACGAAAGCTGGATTCCCTGGTTAACCAACACCGTTCGATCATGCAGGAGCAGGTCGTAAGCCAGCGTAATGGAAGAAATGTATTACCGATCAAAAAAGAATTCCGCAAGCATGTCAAGGGAGCTGTGCTCGACGAATCGGGCAGCGGGCAAACCGTATATATTGAACCTGCCGAGCTGACAGGTCTGCAGATGGAGCTTACCTTGCTGCAGGCCGAGGAATCCAGAGAGGAAATGAAAATTCTTGGCGACCTGACCTCCCTCACCGAATCGTACAGCCGTGAGATTACACTGAATACCGAAACGATAGGCGTTCTGGATTTTCTGTTTGCCAAAGCCAAATATGCAGCAGCTATAGACGGGCGGCCTGTAAAAGTGAATACCTGCGGTAAGGTAAAGCTGCATCGGGCGAGACATCCCCTGATGGGGCCGTCCATGATCCCGCTTGATTTTTCCATTGGATATACGTATACCTCCCTCGTCATCACAGGTCCGAACACAGGCGGCAAAACCGTTGCACTCAAAACACTGGGGCTGCTGACGCTGATGGTGCAATCCGGACTGCTTGTTCCCGTAGATGAAGGTGGCGAGATGGCAGTATATGATCAGATTGCCGTCGATATCGGCGATGGTCAGAGTATGGAGCAAGCGCTGAGCACATTCTCGGCGCATATTCGGAAAATGATTGCGATTCTGGAGCAGGCCAATCCTTCAACGCTTGTGCTTATTGACGAGATGGCGTCAGGTACTGATCCCGGAGAAGGGGTCGGACTCTCTATAGCCATGCTGGAGGAACTGCACAGCCGCGGAGCAACCGTTGTGGCTACAACACATTTCGGGGAAATTAAACATTTTGCCGCAGCCACACCGGGTTTTGAAAATGCACGTATGGAGTTCGATACGGTCACGCTCCAGCCTCTGTATCGCCTTCGGATCGGGGAAGCCGGGGAGAGCTATGCTTATTCCATCGCACTGAAGCTGGGCATGCCTGAGCATATTATCCATCGCTCCAAATGTGTAGCGGGTAAAGCTATGACAGAAAGTGCTGTACACGTTGCTCCAAAGGAACCGCAGCTGCAATCGGATGGTGAAGCGCACACTCCAGCAACCGCTTCTAATAAACGAGCTGATTCTGCCGAACATAATGTCCCTGTGGAGGAGGATACGAGTCCTGCCGAGGCTGTCTTTCCTATAGAGCATACAACTCTCAAAATGCATGCGGCTATTCAAGAACACAATGTTCCTAAAGCGTATAATGCGCATAATACTGTCCCAAATGACACTACGGCATCTGCTGCGCAACATTCTTCACCAGCTGATACTGCGCCAAAGAACAATGACACTTCCGGCTCTACTGTCTCGCCAGCTCGTGCTTTTCGTAAAGGGGATCGTGTCTATGCGGCCTATTTGGACCAGGCGGGTATTGTAAGTGAAGAAGAGGACAATCGAGGTCAGATTGGGGTCATGATCCGGGGACGCAAGCTGAAAATTCATAAGAAACGCCTGCGGCTGCACATCTCTGCGGATGAGCTGTACCCGGGTAACTACGATCTGGACATTGTGCTGGAGACTAAAGAAAACCGTAAAAAACGCAAGCTGATGGGGCGCAAGCATATTGAGGGGCTGCAAATTGAATTGCCACCAGAGGAATGAGGAAGGGGATGAAGCCCTTCACATTCATTTCCCGGTAACTGTACCGCAATCAAGTCAATGATCTATGGAAATGCGGTGTATGAGCGCTTGTATTTGTTATACTGGAATGAACAAGAGTACCACGGGTGGCGGGAATGGATGAATGCAAAGATAGATTGATGTACAGATAAACAGATGCAGGTAAGATAGATGTAAGGTGGCTCTATGGCTGTATTGATATATGGTTAGGATGTATGCGTAGATGTAATGTAAGCATGATGGGCTGGTATGGGTATGTGAGTAGATGAATGACCGGTTGGCTGGTATGGATGCGTGGGTAGATGTATAGATGAGAAACACAGCAACGGGTAGGTATGGAGACCAAGGAGGATCAATATGAAGGATACACAGGATAGTAATCACAGCAAGCAAGGTAAAACGGTTGCGGTCAACGAGCTTGTATGCCCACTTTGCGGAGAAAGCAACGGTTGTTCCTACGCCGCAGGCAAACCACATTCAGAGTGCTGGTGCAATCATGCCTCATTCCCTGAAGGTGTATTTGAACGCATCCCGGCAGAGAAACGCCGCAAATCCTGCATCTGTCAGCGATGTCTGGACAGCTACATACGAGAACAAGTGTAGCTGTGATGCCCATTCGCGAGTAAAATTAGACCGGCTGAGGTCGCACAGTTCGCAGGTAACATAAAAAATGTAACTTGTGGAACGACGCTGAGCTGCAACTCTCTAACATCGTCCAGTCACATTGCTGTCCAAGGCTAACGATTCGTAGAGACGCTATTTCGTTGATTTCAGGCCATTTTCAATCCTAACGAATCTGAGAAACGCTATTTGCCGACTTGAGGGTGCGAACCACCACTTTTTGTTCATTTTGAGGTAAATAGCGTCACCAGGATTCGTTAGATGTGTAAACTCGTTAAAATTACCCAAATAGGGTTCGTACGAATCGTTAGAACTCGATCTACCCGAAAACGAAAGAAACCCCTCCCGCAGCAATGGTGTGCACTTCAGTGCAACAACCATTACAGAGGAGGGTTTCTTTATTTCTATATAATGAAGATGACCGGCTATTCATAACACTTTTCAGTACACTCTTTAACTTCCCTATATATCTATAATTCCATATAAATAGATAATAAGTGTTTAGCACTAGCTTAACTTATAGCGTTATCCCCATTTTTCTACCTTAAAATGAATTGAATTTCTTGCTCATGCTCCTTCTCCGCCCACCCTATGCTCAATTCACCAACTACCAGCCTGTGGACTCTGACACTGACGCTGACACTGACACTGACACTGGCATCCCCCATCACATCTGATGGAACTGTTTCACGGCTTCCACCAGCACCGGATGTCCTTCTTCCATAGCGGTATAGTGTGACAAAGCAGCCGCTACGCCCTTCTCGCGAATCAGGCTTTGCAACTCAACTGCTTCGGGGTCATCGGATACATCGAACTTGCAGGCCGCTGCCATGCCCGTAGCCAGATGAGCCACAGGAATTCCTTCAGCATAAGCCAGCAGCGCCGGGCGAACGAGACGATCATTCGGGGAAAGCTTGCGCAGCGGCGAGCGTCCCACACGGGTTACCTCATCGGTCAGATAAGGGTTAACGAACCGGTCCAATATTTTTACAATATACTGCTCATGCTCCTCCGGGTTGAAGCCAAAACGTTGGACAAGCACCTGCCCCGTTTCCCGCAAAGCCCCGTATACAACAGATTTTACTTTTTCGTCGGCAATGGCCTCCTGAATCGTATCATATCCATGCACATACCCGATGTATGCGGCAACGCAGTGCCCGGTATTGACAGTAAACAATTTGCGCTCAATGTACGGCTCCAGATCATGCACATAGACGACACCATCCATTGGTTTGAAGGCAGGTCCCATCTGGGAGCGATCCACCACCCATTCGTAAAAAGGTTCCACCTGAACATGCAGCGGGTCTGCATGATTCTGAATCGGTACAATCCGGTCTACCGCCGAATTCGGAAAATAAACATATTTATCAGCAAACGCGCGAGCCTGCTCATCCAGCAAAGCATACACATGCTCTTTCAGCTGGGTGCTTCCACCGATCGCATTTTCACATGCGATAATATGCAGCGGCTTTTGCACAGTCCCGGCTTGCCTTCTTTGCTCCAAACCTTTCGCAATGCCTGGCGCAATATGCTTCAGTATCCCCACACCAACTGCGGTTGTCACCAGGTCCGTTTCAGCCACGGCCTCTGCGACCCTCTGCAGATCGCGGCCATCAATGGCTGTTACTCCGCTCACCGACTCCTCATCCCTGCTCTCGTTGGCAAGCTCCACAGTGTATTTCCCTCGCTCCTGAAGAGCACGCACCAGCTCCTGATTCACATCCGAGAACGTTACCTCGTATCCCGCCCGGGAGAGAATCAAGCCGATAAATCCACGTCCAATGTTGCCTGCACCAAAGTGGAGAGCCTTCATAGCTCCATTTCACTTTCGAGAATAGTAATTACTTCCTCTGCTGTTTTCGCCTGACGCAGTGCTTCCATATTTTCTTCCTCGGCGCAGATGACCGCAATGCTGGTCAGAATCTCCATATGCTCTCCGCCTTGTGCAGCGATGCCGATGACCATGTAGGCCTTTTCCTCTCCAAAATCAACCCCCTGCGGGAATTGAATAACCGAAATGCCTGTGGACAGGATGGCCGATTTGGACTCCTTCGTACCGTGTGGAATGGCAAGCCCGTTGCCGACATACGTGGATACGATCTCTTCACGCTCCAGCATTTTGTCAATATAATCCGCCGTAATATGCCCTGCGTCCTTCAATATCTGTCCTGCCATACGAATGGCCTCATATTTATCCCGAGCCGTTGCGTTCATGATGACTTTGTCTGTTGTTAACATACTCATGTTAATGCCCTCCAATTTCGTTTTTGCTGCGATAAAATCCAACCAGCTCCCGGGACAGATAATGAATAATTTCATCTCTGCTCCCTTTACCCAGCAGCATAATCATCTCTTCCTGTAACAGTAGTGCACTAATTTCACTGAGAACCTCCAGGCTTTCCTTGGACAATTCCTTCGGGCCCAGCATCAATAACACATGACTGACGCCTTCGGGATCATCCATCGTCTGAAGCAGCGGTTCCTCAAGCTGGAACAGACTGATGGATGGCCTGTAGATGCTCTCACTTCTTGTATGGAACAGAGCCAGCCTGGTGCCAGGAATCTTCTGACTTCCCATCGACTCACGAACCTCCAGCAGCTTCGCAACCTCTCCCGGGTCCTTCAGTACACCTGCTCGATGAGCAACCTTACACATGGCAAGCACACTTTGAGCAAAATCAAGATGAGCATTATCCAAGGCATGCACCTGAAACTTGCCAATGACACGTACAATCTCAAGCAGTGTTGCCTCCATCGCATCCGGGTCGGAATAACGATTCCGGGTCTCGTTCCCCATCTCGCGAGGTTTGCGGTGCTGCCGCTGTAACGTTGTTGTTTTTATAAAATGGCGCAGCCGCTCACTTTCTTCTGCGGTTAACAGCGGGCTGACTTTGTAATATTGATCTTCCTCCATTGGCAGATCAACGGTGGATAACACAAGATCATATTCCTCAGCCGGAACTCGGGCGGCCTCGTACCAGGACACGCTGTCTATAATCTGTATTTCCGGGAATTCCTTGGACAGCCGACTGGACAGCATGCGGGACGAGCCTATGCCGCTGTTGCATACCACAATTGCACGAATGTCCTGCTTTAACGCGCGCAGCCGCTCAATGGAAGCACCAAAATGCATAACCAGGAATCCGATCTCCTCGTCTGGTACCTCTGCTCCCGGCCACGCTTGTAACACCGACGTTCTTACCTGCTCAAAAAGGATGTCATAATCCTTGCGAATCTGCTGTAACAGCGGATTGCGTATGACCTGATGCCCTTCAAGGCGTTCCATCACCGGAATCATGTGAGCAATCAGGCCTTCCCGAAGCAAACGATCCTCATGAAAGGCATACCCTGTTCTTTCCTGCATCTGATCCGTAAGCGAATGCACCCGATCCATCAGAATCAGATCATCAATCGGGAGCAGACCGGAGGAGTGAAGCTGCTGCTCTGTTTCCATTAACAATTGATGAAAATAATGCTCCTCTTCTTCCGAAAAGCTCACTTCAAGCTGTGAGGATAATACACTGCACAGACGGGAAGCCATAAAAGCGGGTACTCGTGCTTCATGCGTCTCTGCCATAGTGCAGACAGCTGCAGCCGATCCTGTTCCTGATTGTGCACGTTCTATATGGAATCCTTTACGTATACGAACAACTGCCGCTGATAATTGAATAAGCAGCTTCATATACTGCCGTTCAGGAATTTTTTCGAGCCATTCGATATCCGGCTGCCATAATGCATTTTCAATCGTAAGCACATCGCTATGCCCGATCATGCCGAGCAGCTTTTGATTTACGATAGAACCGCCCTGCTCTGGCTGTCTGCCGAAAAGGTCCGACTCATCCAGCACTTCCAGAGCCAGTGCGGCAATCGCTCTGCGGTGAACCGCCTCACTGCCGGTAATTTTGACCCCGTATCCCCGCCTTCGTACCAGCTTCAGCCCCGCCTGACGAATGCGGGATTCCAGATCATCCAGGTCGGTCGTGACGGTGGACACCGTCACCTTCAGATCAGAAGCAAGAGCAAGCAGCTTGACTGGCTCTGCCTCATCCAGCAGGATGCAAAGCATGAAGAGCTTACGCTCTTCCGGCGTAAACTCTACATATTCATGACCTTCCAGCTTCTGGCGTAATGCACTGAGATCGTCTGAACCGGAACCGGAATCAATCCGAATGCCGGTCCCCGATTTTTTTTCCAATCGCATACCGAGCGGCTCAAGCCACTGTTCGATCATCAGCAGCTCACGATGCACAGTTCGGGTACTTACTTTTACTTCAACGGCGATTTCGCCGGCCGTGACTTCATGAGGATGCTCCAGCAGGAACTCCACAATTTCACGTTGTCTTTTGGTAATACTCATATCTCAGCCTCCGGCTCTTGGAAAACGGCTGCCTAGTTTGAAGCTGTATCGCAGTGGTTCACTGCTTACTTCAAACGTTCAACAAGCGCATCGTATTCCGGGCTTTTTAGGAAGTTGTCAATGGATATATGCTCTGCGTTGGGTGCGACTGCACGCGCTCGATCCGTTAATGTTTTTTGCGTGATTACAACGTCAGCATCCTGCGGAATTTCACTAATCGCCGTGTTGGTTACGGCAACATTGATTCCCTCGGATTTCATCTTCTTGCGAAGAATGGAAGCACCCATGGCACTTGAACCCATACCTGCATCACAGGAGAATACAATCTTTTTCACATCCGCTTTTGCTTTGGCAGCTGCAGCAATGCCGATATTTGCTGCTCTGTCTGCATCACGGTGATCTGCCGTAATGGCTGCATTTGCCGTATTGCCTTGACTCTTCATGTCCTTCATTCGGCTGGAGGCCGATTCCAGATCTTCATCCTTCTGTTTACCCGTTTTGAGCAGCAGAGAGGCCACCAGGAAGGAAACAACCGCGGCAACGATAACCCCTGCAAGCATCGGGATGTATCCACCTTTCGGCGTCAGCAGGAAATAAGCAATGATACTGCCCGGTGATGGTGCCGACACCAGTCCTGCTCCTGTCAGCATGAACGTCAATGTCCCTGTTACACCACCAGCGATAGCGGCCAGAATCAGAATGGGTCTCATCAGAATGTAAGGGAAATAAATTTCGTGAATCCCGCCAAAGAAATGAATAATGACTGCACCCGGTGCAGATGATCTCGCTGTTCCCCGTCCGAAGAAGCAGTATGCCAGCAAAATCCCCAGACCCGGCCCAGGGTTAGATTCCAGCATATAAAGCACGGACTGACCCAGTTCTCTTGCCTGATCTGTAGCAATCGGTGTTAATATCCCGTGGTTAATTGCATTATTCAGGAATAATACTTTTCCTGGTTCAATGATCAGATTGACCAGCGGCAGCAAGCCCAGGTTCATCAAACCCTGTACGCCTGCAGACAGCACCTTGCTGATGGCCTCTACGGCAGGTCCGATCCCCAATAAGGCAATGATGCCCAAAATACCGCCGATAATTCCGGCCGAGAAATTGTTGACCAGCATTTCAAAACCGGCTCTGATCTTGCCCTCTACCGATTTATCAAACTTTTTGATCACCCATGCCCCGAATGGTCCCGCAATCATGGCTCCAAGGAACATCGGAATGTCACTGCCTACAATGACACCAATCGTCATAATCGCCCCGACGACCCCGCCTCGTGTTCCATGCACGATCGTACCCCCGGTATAACCGATCAGCAGCGGCAGTAAATATTTAATCATCGGATCAACGAGCTGTGACAACGTTTCATTCGGGAACCAGCCTGTTTTGATAAACATCGCGGTGATTAATCCCCAAGCAATAAACGCGCCCATATTAGGCATAACCATACCGCTCAGGAATCGTCCAAAGCGCTGCACACCGACACGTAACCCACCCTTGGAATTGGACGTTTGGTCCAAATTACTCATTGGTTTATCCTCCTTGAATCAAGTCATTATAAATTTGAAAGGGGTGTCATACATCCCTGCTGTAATCCTAAGCGAGAAACCGCTGCTGTTCAATCAAATGAAAGCGTACTTTCGTCATGAACAATGATGACAACATTAGATTATGTAATCGTTTTTATGTAGTCATATTCCTTCGAACCCTTGATACATAAGGATTATAGGAGCTATGATCCAGATCATATACAGTACAGGAAGCAGTATCATAGCTTGGTCCGCGCTCCCCATTTTTATCCTGATTTCATATGGTTATGGCTCAAGAACCGTTCAACTACTCCTGCAAAAACATTAAAAAACCTGCATGAGCTGGCAGCCCACACAGGTTCAAAGAACATCATTTTTTAATGTTATATGATAATATATATGTCAGTAAGTACAAATCAATCCGATCAGGCAGTACATCTTCTACTCAATATGCTTCCGATAAGCATCCGCATTCAGAAGTGCGGATAGAGCCGCCTGCAAATCTCCCTCAACACAGATTTCAATCATCCAGCCTTCTTCATAAGGAGAGCTGTTTACCAGCTCCGGCGAGTCCTGCAGCGCTTCATTGACTGCAACAATCGTACCGCTAACAGGCGAAAATAAATCCGACACCGTTTTCACCGATTCAATGGTTCCGATGCTCTCGGCCGCAGCGACACTTGCTTCAAGGTCAGGCAGTTCTACAAACACAATGTCACCCAGCTGATGCTGTGCGAACTCGGTAATGCCGATCCGAACGGTATCCTCTCCAACGGTTTGCACCCACTCATGCTCTTCACTGTACAGGAAATCACTTCTCAATTCGCTCATCCATATCCGCCTCGCTTCTTCAATAATGAGTGCATGCGTTCTTTGACCTTTACCTTTTCCCCAAACAACAGCGTAAATATTTCGCATTCAAATGTCAAGATAGCTTACAATTTATTCGAAATTCATGCCTGTGGTCCCATCACCAAAAAGAACTCTTTCTACATATACTGGAGAATAATAACATAGTAAACGCACTCATTTTGAATATACGAACGTTTCATCCGATAAACAACATAATATTCGTCTTTTAAACAGGTTTAATGATATTGTTCTTGACATCATGATCAGATTCACGTTTTAATGAAAGAAGCAACTGAAGTGAATTACATTACGTATGAACCGCGGATGAATGTAAAGGGAGAGACTGCCCGTGACACCCGTTCTGGGGATGTACATAAGGCGGCGCCGAAGGAGTAAACCACCGACAAGCGGAGGCGAATCTCTCAGGCAAAAGGACTTTTACAGGACGCAACTCTGGAGAGCATCTAACCGTCCTTAACGGACGTTACGATCACCCAAGGGGAAACCTGTTTGCATTAGCGGCGGGGTAACTCTCAGGTACAAGGGACAGAGCCTAAGAATACAGCGTGCTATATGGCATGCCGGTTCTTTGGCCTGTCCTTTTCCTTTTTCCCCAAAAAAGAAATACAGGATATCGAATCGTCGGCCTTGGCAGCGTGTTTTTCATAAACGACTTCATCCAATACTTATGAATGTGTTTGTTGTTTAGCATCTATACCTGATTCACAGATTTCGCGTTTCTATACTTGGCCCGATAACGGCCCTTGACGAGGTGATTGGATGTCCGACTTATTAAGAACACCACTCTTCCCCCTGTATGCTCAATATGAAGGTGTACGCTGCATCGATTTTGGAGGCTGGGAGCTGCCGGTGCAGTTCAGCGGTATTCAAAAGGAGCATGAAGCAGTGCGTGAGCGTGCCGGGCTGTTTGATGTGTCCCATATGGGTGAATTCACCGTTACGGGAGAGCAGGCGGAAGCCTTTTTACAACACATGACCACCAATGATGTAACCACAATTGTACCGGGCCAGGCCCAATATACTCTGATGTGTTATCCTGATGGCGGTGTAGTGGATGATCTGCTGATCTACAAGCTGGCGGAGCAGCACTATATGCTCGTTGTGAATGCCTCCAATATCGACAAGGATTGGGCCTGGCTGCAAGAGCATATGACTCCTGGCGTGAACATGACCAATGTTTCGGAGCAGACAGCTTTGCTTGCACTGCAGGGTCCGCTGGCAGTCGAAATTCTGGGCAAAGTTACAGGCGCGGGCACGGATGCAGATTCTATCGAACCTTTCCGCTTTGTACAGGATGCCAGCGTATGCGGGGTCAGCCTGCTGTTATCGCGTACCGGATACACTGGAGAGGACGGCTTTGAGCTGTACGTATCAGCAGAGCAGGCTGCTCTGGTGTGGAACGGATTGATGGAAGCCGGTGCGGATCTGGGGCTGGTTCCGGCAGGACTTGGCGCTCGCGATACACTTCGATTTGAAGCGAAGCTGCCTTTGTATGGTCAGGAGCTGTCGCCCACCATCTCTCCACTGGAGGCAGGTCTTGGCATGTTTGTGAAGCTGAATGCCGGACCTTTTATCGGACACGAAGCTTTGCTGCAGCAGAAAAATGACGGTCCTGCCCGCAAGCTCGTTGGCATTGAAGTGCTGGAGCGCGGCATTCCTCGTCCGCATTATCCGATCTACACAGGTGACGTGCAGATTGGAGAAGTAACAACAGGTACCCAATCACCAACCTTGAAGCGTAATCTGGGCCTTGCCCTGATTGATGCCAGACATGCCGCACTGGGAACACCGCTGGAGATTGAGATTCGTGGCAAAAAGCTGAAAGCCGAGGTCGTCAGAACCCCTTTTCATAAACGGACACGTACGTCAAAGACCCCTACCCAAGGAGCTGAGCAAGCATGACGAGCAAGCACCGCTATATCCCCATGACTGAACAGGACCAGAGCGCGATGCTCGCCACGATTGGTGTGGATACGATTGAAGATCTGTTCAAAGACATCCCGCAGGAGATTCGTTATCAGGGCGAGCTGCCTGTCTCCTCCAAGCTGGATGAATATGCGCTAACCCGTCACATGTCCAAGCAAGCTGGTAAAAATGCCAACTTTGAGACACACGCCAGCTTTCTCGGCGCAGGCATCTATGACCATCACATCCCTTCTGTCATCAACCATGTTATTTCCCGTTCGGAGTTCTATACCGCCTACACCCCCTATCAGCCTGAGATCAGCCAAGGGGAGCTGCAAGCGATCTTCGAATTTCAATCCTACATCTGTGAGCTGACGGGTATGGCCGTAGCGAATGCCAGCATGTATGATGGTGCAACCGCATTTGCTGAAGCAGGTAATCTGGCCGCAGCTGCCACACGCCGCAAACAGCTTATCGTATCCCGTACCGTTCATCCGGAAGCCCGTCAAGTATTACAGGCCTATGCACATGGCTTGAGTCTGGAGATCGTAGAGATTGGTTACAAGGATGGCGTGACGGATTGGGATGCCCTGCAAGCAGCCATTTCGGACGACACCGCAGCAGTCATGATTCAAAGCCCCAACTTCTTCGGTGCTGTGGAAAATGTAAAGCAGGCCGCCGACCTTGTGCATGCACACAAAGGCCTGCTCGTTGTGAGCGCCAACCCGCTGTCGCTCGGTCTGCTGGAAGCGCCAGGCAAGCTGGGTGCCGACATCGTAGTAGGCGATGCGCAGCCCCTTGGAATCGCCGCTTCGCTTGGCGGACCCACTTGCGGATACTTCGCCGTGTCCCAGGCTCACATGCGCCGGATTCCCGGTCGCATTGTCGGTCAGACGACCGACCGCAACGGCAAACGTGGCTTCGTGCTGACGCTGCAAGCGCGCGAGCAGCACATCCGCCGCGAAAAAGCGACGTCCAACATCTGCTCGAATCAGGCCTTGCTCGCGTTAAGTGCTTCCGTTTACATGTCCACCATGGGAAGACAGGGCATGATAGATGTCGCTGACCTGAATTTACAGAAAAGCCACTATGCGCTCCAGAAGTTCAAAGCGATCCCGGGTGTAAGCCTGACTTTCGCAGCTCCTACCTTTAACGAGTTTGTGATCCAGCTGCCCGAAGGAACCGATGTGGATGCCCTCCAGCTGAAGCTGCTGGATGCAGGCTTCATCGGTGGTTATGAGCTTGGGAAGGACTATCCGGAGCTTGCAGGACATATGCTCATCGCCGTTACCGAACGTCGCAGCAAAGAAGAGATTGACGAATTCGCACGTGTATTGGAGGGATCACTGTGACTCAGGAAACGACAACAAAAGCGACCGCGGCCGGAGCCTCATCGGAAGGCCAAACAAATTCACATTCTGATACAACCAGTGCAGTTCAACCTGCGAATCAGCAGTCCGAGACTGGTGTGCAATCCGCAGCTGCCAATCTGCAAACTGCATCATCGGCTGCTCCCGAGCAAACATTGATCTTTGAATTGAGCAGCCCGGGCCGCGTAGCTTATTCCCTGCCGGAATGTGATGTGCCCCGTCTGGATGCCGACACGTTGATTCCCCGGGAAATGCTGCGCTCAGAAGCTGCAGCCTTGCCGGAAGTATTTGAAGTGGATGTCATTCGCCACTATACTGCATTATCCCGCCGCAACTTCGGGGTAGATAACGGATTTTACCCGCTTGGCTCCTGTACGATGAAATACAACCCGAAGATTAACGAGGATGTTGCCCGGTATAACGGTTTTGCCAAAATCCATCCTTACCAGCATGAATCGAGCCTTCAAGGTGCGCTGGAACTGCTGTATACGTTACAGCAGGATCTGGCCGGGCTGACTGGCATGGATGCCGTAACCCTTCAGCCCGCTGCGGGAGCACATGGCGAATGGACCGGATTGATGATGATTCGCGCTTATCACGAAAGTCGCGGCGAGCTTCGTACCAAAGTTATCGTGCCCGACTCCTCTCACGGTACAAACCCGGCCAGCGCAACGGTGGCTGGATTCGAAACGGTCACGATCCCTTCCCGTACAGATGGTCTTGTTGATCTGGAGGCGCTACGTGCAGCGGTTGGAACGGATACCGCTGCCTTGATGCTGACAAATCCGAATACACTCGGCTTGTTTGAGAAGGACATTCAAAAGATTGCGGCGATCGTACACGAGGCTGGCGGCCTCCTTTATTACGACGGAGCCAATTCCAATGCCATTATGGGCATTACACGGCCAGGGGATATGGGCTTTGATGTGGTGCATTTGAACTTGCACAAAACGATGAGCACCCCGCATGGCGGCGGCGGACCGGGTGCAGGTCCGGTCGGTGTGAAAAGCCGTCTGATCCCGTTCCTGCCCAAACCGATGGTTGTTCAGAATGTTCAGGGTGTTTATGCACTGGATTATGAAGGAGATCAATCCATCGGCCGGGTAAAAGCCTACTATGGCAACTTCGGCATCCTGGTTCGTGCCTATGCTTACATTCGTACCTATGGTCCAGAAGGCTTGCGCCGTGTATCCGAATGTGCCGTGCTGAACGCCAACTATATGATGGCTCGTCTCGCACCTCACTATGAGATTCCTTATCCGGGTGTATGCAAGCATGAATTTGTGATGTCAGGACGCGGACTGAAGCAGTACGGTGTACGCACACTGGATGTGGCGAAGCGTCTGCTGGACTTTGGATATCACCCGCCAACAATCTACTTCCCGCTTAATGTTGAGGAATGTATCATGATTGAGCCAACCGAGACCGAAAGCAAAGAAACGCTCGACGGATTTATTGATACGATGATTCGCATCGCCAAGGAAGCGGAAGAAACACCTGAAGTAGTGCTGAATGCACCCTATGGCACACCCGTCACGCGACTGGATGAAACGACTGCGGCACGTAAACCTGTACTGAATTGTGCTTGCAGCTGAGCATTGATTTATAACTTTTAGCCCATGTACTGTTTATTGACTGTATGTCATCCCCTTGTACGTAATGAGGTATTACCTCCCTGTGCAAGGGGATTTTTTGCATTTATTTGTAGCGTGCATCGCGACTACCATTTCAAGCGTGAAAACAAAAAAAGCCGGCACCCACTTTATTCGTGGACACCGGCGATATTGCTGCCCAAGGCAGCCCTTTAATTCGGAAAAAGAAAACCTCAAATCCGGAGGAAACTCCGGCAAAATTACGCTTGAATGCTTTGAACGAGTTCAACCACTTGTTCAGCGGTTTGCATTTCCAACGCTTTGGCTGCCAGCTCCTGCATGTCCGCACGGGACAGCTTGGTGATCTGGCTGCGTGCTGGCAGAATGGAAGTTGCGCTCATGCTGAACTCATCCAGTCCGAGACCAAGCAGCAATGGAATTGCTGTTTCATCTCCTGCCATCTCACCGCACATGCCAGCCCATTTACCTTCGCGATGCGCTGCATCGATAACCATTTTAACCAAACGCAAAATGGCCGGGTTGTAAGGCTGGTACAGATAAGATACACGCTCGTTCATCCGGTCAGCAGCCATCGTGTACTGAATCAGATCGTTCGTACCGATACTGAAGAAGTCCACTTCTTTGGCGAATTGATCCGCCATTACAGCTGTTGAAGGAATTTCGACCATGATACCGAGTTGAATGCTGTCGGAAACAGCAATCCCTTCAGCGACCAGCTTTTCCTTCTCTTCGAGCAGGACAGCTTTTGCTTCACGGAATTCACCCAGTGTTGCGATCATCGGGAACATGATACGCAGGTTTCCGTGTACACTTGCACGCAGCAACGCACGCAATTGTGTACGGAAGATATCCAGACGGTCCAGACACAGACGAACTGCGCGGAAGCCGAGGAATGGATTCATTTCTTTTGGCAGATCCAGATAAGGAAGCTCTTTGTCACCACCGATGTCGAGTGTACGCACAACGACCGGTTTGCCTTCCATTTTTTCAAGTACCGCTTTGTAAGCATTGTATTGAATGTCTTCGGAAGGAAGCTTGTCTCTGCCCATGTACAAGAACTCGGTACGGTACAAACCTACGGCTTCGCCACCGTTTTCCAATACACCTGTTACATCATTCGGTGTACCGATGTTAGCAGCAAGCTCCACATGAACGTTGTCCACTGTAACTGTCGGTTCGTCACGCAGTTTTCTCCACTCCGCACGCTGTGCATCATACTGTTCCTGTTTGGCGCGGTATTCAGCAACTACGTCGTCTGTAGGGTTAACCAGAACGTGGCCGTCCAGACCGTCAACAATGATCAGGTCGCCTTGTTTCGCTTGAGACAAAATGTCCTTCGTTCCGACTACAGCCGGAATTTCCAGCGAACGAGCCATGATTGCAGAGTGAGAAGTCCGTCCACCAATGTTCGTCGCGAAACCTTTAACATACTGGCGGTTCAATTGAGCTGTATCGGAAGGTGTCAAATCCTCCGCAAGCACAATCACTTCTTCACTGATCTCCGCCGGGCTCATGAAGTCGATGCCAAGCAAGTGATTTAGCACACGCTTAGTCACGTCACGCATATCTGCCGCACGTTCCTGCAGGTATGCACTCTTCATATTTTCGAACATGGAGATGAATTGCGATGCTGTATCGTTAAGTGCAAATTCTGCGTTGATCATTTCATCAGCGATTTTGGCTTTTACCGGATCAATCAGTTCCGGGTCATCCAGAATGAGCAAATGCGATGCGAAAATTTCAGCTTTTTTCTCGCCAAGCTCTTGTAAAGTACGCTCTTTGATCGCTTCGAGCTCAGCCCGGGACTTGCCCAGAGCCGAGTCGAGTTTAGCGATCTCTGCGTCAACGTCGTTAATTTGGCGTTTTTCTACAGAGTAGTCAGGATGCTCCAAGATAAACGCCTTGGCGATAGCGATACCCGCCGAAGCCGCGATCCCGGAAACATTAAGCATGAATTTCGCCCAACCCTTCGTTAACCATAACGTCAGTCAAAGCTTGCAGAGCTTCTGCTTCGCCTTCACCTTCAACGATAATGCTGATGGTGTCACCTTGCTCCAGACCGAGGGAAAGAACGCCCAGAATGGATTTCAATGTCACTTTTTTGCCGTTAGCTTCTGCAAAGGATTCAGCACCTTTGAATTTGTTTGCTGTATTAACCAGGGCAGTTGCCGGACGTGCGTGGATACCATCTTCGTCTGTAATTCTGAATGTTTGTTGCATTACAATCATCTCGCTTTCGGTAGTTTGGTTTAGGCATTGCATATATTTACACTTGCTTGCCATCGTTGGGTCAGTTCTTATTTTATCTCAATGATCGGCTGATCGCCAACTTTGAGCACGCCACTCTTCTTCAGTGTGACGCTAGAGCCTTCTGGCAGGTTGGTGAAAATCACCGGAGAGATGATGGACGGAGCGTTGGCTTTGACGTACTCCAGATCCACTTCCATAATCGGCTGACCCGCAGATACCAGGTCACCTTCCTGAACCAGTACGTTGAAACCTTGACCTTTCAGTTTCACCGTATTGACACCTATGTGAACAAGCACTTCCTTGCCGCCATCGGACATAATGCCTACGGCATGTTTGCTTGGAAATACATTAAATACTTTACCATACACAGGGGAGGTAATCGTGCCATCATGTGGCAAAATAGCGAACCCGTCACCTGTCATCTTTTCGGCAAAGACCGGATCAGGTACGTTGGTTATATCAAGCAGCTCACCATTAACCGGCATAACGATATCCTCTGGTACAATGCGCTCGCCCTGCTCTCCCTGCGCCTTCTCCTCTTCAGGAGTTGGTTTAACCTCTGCCGCCGGAGCTGGTGCAGGCGTACGCCCTGCAATGATATCCTGCATTTGGGATTTAATCGTATCGGAACGTGTTCCGAAGATGGCTTGAACATTATTACCCACTTCAAGCACACCAGATGCACCCAATTGCTTCAAACGGTCTTTTTGCACATTCGATTTCTCATTAACTTCAATCCGCAAACGAGTGATACATGCATCCAGATGTTTGATATTTTCCTTACCGCCAAACGCTTCGAGAATGTTATGCGGCAGATCATCCGCAGAACCTGAAGCACCACCGCTCGATGCAGCCTCAGCAGAAGCTTCCTCGCGTCCTGGCGTTTTGAGGTTGAACTTGCGAATAATGAATCGGAAACCGAAATAATAGATTACCGCCAGAATCAGACCAACGATAATAACGTCCCACCATGGCGTGCGGTTTGGAATGATACCAAAGATCAGGAAGTCAATGAAACCACCTGAGAAGGTCATCCCGATTTTGACATTAAGCAGTTGCATTGTCATGAAGGACAAACCTGCAAAGATACAGTGTACAGCAAACAGAATCGGTGCTACAAACAGGAACGAGAACTCAAGCGGCTCTGTAATACCTGTCAGGAACGATGTCAGTGCAGCAGAACCCATGATACCTGCAACATACTTTTTATGCTCAGGTCTTGCTTCATGGTACATCGCAAGCGCGGCAGCTGGCAAACCGAACATCATGAATGGGAATTTACCAACCTGGAACGTTCCCGCTGTCAGCGCAACACCATCACGCAGCTGGCTGAAGAAAATCTTTTGGTCTCCGCGAATGACATCGCCGGCTTTGTTCACATACTCACCGAACTCAAACCAGAATGGAGAGTAGAAAATGTGATGCAGACCGAACGGAATCAGTGACCGCTCCACAACACCGAAGATGAAAGCCGACAAGGTCGGACTGGTATCCACCATGAAGTGAGAAATCGCATTTAATCCGTTCTGAATCGGAGGCCAGATCACTACGAGCAGCAACCCGAGAATCAGGGAAACGACCGAAGTAACGATAGGAACAAAACGTTTACCCGCGAAGAACCCCAGGTAAGACGGCAGTTCTATTTTGAAGAACCGATTATAACACAGTGCTGCGGCGATACCGATAATGATACCTCCAAACACCCCTGTGCTTAATGTAGGAATACCCAGGATACTCGCATAACCGGGCACCTTGCCAATCATGGCAGGGGTAACACCTACAGCAGAACCTAAAGTTACATTCATGACCAGATAACCGATGATGGCTGCAAGTCCTGCAACACCTTCACCGCCAGCCAGTCCGACCGCTACACCGACTGCAAAGAGCAATGCCAGATTATCAAATACGATCTGACCTGCGTTCATCATAATGGTTGCAATCGAGTTTACCCAAGGGGTATCGAGCGCAGTAACGTACTGCAGGAAATCAGGATTGACCAGCATGTTACCAATTCCGAGCAGCAAACCTGCGGCTGGCAGAATCGCTACTGGCAGCATGAGCGCTTTACCTACTCTTTGCAATACTCCAAAAAGCTTTTTAAACATCGCGTCGTATTCTTCCTTTCGTCTAAATCTGTATGTCGTGATGCAAGCAAGGGAACACAAAAAAAGGCATGAACTAATAAAAGTGAACTGTGCCTACCTTGGGGTATAGCATACCCTTAAAAAGGTAGAACAATCACACTCAAATTAACTCATGCCTGATCGAGTCAGTAACACGTCGCTTATGTTTATTCAGTTGCTTGATTACGGTCACCATTGTAGCATCACTTTGCACGCAGTGCAAGCCTTTACAGAAAAAAACGTTATTCCTTTGTTATTTCAGAGCATACTTTACTGATTTTCTTCGTCTTTCCGCTGGTTCAGTCGCTGCAGATGTATAGTTAAGTATCCAACCTCTGCCGGATAAACAGGCAGCTTGAGTCGTTTTTCCATCACTTTGGTCAGCTTCCATGCAAGCGAGTACATTTCGGGATACTCCAATTTTAATAGCGAATCCAGCTTGTGAAGCTCCTCCACCTTATCTCCGCGGCGTATACGCTCAAAAGCAAACCGCAGATGTGTTAACAGACGGGAATAATCCAATGATTGCGTTTCAAAAGAATAATCCAGCTGATCGGCAACCAGATTCACCAGATCCGTAATTAACTGCGAATGCTCCCTCACCTGAGAGATATTCTGGTTTGTCATCGCACTATAGATATGCAAAGCCACAAACCCGATCTCATCCTGGCCCAGGTCCACACCCATTTTTTCCTTGATCAAACGAATCGCATACTCTCCCATCCGATATTCATCGGGATATATCTCCCGTGTTTCGTATAGGAAAGGGTTCTGAATGACGATGCCCTGCTCTTTTCGCTTCAAGGCAAAAGAAATATGATCCGTTAAGGCAATATGAATATGTTCATTAAGCGGAACATCCGTACGCTCTGCAATATACGTTATGACTTCATTAATAATCTCGATCAACGCTTCATCTACCTGTGGTAGAAGCTGCTTGTACTGCTCCTGCTCCTGCTGGTTTTTCAAAATAAACATTTTCTCCACAGCCGTCAGCGGAATGTCATCACTCGGCTTCCGATTAAAGCCGATGCCTTTGCCGATGACCACGACTTCACCATGCTCGGGATGCTGTGCAATAATTACATTATTATTTAGCGCTTTATTTACATGCAGGCTGCTCATTTTTGCACCTCTTTTTTCACACCATCTTGGATGTGCCGCACACATCTTGTTACAGACAAAAAAACGACCGGAGCGGGCAAACCGCGCCGGACGTCTCGCTTAAAAAGTAACAAAAATTCGCCTTAAGGTCAATAGACAAGCCTTGTAATGCTGCTCCTAGTTCTCGCTTCTTTCCACAAGGCTCTCGATAACTGGTGAGGTCGCCTTCACAGGCTCACTCGATTGCACAGCCGTGGGTACAGCTGCTTTTGTTTTCGTCAAACCTTTAATCAGCTGCTCTACGTCGATGCCTGACACACTTTTCAACATTTCGGGTGCTGTAGCCATCAGTTCGGTTACATAATTGCTGACACGCGCAGCCCCTTCACCTTTGCCTGTATCTACCACCGTCAGCTTATCAATGGATGAGATCGGCTCAGCAATTTTACCAGCCAGCTCAGGCAGCATTTTGACAATGATATCGAGTACTGCTGCTTCGCCAAACTTCTGGAACGCCTCCGCCAGCTTCTCTTTCGCTTCCGCTTCGGCAAGACCGCGAAGACGAATAACCTCTGCATCCGCTGTACCTTTGGCGCGCTCTGCATCCGCAATCGCCTGACCTTCAAGCCGCTTTTGCTCGGCTGTTGCTTTGGCCTGGGTTTCGATCGAGTATTGTACCGCATCGGCTTCGCGCATGCGTTTTGCTTTGTCCGCTTCCGCAGCCTGCTCCACCGCGTAACGATCCGCTTCGGCTTTCTTTTTCACTTCGGCATCATATTGCTTCTCACGAACGGTAATTTCCTTCTCTTGCAAGTCAATCTCACGCTCTTTACGTACGAGTTCAACCTTCATCTGCTCTTCAACAACCGTCTGTCTGGCACGAGCTTCCTGAATGTGATAAGCCTGGTCAGCTTCCGCTTTGGCGGTATCCTGATCCCGTTTAAATGCCGCTACTTTCAGTTCTTTCTCCTTGGCTGCCTCTGCGATGTTGGTATCACGAAGCAACTCGGCTTTTTGTCCCTGCTCTTCCGCATTTGCCTTCTGAATCCGTGCATCACGCATCGCTTCTGCTTCGGCAATCTCGGCATCACGCTTCACGGCTGCGATTCTTGGTTTACCAAGCGCATCGAGGTATCCTTGTTTGTCACGAACATCCTTGATTGTAAAGGAAACGATCTGCAGACCCATCTTTTTTAAATCCCGAGCTGCCACGCCCTGTACCTCTTGAGCGAAACGGTCCCGGTTACGATACACTTCTTCTACCGTCATCGTACCGAGAATGGCCCGCAAATGGCCCTCCAGCACTTCCTGCGCTTCGCCTCTAAGAGAGTCCACCGGTTTGCCGATAAACTGCTCTGCCGCCGTTGCAACGTCCTCTACAGCGCTTCCAACCTTGATGATCGCCACCCCGTCAGCAATAACCGGAACACCCTGTTCTGTGTACACTTCAGGTGTGGAGACGTCGAGCTTGTGCGAAAGCAATGAGATAAATTCAGACTGCTGGAATACAGGAAGAATAAACGCACCGCCGCCGCGAACAATTTTAATTTTGCGCCCGGAATCATCCTCGGATATATTTTTGCTGCCCAGGAATGAACCTGTCACAATCATCGCTTCATCCGGTCCAACCGTCTTGTATCTTGCCCAGAAGGCCAGACCCAGAATCAAAATAACCCCTATAACCACAACAGGAATCAATAACACATCCCAATCCAGATTAGCTGTCATTCACATCTCTCCCCTTATCTCGTAAGTATTTAAAATGACTTCCTGCATTGTGAGCCTTGCCCCGTAATCGGATCACTCACTACCTCACATTTCTTTAAGTACATCATCATCCCACTCGGATACCCTCAGCACGCCATCCACCACATCAATAACAACCACTCGCGCTCCCGCCGCAATGGGAAGCTGCTCGAAGCTGGATGCCGTCTGAATCGTACTTCCGGATGCAAAACGAATCATGACTTCACCGAATCCGTTTGCCGGTATCGGAATTGTAATCTCTCCGATCTTGCCCGCCAATTCTTTCATCGAAAAAGCAATTGAAACGTCACTGTTACGCATCGGCTTGATATATGCGAAGAATACCAGCATGGCTGCAGCAATACCGATCAGCAGGGATAAGATCAGACTTGACATCACACTGAGCGAGCTGTACCGTGTCAGCAGGATGCCCGCTCCACCAAAAGCAGTAATGGACCCTGCCAGTACAACAGGTTTAAAAAAATCAACACCAGGCATTTCGAAGGCCCCATCCAGCAAGCCGTCAATCAAGTCACCCAGCACCAGGCTCACTATGGCAAAAACAGCGCCTCCGATAAGACATCCCCAATAAAGTGCTTCCATCCCCTCTTCCTCCTCTCTCTGCTGCAAATTCTCCAAACTGTGCATTCCACATGTAAATAAATACGTACATTCAGGGAAAATGTTTCAAAATCTTTCCTTAGATGTATTCAGAAGCCGCTAATGGGGATTACCATCACAATCTTCACGAATGCTCCAGTTCACTCGAATACGCGAATTCACAGCATAGCAAAAAACGCAAGCCCAGTAGAGACTTGCGTTCTGATAGATAATCCTGCATATGCTTTGATGTCAATTTTCGCTTGGTCTTCGTATATCTTAATTACAAGGAAGCCTTGTAAATGGATACCACATCTTCACGCTGCAGTTTTTTGAAGTTGCCGAACGGTCCAAACAGCATTGCTTTATCCGCCATAACTTCGATCTGACTGTCATCAATATCATAATCCGCCAGACGGTTTGGAGCCCCAATCGACGTCCAGAATTGGCTGAGTGCATCAATGCCTTCTTCGGCAATCTGTCTATCCGATTTGCCCTCAGGATTCACATCAAATACATTGATCGCGAGACGTTTGAAACGCTCCACCTTCACATCAATATTATGTCTCATCCAGTGCGGGAACAAGATAGCAAGTCCCCCACCATGTGGAATATCATAAACGGCAGATACTGCGTGCTCAATATTATGGGTAGCCCAGTCTCCTGCAAGTCCCATGTTCAGCACACCATTCAGTGCCATCGTGCCGCAATATAGAATGGTTTCACGCAGCTCGTAGTTCTCCAGATCTTCAACCAGACGAGGGGCCGCTTCCATTACTGTACGCAGAATCGTTTCGCAGAAGCCAAGTTGAACCGGTGAGTTCGGGTCCAGATGGAAGTAATGCTCCAGGACGTGAGACATCATATCCACCATACCGTATACCGTTTGATCCTTCGGTACCGTGTATGTATTCACTGGATCGAGAATGGAGAACGCAGGGAAAGAATAGGCACTGCCCCAGCCCAGCTTCTCTTGTGTTTCCTGATTCGTAATAACAGAGCCCGAGTTCATCTCCGAACCCGTAGCTGCCATTGTCAGCACAGTGCCGAGTGGTAGAGCGTCCTGTGCAACAGCCTTACGCTGCGCAAAGTCCCACATGTCTCCATCGTACTTCGCACCAACAGCAATCGCTTTGGCACAGTCAAGCACGCTGCCTCCGCCAACCGCCAAAATCAGCTCAATATCGTTTGTTCTGCAGAGGTCTACACCTTTGTGCACAGTTGATAGACGAGGGTTAGGCTCTACACCTGCAAGTTCAGTGACCTCTGCTCCGATTTCCTTGAGCAAGCCAAGCACCTGATCATACAGTCCACTGCGTTTAATGCTTCCACCGCCATATACAAGCAGAACCCGTTTGCCGTATTTCGGCACTTCAGTTTTCAGCGCTTCAAGCTGTCCTTTACCGAAGATCAGACGAGTCGGGTTATAAAATTGAAAAGATCTCATGATCTATAATCGCCTCCAATGGAGTTAAGTTTTTAGTGCAACCTCAATTATAGTACCCTGTTTATAGAAAAACAAATCCATAGCCACTCACTTTAGTTCAATCCGTTGATCTGCAGATGGGCACGAATCATTTCACTCATGGACGGCAGATGTTCAGACTTTGCCCATGTCGCCGTATCCCATAGCCCAGCCTGATCAAAGGCCCTTGGACAATGCATAAAACATTCCTCGACCTCCACAATGACCGCTGCTCCAATCGTTTTACCGCTCCAGTTCATGCTTGTAATGAACTCTTCGTCCTTTGTAATTTTTGCTGTTCCGTTGATACGAAGCACCTCATTTAATCCTGGTATCACAAACAGCATTCCCACACCCGGGTCTGATAAAATGTTTAACAAGGAATCAATCCGGCGATTGCCGGGTCGTTCCGGGTAAACCAGTCTATAAGGGTCCAGTACATGAACAAAGCCGGGGCTGTCTCCACGCGGAGATACATCACTTTTCCCATCACGATCCGAGGTTGACAAAAAAAACAAAGGTGACATCGCTATAAACTGCTGCACATGGGAATCTACATACGGAATCACTTTGTGGCGCACACGCTCACTTGATTCGCCTACCATACTTTTAAGTTCCTTTGCATCGGAAATGAACGGAATATGAAGCGGACTTTTTTCCATGAACTCGTCCCCATTTCAATATGTATTTGGTTGCACACTGGACTCTGCTTGGATGCTCCCTCCATTATACATAATCATGAAACATTCACACTTTGATTCATACCAAAAAAGGCACGCGTTCATCGTCGAACGAATGCCTTTTGATATGTTTGTGCCTTTAACGCAATTGCTTTTGCTGCCTTCTTACTCTGTATACCCCATGCTGCTTACGAAGCGGCGGAAGGCCTGCCGTCCAGCCTCATCATGTTTGTACACACCTGCGTGCTCCAGAATTTCAGAAAATTTCAGGCCCACCTGCTGCTGCACAAGTGAAATTGCTTCTTCCTTTGTCAAGCTGGAGCCGTGGCTCTGTTTCAACTCTTCTGTCCACGGCAAATGTTTGTTCAACTCGTGATCTGCTGCCTGGGCAGCTGCTGCAAGCTCGGTATTGCCTGCCAGAATATCGGCAATGCCGTCCAGCTCTTGCTTCAGACGTCCCGGTAGAATAGCAAGTCCCATGACTTCAATCAGACCGATGTTTTCTTTTTTCAGATGATGCATCTCGCGGTGCGGGTGGAAAATGCCTTCCGGATGCTCATCATTTGTACGGTTGTTACGCAAAACGAGATCCATCTCATAACCACCATCCGCACTGCGGCGAACGATTGGTGTTACCGTATTATGAGGCACTTTCTCCCCGTCTACTTCGCTGAATGCTTCGATCTCTACTGCGGAGTCGCTGTACACTTTCCATGCTTCATAAACAGCATTACCCGCTTCCAGCAGTTCCGCAGGATCATGTGAATGCAGACGCATCACGGACATCGGCCATTTGACAAGGCTAAGTGTCAGCCCTGGTGCATCCGCGTGACGGAAGACTGCCTCTGGCTGTGCGTTTTGAATCGCAAATGTATGACGTCCGCCCTGGAAGTGGTCATGTGTCAGGATGGAACCGCCCACGATTGGCAGATCGGCGTTAGACCCGATAAAGTAATGCGGATATTCCTGAACAAAAGCAAGCAGTCTGCGCAGGGTATCCTTCGTCAGCTTCATCGGCACATGATCATGATGGAAAATAATGCAGTGCTCATTGTAGTACACGTACGGCGAGTATTGGAACAACCACTTCTCATTGTTCAGCTGCAATGGAATGACGCGCAGATTCTGGCGAGCCGGATGATTGACCCGACCCGCATAACCTACATTTTCACGGCACAGCTGGCACTTTGGATATACCGGCGGTGGAAGCAGCTTGGCCATGGCAATTTCCTTCGGACTTTTCTCCGGCTTGGACAGATTGATCGTGATCTCCATCTCGCCATAAGCGGTGTCCTGCGTCCAATACACATTCTTTGAAACGCGGTCCATCCGAATATAGTTGGAGTTAATAGACAAGTCGTAAAATTGCGATGTTGCCGCCTCGATGCCTTCAGTCTGCTCCGTGTGGCGGAAAGCACGTACGACCTCCGATGGACGCGCCATCAGGTGACCCATAATTTTCGCATCCAGCAAGTCACGGAATGTGTCGCTGTTCTCGGGAATGAGCCCAATGGTATACCCGTAATCAATCAACGTATCCAGCATGGATTGTGGCCCGTCAGGTATCGTTGTATCCAGTTCACCAGCATACGGCTCGGAGAATCCGAACTGCTCCATCAGCAGATTGCGACTATAATCATAGTCTGCTTCCTCAATCAGTTTTTTCTGTAAGGCAAATGCGACCAGACGCTCAATGGCATGCAGTGCTTCCTGCTGCTCGGGTGTACGCTCTGTGGCTTCTGCTCCAGGTTGAGTCTGTGACATAAGATGTTCGCCTCCTAGTTTTTTCCGTAGCCTTCTGGACGTGATTGATGCCAGTTCCAGGCACTTTGAATGACATCTTCAAGGTTGGTCCATTTTGGATTCCAGCCCAGAACCGATCTTGCTTTGGCAGAAGAAGCCACCAATACAGCCGGGTCGCCCGCACGACGTGGTTCCTGAACAACCGGGATGTCGAGACCTGTTACCTTTTTCGCTGTTTCAATCACTTGTTTTACCGAGAAGCCTGTTCCGTTACCCAGATTAAACACGTTGCTGCTCTCACCCTTGCGCAAGTAATCTACGGCACGCAGATGAGCATCAGCCAGATCGCTGACATGGATGTAGTCACGGATACATGTGCCATCTTCTGTTGCGTAGTCATCACCGAATACGGCAATATGTGAACGCTGCTTCAGCGCTGTTTGCAATACGAGTGGAATCAGGTGGCTTTCCGGCTGGTGATCTTCACCAATTTTGCCGCTTTCATGTGCTCCGGCTGCATTGAAGTAACGCAGAGACACGTATTTGATATCCTGTACTTTATCGAACCAGGACATCATGCGCTCCATCATCAGTTTGGTTTCACCATATACGTTGGTTGGTTCAGTACGGTCGCTTTCTTCGATTGGCACCTTCTCAGGCTCACCGTAGGTTGCTGCTGTAGATGAGAAGACGATGCGGCGTACGTTCGCTGCATTCATCGCTTCCAGCAAGCACAATGTACCGAATACGTTGTTGTCATAGTATTTCGCTGGCTCTTTCATGCTCTCGCCGACCAGTGAGTTCGCAGCAAAGTGAATGACGGCATCAATTGAATTTTCCGCAAACAGCTTTGTCAAAATCTCCTTGTCACGCAGGTCCCCTTCATACAGCTTGCCACCAAGCAGCGCCTCGCGATGTCCTGTCTGCAAGTTATCCAGTACAACAACCTCTTCGCCGCGCTCAAGCAACGCTGCCACTGTATGAGAACCAATATATCCTGCTCCACCTGTCACCAAAATTGCCATTTTACTTCGCCTCCTTGAGTTCGTTAACGCCTTCGCCTACACCACATACGTAGAAATCACCTTGGAGACCGGTACGCGCCTCATACGCTGCACCCACTTCACTCACAAAGCGTTCAACATCATTTTCATGCACCAGAGATACTGTACATCCGCCAAAGCCTGCACCTGTCATGCGCGCACCTAATGTGCCCGGAATACGCCGAGCTTCTTCTACCATAACATCCAGCTCAGTGCAGCTGACTTCATACAGATCACGCAGCGAATCATGAGAAGCATTCATCAACTGGCCGAACGCTTCCAGATCATTGTTTCGCAGCGCTTCAACAGAAGCAAGCACCCGTGCATTCTCTTCTACAACGTGCTCGGCACGCTGTCTGACTTTCTCATCCTTGATCTGATCCTGTAAAGTTACGAATTGCTCCGGCTTTAATTGAGCCAGGTAATTCAGTGCAGGCAGCTGTTCCTTCAAAATGGCAAGTGCCTGCTCGCATTGAGAGCGCCGCTCATTATAAGCCGAATCGACCAGACCGCGGCGTTTGTTTGTGTTGCCAATGATCAGCTTGTACGCACCGGTACGGAAAGGAACCTTCTCGTATTCCAGCGTATCGCACATCAGCAAGATGGCATGATCCTTAGCTCCATTCGCTACAGCAAACTGATCCATGATGCCGCAGTTGACACCAACAAACTCATTTTCTGCTTTCTGGGACAAAAGCGCAAGCTCAACTGTATCGATCTCCGATACCCCTTCCATCGCCTGAACCGCATAACCGGTGAGCACCTCCAGAGATGCAGACGAGGAAAGTCCCGCCCCGTTCGGAATCTCGCCGTGGTACAGAAAATCATATCCTTTGGTCACCTTCACGCCTTTGCCTTCCAGCTCTACCATGACGCCAACCGGATAATCTGTCCATTCTCCCGTTTTCTCCTGACCGATGGAGACAGTGTCCAGTGTTCCCTCGTAAGTCATGTTCGTGGAAGCCAGATTCAGCTTGTGATCCGTACGTTCGCGAATGAGCAAGGTCGTTCCGAATTCAAGCGCGGCCGGAAGTACATAACCACCGTTGTAGTCGATATGCTCACCGATCAGATTCACACGTCCAGGGGCATGAAATACACGGATGTCCGCTCCACTTTCTCCGTACCTCTCAATAAACTTTTGTTGCAATTCAGTTGCCTTCAAAGCTGATGCACCTCGCCTCTTTGTTGTGGTTTTCTTAATGTTATTATACAAGGCAGCGATCTCACTTGAAATGAAACCATGTGTGATTCATATGGATAAATGTGACCTTTCATCTTATAATGATGGTAATAAGTGAACAAGGAAACGTAGGAAAGAAGGAACAGCTATGAAGGACTCAAACACAAATTCGGCAGAAACATCTCCTAACACTGCAGAGGTATCCACTCCCCGCTCCATACAGGAATCCACCTCCGGCAAAAGTGGCGCGCTCAGTTATTCGGTTGCATCCAATCCGGTCTATTATGACGAGGGGGCTCTGCATGTCCTGTTTGCCGGAGCCAGTCAGACGCTGCCCGGACATGCGCTCGGGCCGAAGCTGTATGATTATTATCTGTTGCATTATGTAGAAAAGGGAGACGGTACGTTTCGTACCGAGCTGCACACCTACGATCTCTACGCAGGTGACTGTTTTCTTATACATCCGGGCCAACTGGTCAGCTATCAATCACATCCCCGTAATCCATGGCAATATCGCTGGATAGCCTTTACTGGCAGTCAGGCAGCCCAGCATGCGGAAGAAGCTGGCTTCCGCCCGGAAAAGTCTGTTTTTCATGCCGGAACCTCCTGTGATATCTCGAACTGGCTGGCGGTCATGCAGGATGCTTTTGCCGAGCGTCAAGAGAGCGCCCACTTCACTTCCCTTGGCACGTTATACATGATTTTGGCCGAAGCCCAGAATCACCTGTCCGAGGGGCCCACGTTGACTGCAGGTGAATCCTCCATCCGGCGAACGGTCAAACAGATGATTCAATATATGTCTACTCAGTACGCTTACCCTGTGTCCATCGAGCAAATGTCTGCAAGTTTAGGATATAACCGGGCTTATCTTTCCCGTATTTTCAAGCAGGAGACCGGCCTCACCCCGGTCACCTATTTGCTGAAGCTGCGGATTGACAAGTCGCGTCAGCTGCTGCGCGAGCGTCCCGATCTATCCATTGAGCAGGTATCCGCCTCGGTGGGCATGCCGGACGCATTGTATTTCTCGAAACAGTTCAAACGCTTCCACGGAGAAGCGCCAAGCCTTTATCGGGAGAAACTTCTCACGCGTCCGTTAAAAGCAGCAAAAGGGAAAACTCCTCCACTGCGCTAAAAAAGGGAGTAGAGGTTGCTGATAAAGTCAAAGGGCCTCACACCTCTCATGAATATGTGAAATCAAACCAACCGTCGAAATAAAAAAAGTGCACCTCAGCCTTTATGGCTAAGATGCACTTTTGGGGCATGATTTATTTGTGATGCTTGCCCGTGGCAAAGAGTCGGATGTTATTCCTTGTTTTTGTTCGCAGGCTCGGGATGAAGAATGGATTCAATTCGCTCCAGTTCCTCGGAGGAGAACTCAAGCTGGCTCAGCGCAGCTACATTCTCTTCAATCTGGGAAGGGCGACTTGCGCCAATCAGTGCAGACGTCACTCGTCCATTGCGCAGTACCCATGCCAGTGCAAACTGGGCCAGACTTTGACCGCGTGCTGCAGCCATCTGATTCAGTGCACGTACCTTGCGAAGTGTTTCTGGCGATATGTTGTTTTCATTCAGAAATACGGAAGGACCCTTGGCACGTGAATTCTCAGGAATGCCATTCAGGTATTTGTTCGTGAGCACTCCCTGCTCCAGCGGGCAGAATGCAATGCTGCCTGCACCGTACTCATCCAGCACGTCCTGAAGCCCGTCTTCAATCCAGCGATCCAACATGGAATATCTTGGCTGATGAATCAGGAGCGGTGTACCCAGGCTTTTCAAAATTTCGGCAGCCTGTTTCGTTTGCTCTGCAGGGTAATTGGAGATACCCACATAAAGTGCTTTGCCGGAGCGCACAATCTGGTCGAGTGCCATCATGGTTTCTTCCAGCGGTGTGTCCGGATCATAGCGGTGGGAATAGAAGATATCAACATAATCCAGCCCCATTCGGTTCAAGCTCTGATTCAGACTGGAGATCAGATATTTGCGAGATCCCCACTCGCCATAAGGCCCCGGCCACATATGATATCCCGCTTTGGTGGATATAATCAGTTCGTCACGATAAGGCTTCAGATCCTGAGCAAGCACCTGCCCAAACAGCTGCTCTGCGGAACCTGGGGGTGGACCATAATTATTGGCCAGATCAAAATGGGTAATACCGAGATCAAACGCACGGGTAACCATGCTGCGCCCATTTTCCAAACTGTTTATCCCGCCAAAATTATGCCACAGTCCAAGTGAAATTGCTGGCAGCTTGAGCCCCGAACGTCCAACACGGTTATACTTCATCGTTTCATAACGCGCTTCAGCAGCTACATAGACCATCATGAATCCCTTCTTTCCACAGAATTAACCAAGGAATTAACCCAGGAGCCTATCCACTTCCTGCATGACCTCTCCGATCGGCTCGGTGATCAATACATCTGCCCGGTGGTCATACGCAGTTGGTGTTGCGTTGAGCAGCACGGTATGTTTCCCTTGAAAATACGTAATCAACTGAGCTGCCGGGTATACCGTCAGTGAGGTTCCACCTACGAGCAGCAGATCAGCTGATGACAAGGCATCAATGGAATGATACAGCGTTGCCTGATCCAGTTCTTCTTCATAGAGCACCACATCCGGTTTGACTACCCCTCCGCAAGAAGCACAGCGAGGGACGATGTCTTTCGAATCTATAACGTATTGCAAGGAATGGAACTGCTTGCAGTCCATGCAGGCATTGCGATGAACCGAGCCGTGAAGCTCAAGCACGTTGCTGCTGCCTGCCTTTTGATGAAGACCATCGATATTCTGTGTAACGACAGCGTGCAGCTTTCCCTCCTGCTCCAGTCTTGCAAGCAAACGATGGCAGCCATTAGGCTCCGCATCAGGATGAAGCATTTTTCCTCGGTAGAAGTCATAAAAAATATCCGCATGCTGATCAAAAAAATGGCGACTCAATAGTTCTTCTGGCGGATAAGGAGAGTGCTGCTCTGTCTGATATAATCCCGCAGCCGAGCGGAAGTCGGGAATACCGCTTTCCGTAGACGTACCGGCTCCTCCAAAAAAAACAATGCGCGAACTTTCCTTAATCCAGGCAGCCAGCTGCTCTGTCGCGTTCATTCTCTCTCCTCCTTTAACCCGATGCCCAGTTCATCATAGTGACGAATGACGGCATCTGCCTCATGCAGATAGGAACTCTGATCCAGCTGAGGACAATATCCCAGCGTAAAGGCTGCTCCCGCATGGCGCCCCATCTGCATATCACCGTTGCTGTCTCCAATGACTACAGCCTCATGTGCCTCGACGGATAACTCCCGGCAAGCCAGCAGGAACGATTCAGCATCAGGTTTGCCGCGCGTTACCCGGTCACAGCCGACGATGGAAGTGAAAAAAGAATGAATCCCCATCCACTCCAGATGTGTTTCAGCCGCGGCTGTACTGTCCGATGTGACCACTGCAAGTGAAAGCTCAGCATCCTTGCAGCGCCGCAGCAAGTCAAGCAGGCCAGGCAACGGTTCAGCAGATTTTCGCTCCCGCACAGATTTCATTGCTGCACTGGAAAACCCGCGAATTATCGTAATCGCTTCATTCCAGGGTGTCCCGGCAGCATAGAGCTGACCGGCAAGCCATCCGTTACACTCATCTACCGTTGCAATCGCCAGCGGTCCCTGTACATCGTATCCATTAATGCGACCTTGTGAATCGTGAAGAGTACCCAGCACATGCTCCAGCTCTACGGTGAAGGAGGCCCCGTGTTCCTGCATCCAGACCTGCAGCTGTGAGAGCATAATTTCAGCCCACGGGCCCCATAATTGCAGAAAATCCAGCAAAGTTCCATCTTTATCAAATAAAATGGCCTTACAGGCAACACTTTTCCCCTGAATCTTCAGCACAGCCACTTGGGATCACCTCCACTGCGAATGTGACTACTTAATGGTATTTAACCAGGACAGCACTGTTTTGACCGTCTGCTTTAGCTGATCCTCTGCGCTGACTGTCGGCTCACCGTCCCCCTTCTGATGACCATAGTCACCAAACTGGGAATGGTTCCCGCCTTCAATCGTGTAATACACCGTATCTGGCGGCAAGTACATACGTCCGTTCTGATACTTGCTCATATTAACGACCCCATCGTTGGTGCCGAGAATGGACAATGCAGGAATATCCAGCTTCTGTACACTTCCTTTTTCATCTGGATAGGATGCGAGAAAAAAGATGCCTTTTAGCGCTTCGGGATGTGCCGCTATATACCGTGAAGCCATAGATCCACCCAGAGAGTGGCCGCCCATAACAAACTGCTCATCCGGATATGCAGCCAAAATATCGTCCGCCAGATTCGGCTTGATCACAGCCAGATTAACCGGCATTTTAGCAATAATTGTATGATGTCCAGCCGCTGCAAGCTCATGAGCAAGAGGGGCATAACTTTCCGGTTTAACTAGACCGCCAGGATAGAACAGCACACTTTTGCCAGCTGGCTTATCAGGCTTGAAATCAATCCAGTTCTCCTGCTCACTGACCGTCACCCCGCCGGATGTTTCCATCGCCGCTTGAGCTGCCTCCTGAGGTCCATAAGGCGTGAACAGCTTCCATGCCACATATCCACATCCAATAACAATGAGCGCCAGAAGTACGAGCAGAAACTTGCCAATGCCCCTCTTCTTGCGCCCGGTATTATAACGATTTCTCAATATCAATCACCTTTCTGTGCTTCCGCAACTGCCGCAACTTATGGAAGCGGGAGCCTGCTTGCCGCAGGCTCCCTTCCATGTTGACATTCTATTCAGCCTTGGCTTTACGATAAGCTTCCATATATTGTTCCGCTTTGCGGCGAACATGACTCAAATCTCCTGTTTTCACAGCCTCTGATGTCAGGTCAGAACCGATTCCAACAGCTACTGCTCCACCCTTGATCCATTCACCCAGATTGGACAGGGACACCCCGCCTGTCGGCATAAAATTAGCCTGCGGCATAGGGCCTTTCATTGTTTTAATGATGGACGGATCGTACAGATTTCCAGGGAACAGCTTGATAATATCCACGCCAAGCTCAAGCGCACGCTGCACATCAGCGATCGTCATGACACCTGGCAGAATAGGCACACGATACAGATTACATATTTGCACGGTTTCAGGGTTAAGAGAAGGCCCGACAACAAACTCGGCACCTGACATAATCGCCGCTCTTGCCGTTTGCGCCTCAAGCACGGTTCCTGCTCCGATAATTGCAAATTTCTCCGGGTCCTGCGTATTCCAGTGATATACACGGCTCAGCTTTTCGATCGCTTTAAGCGCACCTGGAACGGTCATCGTAATTTCGATAACCTTGATGCCGCCCGCAATGGCCTGCTCGGCCATCGCAATGACCTGGTCAGCAGAATCTGCGCGCAGAACCGCCACCACACCATTGTCCGTCATTTTTTGCAGCAGTTGAAGCTTCTTCATTTCATTCTCTCCCTTGTCAATGTGGTGGTTGTGAATACAAACTTTACATTTGGAAAACGAAGATGAGTCATCCTGATTTTAACGGAACTTAACGCTCGACGTGAGCAACGTTATTCAGCCTGGCCTCGACCTGTGCCCAGGTCGGAAGTGCTTCCCAGTCACCAACTGCCTGTATAACCATCGAACCGGTCAGATTACCAAGTCGAGTCGCTTCCTGCGGGGTGTATCCTTTCAACAAACCAGCCAGGAAGCCAGCACAGAATCCGTCCCCGGCGCCTACGGTGTCGAGAACCTGATCTGCTTTGAAGTACGGAACTTCCGTTAGGGTACCATCCGCGAGTACATAGGTCAAATCAGGGCCACCTTTAACGATGCACACGGCGTCCATGGCTGCCAATCGTTCAAGCACCTTCTGGTCACTATCTTCGTTATATAAAAGTTTCATCTCATCCAGACCCGGTAAAAAGTAGTCAGCCTGCTCAGCCAAACGCAGCAGTACAGGGCGAGCCTGATCCGCTGACCACAGCTTGAGGCGCAGGTTCGGATCAAAGCTCACCTTCACACCTGCCTGCCTGGCGATATGTATAGCGGCTTCAACCGTGGCGAGTCCCGATTCGCTAATGGCTGCAGTTATACCTGTGACATGCAAAATCTTCGCACCGGCGATATATTCAGGGTCCAGATCATCCGGCGTTATTGCACTTGCTGCAGATAACTTCCTATAATAATGCACCGAGGCTTTCCCGGAAGCGTTCTCACGAATCATTAGCCCAGTAGGCTCCTGATCACTTAATTTCGCTCGGGAGACATCCACGCCTTCGCCGCGAATGGCTTTCAGAATCATGTTTCCAATCGGATCCTTACCGAGACGTCCAAACCAGCCGCTGGTATGTCCAAGTCGTGCTACGCCAATGGCCAGATTGCTCTCTGCTCCTCCAAATGTCTTGTCCAGTGTAGCTGCATATTCAAGCCCTCTCGTATCTCTGGCCGTCAGCAACCCCATACTTTCCCCGAATGTAATAATATCAGGGCTTGGAAAGGGACTCGTTGACATGTTGCCTTCCTCCTTAATATTGACTACCTCATCTTCTTCCTCCATTGTCATGCCGCACGCAATCGTTGTCAATCCCGAAGCCTTCTTTTTGTTGTCACATGTTTGAGAAAAGATAACGCTTACTAATGTGAATTAAATCACAATTATTCCGTTGAATTCATATTACCCTTGATACAGATATATAACTTTTGAATGAGGTTTTAATAGGGGGCAGCATCATGAGAAACCGGATACTGATTCAGAATGATCAGGAATCTTTCTTTTACAATCTTCGCTTCATGCTCATCGTCTGCGTACTGGCTGCGAACGCACTGGAGCCGCTCATTACACGCTTCGCAGGGGCAGAGGCTTTGTTTATGTGGATCTATACCTTCCATATGCCGCTTTTTGTCTGGGTTACAGGGTACTTCGCCAGATCCTCCATTCGAGGGACTGCCGCACGCAATGTGCTGAAACAGATCGCCATTCAATATGTTCTGTTTCAAACGCTTTACGCCCTGATGGATGCAACTGTGTTCCATACGCCCCATATGCGGCTTTCCTTTTTTGCACCTTATCTGCTGTTATGGTTCCTCGCCAGTCATTTCTGCTGGAGACTGCTCGTTTGGTTGACGATGAACTGGAAGCCGCATCAACGATTAATCGCCTCCATTGCTCTAGGGGTTATTGTCGGTTATATGCCTGTTGACGGATTCTGGCTAAGCTTTAGCCGCACCCTTGTTTTCCTGCCATTTTTTGTGCTTGGCTACGATTACGGTGCCGTGATTCGCTCATACCTTGTTCCAGGCTGGGGCCGGAGAGCAGCTGCTGTTCTCTCTGCTGCCATGCTGATCTACATCGCTTGCGGCGGCTTGAATATCTCAGCGGGCTGGCTGCTTGGGAGCAAAACGTTTGCCGAACTGGGTCATCATGAATGGTATGCCGGAGTGCTTCGTCTCGGGGTGTATTTGCTGGAGATTGTCTCCGCATTGCTTTTCCTGGCCTGGGTGCCTAATCTGACTTCCAAAATAACCGATCTGGGCAAGCGTACTCTATACGTTTTCCTGCTGCACGGCTTCCTTGTACGGCTGGCGATCTGGTCAGGAATCTACAGTTATATGGGAAGTGCGCTGTTTGTTCCAATCATCCTTGTCGCTGCTGTGCTGTTTGCCATTACGCTGGCTCATCCGCTTGTGCGCCGTACCTTCAAGGCACTGATTGAACCGGACATTACGCGAATTTCCTTGCATCGGCCTGGTGCTTTCAAACGTTCAGCCTGATACCCTGAGATTCTCTTACTTCTAACTCGGACCAAAGCCCTAATATCCATAAAAACCCATCCTTTTTGTTTCAGGCTGGAAATGATGTGGTAATTCAGGATACACACTGCAAAAAACAACTTATAATCATAAGGAGTGATTTGTAATGGCACGAGGGCATACATCAGATCGCAAGATGAGCAGAGAGGAAGCCGGACGGCTTGGCGGCAGAGCCACTTCAAGAAACCATGACCGAAGCTTCTACCAGATGATTGGGAAAAAAGGTGGTGAAGCCACCTCCGATGCTCATGATGCAGATTTCTATAAGGAAATCGGTCGCAAGGGTGGCGAAGCGACTTCCGAGAACCACAATACAGAATTCTATCGTGAAATCGGTCGTAAAGGCGGAAGCAGCTGACTTTACCTTGAAGAGGGTTGCTTTTAAAATAAACATCACTTTCCCCACCATTTCAGAAGCCAAACCCATGAAAATGGAATCTGGCTTCTTTTCTATTGTCTATTGATTGTAGAAATATGACGAGGGTTGTGATAGACTCTATAGAAAAACCGGGTGTTCACGGGTTTAAAGCAACAGAGAATGCACAAACTACGGAAAGCCTCTAACCGGAATAACCGGTCTGTTTTTTAGAGTACGGATGAAATTAAACGACAGATGCACTGCCATTTATTTTTCCATTCATGCTGCTCAATATTATATATTTGGGGGGAATACACCATGTCAGCCAATAAGATGCGATCCGATATGATCAAAAAAGGTTTTGACCGCGCACCACACCGGAGTTTGCTCCGTGCAGCGGGCGTTAAAGAAGAGGATTTCGGCAAGCCGTTTATTGCGGTATGTAACTCTTACATTGATATTGTCCCTGGTCACGTGCACCTGCAGGAATTCGGTAAAATTGTTAAAGATGCCATTCGTGAAGCCGGCGGCGTTCCGTTTGAGTTCAACACCATCGGGGTAGATGACGGGATTGCGATGGGCCACATCGGTATGCGTTACTCCCTGCCAAGCCGTGACATCATCGCGGATTCAGTGGAAACGGTTGTGTCTGCACACTGGTTCGACGGCATGGTTTGTATCCCGAACTGTGACAAAATCACTCCTGGTATGATGATGGGCGCACTGCGCTGCAACATCCCTACCGTATTTGTAAGTGGTGGCCCGATGAAGGCAGGCCGTGACAGCAACGGTAAAGCCCTCTCCCTCACGTCCGTATTCGAAGGCGTAGGTGCATTCCAGGCGGGTAAAATTGATGATAAAAGCTTGCTTGAGCTTGAGCAATTTGGATGCCCGACTTGCGGCTCCTGCTCCGGTATGTTTACTGCTAACTCCATGAACTGCCTCGCAGAAGCGATGGGCCTGGCTATGCCGGGTAACGGAACAATTCTGGCTGTTGCTCCAGAGCGCCGTGAGTTTGTTAAACAATCCGCTAAGCAATTAATGGAATTGATCAAGCTGGATCTGAAACCACGTGATATCGTAACGGTAGAAGCGATCGACAATGCGTTTGCGCTGGATATGGCGATGGGCGGTTCTACGAATACTGTACTGCACACGCTGGCTCTTGCTCATGAAGCTGGCATCGAATATCCAATCGAGCGGATCAATGAAGTCGCTAACCGTGTTCCGCATCTGGCAAAGCTTGCTCCTGCTTCCGACCTGCATATCGAGGACGTTCATAATGCAGGTGGCGTAAGCGCAGTGCTGAACGAGTTGCTCAAGAAACCAGGTGCAATTCACGCAGACTGTATTACGGTTACAGGTAAAACCATCCGCGAGAACGTGGAAGGTCAGGAGATCAAAGACACCAACGTAATCCACAAACTGGACAATCCTCACTCCGAAAAAGGCGGTCTGGCTGTATTGTTCGGTAACCTTGCACCACAAGGCGCGATCATCAAGGTGGGTGCGGTTGATCCTTCCGTTGGCGGATACCACAAAGGTCCTGCAATTTGCTTTGACTCCCAGGAGCAAGCACTTGAAGGCATTGCTAACGGCAAAGTAAAAGAAGGACATGTCGTCGTCATTCGTTATGAAGGGCCAAAAGGCGGTCCAGGTATGCCTGAAATGCTCGCTCCGACTTCTCAGATCGTAGGTATGGGCCTCGGTGCTAAAGTAGGTCTGATCACCGATGGACGTTTCTCCGGCGCATCCCGCGGTATCAGTATCGGACATATCTCTCCTGAAGCTGCGGAAGGCGGTCCGATTGCCTTTGTTGAAGAAGGAGATATTATCGAGCTGGATCTGAACAATCGAATCATCGAGCTGCACATCAGCGATGAGGAATTCGAACGTCGCCGCGCCAATTGGAAAGGCTTCGAGCCAAAAGTCAAAACCGGCTATCTGGCCCGCTACTCCAAGCTTGTAACCAACGCAAGCAATGGCGGCGTATTGAAAATTTAATCTGCAATCATACAAGCACTAAATATAACTTGAAATAAATAAAGGATGCGCTCTGCCACACTGGCCGAGCGCATCCTTTTTATCATTGCATAATAAGTCCATGGCCTATATTCTGAAAATTCTCGTATGATTCCATTTCATTTCAGTTCGTTGTTTAGTTTCGTTCTGGCAAAATTTCATTTTCGAGCAGAATGGACTCGTCTCGCCTATCCTCAGTCGAAGCAGCAGCAAGTTTATGGTGCTGTCCGTAGCGCCTCATCAGTTCCTCCACCGGCATAACAATCATTTTAGGCACCAATTGATCTGTACGCTGCTTCAGACGCTCTGTGCCTGCCGGATGAATAACACTAAGCAGCAGCTTCAGATATAACCTGGAGGCCATGCTGAATGGCCCTGGAGGCAGTTCCTGAATCGTAAATCCAAACTTCTCGGGTCCACGATTAATCATACTCACACCATAGATGGCTTTGGCTGAACGCAGCTTAGGATCGGCCGCAACAAGCTCAGCCAGGTCAGGCAGCTGCTGTTCCATGGTACGAATCATACGAATCGCCAGATGCATGCTTGAACGTGAGGTTACTCCCAGCTCATATAATTTCTGATTATCAAAATGCAGTTCAATCATCGGATCTCCGTTCTGCATAACGTATCCTTGCCCCATCTCTACCCTTGCACCGTGGTATACCCTGGAACGGAAATGCAGCATTGGATCTTCCGGGGAAGCCGTTCTCAGATGGTATACCCAGTGAAACAGCCTCTCCCAACCTAACCATAAAGCAACCACAACACGTTTCCACAGCTTCAGGTTGATATGGGTTTCGTTTTGACTCACATGGGCAGCTGCTCGGTCACCATACATCAGCGTATCCACTCGAACACTGGTTAATCCACGGCGCTTCGCTTCCTGAAGCACGGTTGCCAGCGCTTCAAGCATCTGCTCTGGCGCTTCTGCATCTGCTCCCAGGGTTGTGCCCCGATCATGCAGCAGGAATACCTCTCCGCTCTTTAACTTCCGAAGCATGCGTTTCGTCAGCTGCTCTGCACCTACGCTGGATTTCCAGTCCTCAAACATCGCGGACCACAGAATGATTTTACGATCCTTTTTGCTGAAAAAATCAAACAGGTTCATAATGCCCCATGGCGGACGATAATAGCAGGTTTTCTCACCTGTAATCTCTTCAATAATCTGACCCGTTCGTTCGATCTGATCCCTGACTGTTCGCGGACGCATCAACCAGTTGGTTTTATGAATATAATTATGAATCCCGAGGAGATGGCCTTCTGCATGTATACGTCTGATCAAATCCGGGTGACTCTCCGCATGCTCTCCCACAACAAAAAAGGTGGCCTTGACGTCATGCTCTCGCAGCATATCAAGCAAACGAGGTGTATATTGCGGATCTGGTCCGTCATCAAATGTTAAAGCATAGGCTGTATCGCTATTTCCCCTTCTAAATACACGAAAACCAAAAAGTCTGCTAATCAGACTTGGAATAAAAGCGTAAAAAGAGGACAGATACAATAACCACAGTAAAATACTCTGAAGCATCGTTGTCATGATGTTGATTCCCCACTTCTCCTGCTTATTTACGGCTCATAGGCACTATCTAAAATAAACCGCCTTTAATTTTATCATAATAATCAAATAACTTAAATGCTGTTTCCCCAAAACACCGCTATCATGTACAATAAATACAATCTAATTTTTACCTGCAAAGGAGTCTATGTCCATGCTGCCGTTGTATAAAAAATACGGGCGTACCGTTTTTGATATCGCTCTGCTCGTGCTAACCGTGTACGTTATCATGTTCATTTTTAGTAAATTGTATCACATCGCTGCGCCCGTTTTCCTTTCATTTATTGTATTCTGGATGATTGAACCATTAGCCCGTTTTCTGCATCGCAAAGGGCTGCCCAAAGTGCTGGGCACAACCATCTCTCTCTTGTTATTTCTCGGGCTGATCACTGCCGGCTTCTTTGGCGTTGGTTTCTTCATCGTCTCGCAAATTTCCGATCTTCAGGTCAACTTCCCGGGATATGTTGAGTTAATTCAGCGTGAATTCACTAATCTGGTACTGCTTATACAGGACAAGTCAGATGCCCTCCCCGAAGGCATATTGGATAAAATCAATGAATACTTCGCTACCCTGTCCGGTTTTTTGTCCAAATGGGTTACCAGCGGGGCACAGTTTATCATCGGTTTTCTCAGCTCATTCTCTTCCTTTATAACCAACTTCGGGATTGCGATCATTCTCGCCTTTTTTCTCAGCATCGAGATTGAATCCTGGCGTAAGTTCGCTCGTGCCAAAATGCCAAAGACATTAAAAACGGCTAACGATTTTATGCGCACCCATGTGTTCAAGACCATTCGTTCCTACATTAAAGCACAGATCATTATGATGCTTATTACTTTCGTATTGATATATGCAGGACTGCTGATCCTGGGAACTTCCAACGCTTTTACAATCGCAGCCGTCTGTGCCATCTTTGATCTGGTACCGCTGCTCGGCGTGCCTGTCATATTCATTCCATGGATTATTTATTTACTTATTGTGGGAGACAGCGTGCTTGCCATCGGTCTGATTGTCATTCTGGCCGTAACGATGCTGACTCGTCAATTGCTTGAACCTAAAATTTCGGGCAATTCGATTGGCGTCTCTTCTGCTTATTTGATGCTTTCCTTTATGCTGATTTCTCTCTCGATCTTTGGACTGGCAGGGGTTGTACTTTCTCCTGTGCTTCTGATTCTATTAAAAGAACTGCTTCAGCAAGGTTACCTGCAAAAATGGATTCATCTGCCGCAGGACGAATTCGACTCCTCACCTCTTGTGATGGACTCGCCTGCCCCCGGTTCTTCCAGAAAGACTGGTGAAGAGTAAACTGTAGTTCAGGACAAAACAGCTCACTTCGGGCTTGCCAGGTAGTCCATTACCTTCCCGAATAAAGCTGTGGCCTGATGAGAGCTGCTTGGAGAGACGTTCTGTACGAGCACAGCCACAGCATATTTAGGCTCTTCAATGGGGCCATATCCTATAAACCATTGATGGTTTTTAGGTGTACCCTTCTGCATCACCTGAGCCGTACCTGACTTCCCTGCAACATGCCATCTTGCATACTGCAGGGATTTTCCTGTGCCTTCACGGACAACGGTATGCATCCAGCTTACTAATTGATGTGCGGTAGCCGGAGATATTTTTCCCGCTGCAGATGGAGATACATGTAATGGCATCTCCAGCATTGTGCCTCCGTCCGCATACCGGATCCGCTGTACAAGTCGGGGAGCAGTCACTTGACCCTCATGCAGCAGTGTCACCACCAGGTTTGCTGCCTGCAATGGAGTAACCAGAACATCCCGCTGTCCAATGGCTGTCTGAATTCTGGCTCCTTCATCCGTCAGACTTGAGAGCATCTGTTCGAATACGCCCTGGCTCTTCGTGATCAAAATGTTTTAACACAGGCATGCCCGCAATATGTTGCTCCTGCCAGCCCACAGCACGTGTAAGACCCAGACGCTCCGCTGTCTGTTCCAACTGCTCCATTTGCAGTCTGCGGGCCGTTTCAGCAAAAACAATGTTGCAGGACTCTGCAAAGCCCTGCTCCAGATTCAGTTCCCCATGTCCATGCTGCTTCCAGCAGGAAAGACCATATTTTCCGTAATTGCCTTCACAGTGGAACGGCTCATTCCGGGAAACGACCCGATTCTCCAGTGCGGCAGCTGCAGTCACAATTTTGAAAATAGAGCCTGGCACCGCTGCCTGGATAGCTCGATTTCCCCAGGAGGAGGATTTCTCAGGGTCCACATGCTGCGGATCGTAAAAAGGGCGTGACACCATGGCACGTACATCTGCATTAGTCGCATCCAGCACAACGACCGCGCCTTCCTGCATCCCGAAAGATTGCGTAAGGTCCTCAATGGCTTGCTGTATCCCGGCATCGATTGTCGTTTCCACCATTAAAGGATAGTGTTTATTTGCAGGTGCGATAACTCGTGGCTGCATCTCCGAAATAACCTGTCCATTTCCCCCTACCATCCGCGATACCAAAGTCGGACCGATCCCCCTTAATAAAGGCTCCAGTGTTCTCTCCAGCCCGGCAGCTCCAGATTTCATTGCATATGGCTGCTTCACCTCATCCTGGTGGCTGTCTGACCGCCCGGAGATGGCTGGTTGTTCATTCAAGTATCCCAACCATTGACTGCCGCTTGCTTTGTGAGGGTACCTCACCATAACCGGATAGACATCAATTCCATCGATCTGCAGCTCATGTATGCGTTCCCGCTGCATTTCATTTAGCCGAATGGGCTCTGTCCCGCCTCCAGTCCAGAAATGAGGCGTCTGCTCCTGCTGCCACTCCGCTTTGAGCAAATCTGTCCGGCTATTTAGTATTGACGCCAGTTGTTCAAGCTTGAACTGCCTCTTATGCTTGTCCGCCTTCGAATTCGAGTCCAATTTGTGCTTTCCTTGAAAAAAAACAAGCCCCCATTCAAGTCTGCCGGTTAATAAACGTCCATGATGATCCGTAAACTGCCCTCGGCCCGAATCAAGCATTACACCTCGTTCACGCTGCAGAACAGACATCTCACGGAGCGTTCGTTGATATCCTGGCATCACCCGGTTCACCTGCACCATCTGAACCCACCCAAGTCTTAGTGCGAGCATTGTAAAAATGAGTGTCAAGCCCGCGCAAAGTATCGCTATGCGGCGCTTCCATCCAAGCTGCAATTGCACGTGTATATTCCACCCTTGCCGTTTTCAACTATTATCCGTTAACCTGGTTGGAATTATCCGGAAAAATAAAAGAAAACCTGCCCCGATCAGGGACAGGTCCGATAAACATTTTATATGGTGAAACGTGACAATGTGTCTTTCAGTTCATTGGATACACTTTCCAGCTTACCAGACAGGCTTACTAGCTGGTTACTGATATTTTGCTGTTCACTGCTCAGTGAAGCAACCTCCTCAGAAGTGGCCGAGGACTCTTCAGCAACCGCGCTGACATTGCTCATCGCTTCAGACAGCGTAGCCTGAGATTTGCTCAGTTCTCCAATGGAGCCTGTAACCATACCAAGACGTTCCACAAATGCACCCATCTGCTCCTGTACAGAAGCAAAGATCACATTGGTATCCTTCACCGCATCCATCTGTTCCTTGAATAACGGGTAGGCATCAGACAGGGCCGAAACCGTTTCATTCATCTCCGTCATAATTTTGTCCGTAATCTCGCCGACCATATCAATGGACTGTCTGGATTGGGCTGCAAGCTGACGAACTTCATCCGCTACAACCATGAATCCACGACCTGCAGCTCCTGCACGTGCCGCTTCAATGGTTGCATTCAGAGACAAAATGTTCGTTTGTTTCGTAATATTTTGCATAACATCCAGCACTTTCAGGACAGAGGATGTGCTTTCTTTCAGGGAATCCACTTTTCTCATCAATGAACCGATCATTTCTTCGGTTTTCTGTGTTTTGGTCATCAGCTGATTCAGATGCTGTGTTCCCGTCTGACTGGACTTCTCCACATGGCGGGCTGAATCGCCCATCTCCTCATTGGCAGCAATGACACTTTCCATCTGGCGAGAGATGTTGTCCGTCAACTCATTGCCTCTCTCTGCTTCTGTCGCCAGACTGCCTGCACCACCAGCAATTTCTTCTGTCGCTACAGCGATCTCGGATGCAGATACCGCTGTTTTCTTGGAAGCGTTGCTCAGTTCCGCGGCTGTATCCAGCACTTCCTGTGCAGTACGATTGGTTTGCTCAACCAGATTCGTAATCTGCTCCATCATCGTATTAAATGCATCGGATAACTGCCCAATCTCGTCTTTGGAAGCGAATGGGGTCCTTACTTTCAGATTACCCTTCGCACCCTCCTGCATCAAATCTTTCAACTTGCTGAGTGGGCGTGCAATCATGCGAACCATCCATACACCAATTAATACGGCAATAGCAGCATCTACAAGTGCCATCCACAGGGTCAGTGTCAAAATACCCTTTGCGTCCTTCACCAGCATGGAGGTCGGAATCAAACCAATGAGCTTCCAGGCAGATGTATCCATCGTACTGTATACAGCCAGCATGTTGGTTGCTTTACCATCCACATCATACTCGGCATTCGTACTTCCGGCTGCCTCCGTTAAATCTTTGACAAAGGCCAGGTCTGTTGCTTTACCAGTATGACCCGCTACGGTAGAAGCGACCACTCGATTATCAGGCGCAATGAGTTGTAGCACCGAACCCGTCCCCAGATCCAGTGATTTCAACTGCTCCTCAAGCACCTCCAGCTTCAACTCAATGATCAGCACATAGGACTGTGTCGTGCCTTGCAGGTTCTTCATGGAACGTGCAATTCGGAAGGTTGCGGATGATCCGTCTGCCTTCTGCTCTGTAGGGAGCCAGCGGTATCCGCCTTGCGAGATTAGATCACTGTACCATGGTTCCTGACGTATGCTTCCCATGGATGAACTGCTGTTGCCTGTGCCCATCACTGATTTGGATTCGTCTGTAGGTACAAGATAAATCGCTTCCATGGATTTATTTGTAAATGCAACATTCGATAACTGCTTATTGATCGAGCTCGTATTCACAAATGTATCATAGGCAGTCAGATTTGGATCTGACATTTTTTGAAGCAGGCTTTGCATTTCTGGATCAAAGAAAATCTGAGTAGACGTATCTACAAATCTCTCCAGAATGATATCAAGCTTCTGTTTGGTTTGATCAATAGTCTCCTGATTTGCTCTGGATGCATTGGCCTCAATCGTATTTTTAGCCTTCGAATAGGACAATAGACCTAAACTCACAACCACAATCATAATTGCTGCAAAAAAGATCAAGAAAAGCTTAACCCCTACAGATTTGGCTGGATTCACCTTTCTGATCTGTCTAAACGAAGTTCCTCCGAGCCCTTTCCAATCCCGATTTTTCAGCTGTTTTTTCACCCAATCCGTCTTAAGCCGATTAAGCCGGATTTTACTAAAATCAATCTTGAAAGGCTTTTTATTGCCTCCTTCTTTTTTGATTTTGACCGGTTTAGCTTTCTTTACCTTCTGTGTCTTATCAGGCTTAGCCTGTTCGGGCTGTGTAAACTGTTCCCCACTGTCTTTATCCTTCTTTTGAACCAATCCCATTCACCTGCCACTCATTTTCTTGTTAGATTTTTATCTCTCCCCTATAAATATGTAGTATTCGACAACATTCCCTCTTTCCCTCCAATTCCTCGGAAATATATTACAACTTTTTTCCTATTTTTCTATAAAAAAATGAGACCGATTTACCGATATAGGGAGGTTTATTTTCAAAAAAAGCATCTCCTCCACCTTGTTTCCGGTGATTTGGAGATGCTTTTTGTTATCCTTTAGTACTGTAGGTGGATTAATGGGTACATTTAGCTACTTGCAGCCAGCTTTCATACAGCCATCCAGAGCAATCGGTTAGCATTCATTCTTTCTTAAGACGAAGCTTCCCATACCCCCAGACTACTGAAAAATCGCTCAACAAAAAACTCACCATATATTTTCTTCATATACGCCGTGTTAAACATGTATTGTTCCATAGAGTCAAGCTTGCGCAAGCTTCGACTCAGTATTTTCCGATCGTCTTCAGACAGTATAAGGTCATCTTCGATCTCCTTCATAGCCTTTTTGACACGTGCGGATATCTGTCCAACATACAGATGATTTTTGGCTTTTGGCGGAATACATTGCGACAGGTCACAGCCGACAAAACGAACCCCGTCAAGGATGCAGTTCTCAAAGTTGGCGATTAGTTTTTGTCTGCCATTTCCCTCAAACGTAATATCCACCAGCTTCCCAGTAAAGGAACAATTGACGATTTTCGCCACTTGTAAAATCCGATCATTGAATCTGCATTTAACAAAAGAACAGTCGATAAAGGTAGCATTTTCTAAGGTCATGCCTCTCATATCACAGGAAGAGAATTCACAGTTGGTGAAAACAGCTTCGTCTTTGGCCATGCCAACAGAGCGCAAGTCAGAACGAATAAATGTACAATGATCCATTGTACATCCGGCAAAAAATCTCGCATTCGTAAGATCACAAGTATCAAATACAAGATGATCCAGGCTACAGCCCCAAAATATCGGTGAACCAACATTCGAGTTTGTAATCGTCGTCCCGCTAATCGTTTCGTGTTCATATCTGACCATATCCGAAAATAACTCGTTGTCTACGGACATTCCAGACTCAAGTCTTCTCATTCCGATCACCCAATCCACTCCGATGACAGAACAACCTGGAGAGTAGCGGTTATCCCCAGATTTTTTCGATTCCCTGTTCCAAAGGGAAAAATCCGGTGATAAAGGCGAAGTTTATGCTTCCGATGTAGCTTTCTTGCAGAAAGCTTTTAGCTCCGCTTTTTCAGGTTATTTCCGTCCTCTTCGTTAACGTGTAAATGAACGTTCAACTTATACAAGAACCAGGTATATCATTTACTTCTTTTTTCTCATCATATCAAAGTAAGACACTGGCTGATCCACTTTCATTTTCACCAGCTGTAACGGATGGCGAGCAGCATCAAGCACATTGCCCTCTTCATCCTGAATTTCGCCAACCACCTGTTTGAAAAACGTACCGTTTGGACCGAAAAATTCAATCTCCTGTCCCGGTTTGAAGTGGTTCCGCTGTTGAATCGTTGCCATGCCTGTAGCAGCATCATAATCCATAACGAGACCGGCGAAGTCATACGGCACAGCCTTCTCTTCAGGCTCGTAGATATGATCCTCGTGATCAGGCGTGTCGTAGAAGAATCCGGTATTCAGCGGACGGTTCGCCGCTTTATTCATCTCTTCCACCCACTCGGGTTTCAGCACATAATTTTCAGGATCAGCCATGTATGAATCAATCGCCTGACGATATACATTGACCACCGTTGCAACATAGTGAATGGATTTCATGCGGCCTTCAATTTTGAAGCTGTCAACACCGACATCAATCAATTCAGGGATGTGCCCGATCATGCACAGATCCTTCGAACCCATAGAGAAGGCGTTATCCTGCTCCTGGAATAGAGGCAGCTGATTTTCACCCAGCTTGAACGGTGCGGGAGCCTTCATCTGCATGTCCTCTTCACTTACCCAGACCGTACCCTCTCTTGCGTCCTCGAAGAGATCATATTTCCAGCGGCAGGACTGGCAGCAGCCTCCACGGTTGGAATCCCGGTCTGTAAAATGGTTGGACAACACACAGCGTCCTGAATAAGAGGAACACATCGCACCATGTATAAAAGCTTCGATCTCGATATCCACATGATTTTTGATCTCTTCAATCTCTTCAAAGCTTGTTTCACGGCCCAGCACCACACGTGGCAGCCCTTCGTCCTTCCAGAACTTCACAGCCTGCCAGTTCAATGTAGACTGCTGTGTGCTAAGGTGCACTTCAAGACCTGGCACGGCACGCAGCGCTACCTCGATAATCGCCGGATCAGCAACGATAACTGCGGAGATACCTGCATCATACAGGTTCTGCAAATACGCTTCAATGCCTGCCACATCTTCGTTATGGGCATAAATATTTGTTGCTACGAACACTTTGGCACCATATTTTTTCGCAAACTCCACACCTTCACGCATTTCTTCAAAGCTGAAGTTGTCCGCATTGGAACGAAGTCCGTACGCCTGTCCGCCAATATATACAGCATCTGCACCATAATGAATCGCAAATTTTAATTTTTCCAGATTTCCCGCCGGAGCCAGGAGCTCCGGTTTATCCAGACGGTTACGTTTACCGGAGAACTTCCGCTTGACCGCCACTGTTTCCATCTTGTTCACCTCTTCGATTAATACACTTGTTCTTTGTAGAAAAATCCAAACGACAATTCCCGCTCAGGGTCCTGCAGCTCACGAACTTCCTTCAGCCACTGCTCGTCATATTCATACGATTCCGGGTCAGCTTCATACATGTCGATAGCCTTGCGGTACGCTCTAACAACAGCTTCGTTATAAGCCAAAGGTTTAAGAATGCCCTCCACCTTGAAACTGTGCACACCCGCTTCCATCATCAGATGAAGATCCTCCAGAATGCAAATATCCTCAGAGCTCATAATATGCGTTCCGTTCATATCCTCATAAATCGGGAATTTCTCATCCCGTCGCTCTGCTTCAATCAAGAACAAACCGCGTTCCTTACCAAGATCCCCTTCTACCGGACGCCCCTGATGAGCCATGTAACTTTGCACCAAACTACGCTTGGAGTGATAAATATTGGTCATGCCATGAACCTGCACCTGTGCTTCCACTTTTAAAAATGGAACCATTTCCGTAATCTCATCCATGTTCAGCTCACGGGCGAGCACAACCCGACTAGCCCCTTTGGTTCCCCAATAGTTGGCCGTGGCATAGTTTGTGGACGTCATCTCTGCGTTCCAGTGCAAACGAATGTGCGGAGCATGCTCCTTAATCGCAGCCAGTACGGACGGGTCATTGAACTCAACCGCATGTACGCCAATTCGGCCCAACGCTTGTACATATTCAGGCAATTCTTTCAATAACTCATTGGACATCAGATTGTTCATGGACACAATGACCTTTGCATTATGCTTAGCAGCCAAAGCTGCCACCTCTGCCGTTTCCTCAACACTGAAGCTGCCCGGCAGACGCATGCCAAAGCGGTCATCTCCAATTAACAAAGCGTCTGCTCCGGCCTGAAGCAGCGCTTCTGCCTCTTTTACATTAGCCGCCGTCACAAGCAACTCATGTTTCTTACTCATCTAATCCCCTCCGCTTATTGCGCAGCCTTACTTTTGGCTATATTTTGCTGATGTTCCTTGTATGTCTTGGCAAAGAGATGCCCTGAAGTTCCATCTTTCTTCGTTACGTAAAACAGATATTCCGAAGCTTCCGGGTTCAACGCAGCCTCGATGGAAGCAAGGCTCGGACTCGCAATTGGACCCGGCGGCAACCCCTTGTTCAAATACGTATTATATGGGCTCTGCACCTTTAGGTCTTTGAACAGCAGTCTTGCCTTTGGTTTATCCAGCAGATACTGCACGGTTGCATCTATCTCCAGCTTCATATCGTCTTTGATCCGATTGTAGATTACTCCTGCTACCAATGCACGCTCTTTGTCTACAACCACTTCTCGCTCCACAAGCGATGCAATAGTTAACAATTCATGCAGCGAAAGCTTCTTTTCCTCAAGCTTGGCTTGCAAATCAGGAATAGAGTTCACTTTCGTCTGGAATTCTTCCAGCATTCGCTGCATTACATCATGCGTCGTGCTGCCTTTTTTCATTTCGTACGTCTCCGGGAACAAGTAACCTTCGAGTGCATATCTCAGTTCCTCATCAACCGGCATATTTTTAATGATCTCCACATCAAAGGCCGAAGGCTCATTCGCCAGCTTGAGGAATTCCTTTTTATCCACAATGCCCTCTGCCGAAAGCTTGTCCGCCATCTGCAGAACGGTGTATCCTTCCGGTATGGTGAACTTCACCATCTCCTCGGGAACGACATCGCCGCTGTTCAATTTATGAATAATTTCATCATACGTTACGCCTGGATTCATGGAGTACTTTCCGGCCATGAATTTACCGCCAAGTTTGTTCCACTTCAAATACCCTTTAAATGCCAGACTGCTGCGTATCAGTCCTTCTTGCTGAAGCTGATCCGCGATCCGGGAAGTTCCCGATCCGCTTTTGATCTCAAACACAACAGGCTGGGAAGTGGCTTGCACCGGACGCATCAGGCTCCAGATATAACCGCCGGCTCCTCCTGCAAGAATCAACAGCACGAGCAGCAGAATACCTATGACTTTGCCTTTCAACAGAGAAACAACTCCTTTACACAACCAAAAAGAGCGGACTGCTCCGCCCTTCCGGTTTTTTCAATTTGAAGCTGATTAATCCTCGTCAATCGGGAGGGTGCACTCATCATAAAGCTCCGAGATGCTCTCCCACTCATCGTCATCATCAATCGTAACTAATTCCGGCATGATCTGGTCTTCACTGCCAGGTACAACCCGCAGCAGCTCAACTTCGTCATACGGACGCAATGAACTGCGGAGCACCGCGTACTGCTGCCCATGCACTTCAAATTCAGCGAGCAGTTCGTACGGATGTGATTTACCGTTCTCTTCCTCGAGCTCCACATGAGCACCGAATGCCAGACGCAGCGAATCTGTCCATTTCAGGTCCTTGCGATTATATTCCGTCATTTAGTTCGCTTCCTCTTCATCTTCAGCAAGAAATGTATTAAAGGTCTCCTCGACAATATCCCACTCGGCATCATCTTGGATCACGAAAAGTTTGATATCGTCGCCTTCTTCTTCATAACGGAATGCATATACATCCGTCTCGCCATCTTCAGGTTCAACCGGAGCAACCATCATATACTTGGCCTCCGAACCGTCTACTTCGAATTTCATGATGACTTCAAATTCCTCTTCATTACCTTCATCATCTGCAATGTAAATGATCTCGGCTTCTTCTTCCATACCCAGTTGATCTTCAGCCATTGTTGATCCCCCTCACCTTGTACTATTGGCATCCAAATAATTTTGCAAAATCAGGCTGGCGGCCATTTTGTCCACAACCTGTTTGCGTTTTTTGCGGCTGACATCCGCTTCAATCAGCGTACGTTCGGCTGCCATCGTTGTCAGCCGTTCATCCCAAAGGTGAACAGGTAAATTCAGCTCGCCCCGCAGGCGTTCGGCAAACGCAATACATAGTTCACCGCGCGGTCCTACGGTACCGTTCATGTTCTTGGGGAGTCCAACTACAATCTCGCTGATTTCGTGCTCTCGCACCAATTCAGCAATTCGCGTGAACTCACCTTCATCACGGCGGCGTTCAAGTACTTCCAATCCCTGGGCAGTCCAACCGAAGGCGTCACTCACGGCAACTCCGATTCTGCGGTCCCCGTAGTCCAAACCTAATTTTTTCATCATGCTCTCCCATCCTAAGGCCTGTGCAAAGCAATAGCTCGTCGCCTGCTCAGACTTCAGTCTGTCTTCTGTCGGTTCATTGTTCGTTTGTCTGCATGGCTGCAGATGAACGAAAGCGGCGTATATTACCGGTGATTGGCCAGATAGGAACGTACCAGCTCTTCAATCAGCTCGTCGCGCTCCTTTTTCCGGACCAGACTGCGTGCGTTGTTGTGACGCGGAATGTACGCGGGGTCGCCAGATATCAGATATCCAACGATCTGGTTAATGGGATTATACTCTTTATCGACCAGCGCGTCATATACCGTGAGAAGAATCTCTTGTGAAGATGCCTCCTGTTCATCACCTTTCACATTAAATTTAACCGTCTTATCCATGGAGTCCATTGATGACACCTCGCTCCTGCATGAACATGGGGACCATGTCCTGCCGAATTGATTTCTGTTTATATAATAACATATTCTGACTGCCACAAGTACACAAAGGATAAGGCAATTGTGTTTTTTGCTTGTCCTTTACTGGCTAACGATCGAAACGGCCAGTTTCAGCGCTTCATCCAGCTTACTTGCGTCCTTGCCTCCGGCCTGTGCCATATCGGGACGTCCACCGCCACCGCCGCCGCATACAGCCGCAACTTCCTTGACAATTTTGCCCGCATGCAGACCTTGTTTCACCTGCTCCGCAGGCACTGCAACAACAAAATTCACTTTACCGTCTGCTGGCGCACCCAATACAAGCACCGCATCAGGCAATTTTACTTTCAGCTCATCGGCAACGGTGCGCAGTGCATCCATATTCGGTGCATCCACGCGTGCTGCCAGCACTTGTGTATTACCTGCTTGTACGACTTGATCCGTAAGCTGACCCGCTTCCATTGCACTGAGTTTGCTTTGCAGAGATTCAGTCTCTCTTGCCGCTTCTTTCAGCTGCTGATTCAGACCTTCTATCCGCTTAGGCACATCAGTTACATTCGCTTTAAGCAGCGCTGCGGACTGCTTGAGCAGTTCAAGCTGACTTTCCACATGCAGATAAGCACCTCGACCTGTTACAGCTTCAATCCGGCGTACGCCAGAGCCTATTCCGCTCTCGCTCACCAGTTTGAAGATTCCGATCTCTGAAGTATTATTTACGTGACAGCCGCCACAAAGTTCCAAACTGTAATCTCCAATCTGAACAACGCGCACGATATCACCGTATTTTTCTCCAAACAGGGCCATAGCGCCCATAGCCTTCGCTTCATCAATGGCTTTCAGCTCAATGTTCACGTTCAGGCGATTCCAGATCTGCTCGTTTACTTGACGCTCAATTTCAGTCAACTCTTCCGGAGTAATGCTGCCGAAGTGAGAGAAGTCAAAACGCAGACGCTGCGGTTCCACCAGGGAACCAGCCTGATTAACATGCGTGCCAAGCACATCTTTCAACGCTTTGTGCAGCAAATGGGTTGCCGTATGGTTTTTGATAATGTCGCCGCGTTTGGTTGCATCCACTTCGGCTTGAATAACATCTCCCACACGAAGCTCACCAGACTCAATCGTTACCATGTGCACATGCTGCCCTTGCGGAGCTTTAAACAGGCCTTGAACCTTTGCTACAGCACTTGCACTGCGAAGCAAGCCCTGGTCACTGACTTGACCGCCGCTTTCCGCATAGAAAGGTGTTCTGTCCAGAATAACCTGAGCGGTCTGTCCCTCGCCTGCAGCGTCTGCAAAAGCATCTCCCGCTACAATGGCTACCACTTTTGCTTCCGTCAACAGGTCAGTATATCCAACAAACTCGCTTTTAACCTCCAGGTCGGCCAGAGGTCCGCCTTGAACCTTCATGCTTTCGTTCTCCTGGCGTCCTGCACGCGCACGATCGCGCTGCTCCTGCATCGATGCATCAAAGCCTTCGCGATCTACCGTCAGACCATGTTCAGCCGCATAATCTTCTGTCAGGTCAAACGGGAATCCATACGTATCATAAAGCTTGAACGCCTCTGGTCCGCTAATCACCGTACGTCCTTCGGATTTTGCTGTCTCGCTGATATCAGCCAGAATCGCAAGTCCATCGGACAACGTTTCATGGAAACGCTCTTCCTCGGTTTTGATGACTTTGGCAATAAACTCCTGCTTGTCCACCACTTCCGGATAGTACATGCCCATGACTTCACCAACGGTTGTTGTCAGTTCATACAGGAATGGACGATCCAGCCCCAGCACTTTACCGTAACGAACGGCACGGCGCAGCAAACGGCGAATGACATATCCGCGGCCTTCGTTGCTTGGCAGTACACCGTCACCTACAGCAAACGCCACCGTACGAATATGATCGGCAATCACTTTGAGAGCAACGTCAATCTCGACACTATCGTTATATTTTACACCTGCAAGCGCAGCGGTTTTTTGAATCATCGGTTGGAACAGATCTGTATCAAAGTTGGAATCTACATTTTGCAGAATGGAAGCAAAACGCTCCAAGCCCGCGCCTGTATCAATGTTTTTGTTCGGAAGCGGTGTATAGCTGCCGTCCTTGTTATGATTAAATTGCGAGAATACAAGGTTCCACACTTCCAGATAACGCTCGTTTTCTCCACCCGGATACATCTCTGGATCACTCATGTCACTGCCGTAGGCTTCGCCGCGGTCATAGAAGATTTCGGTACAAGGTCCGCATGGGCCTTCGCCGATATCCCAGAAGTTCTCATCCAGCTTGATGATCCGTTCTGCCGGCAATCCGATTTTTTCATTCCACAGCTTGAACGCTTCCTCATCTTCCGGATAAACGGTAACGGAGAGACGATCCGGATCAAAGCCGATCCATTCTTTGCTCGTTAGAAATTCCCAAGCCCAGGTAATCGTTTCTTCCTTGAAATAATCACCGATGGAGAAGTTACCAAGCATTTCGAAGAACGTATGGTGACGACGCGTTTTGCCGACATTTTCGATATCGTTCGTACGAATACATTTTTGAGAGTTGGCCAGGCGTGGATTCTCCGGCTTCTCCCGTCCGTCAAAGTACGGCTTGAGCGGTGCCATACCTGCATTGATCCACAGCAACGAAGGATCGTTGTGCGGCACAAGCGATGCGCTTGGTTCAATTTTGTGACCTTTACTTGCAAAAAACTCAATCCATTTGGAACGAATTTCACTAGCTTTCATACTGGTTGCCCCCATCAAATTATAAGTTCCGCAGCGGTTTCGCTTCGGTTGGTTAACATGAATTCTTGATAACACATGTGTAAAAATAAACACAAAAAACGCCCCTGAATTGATCAGGGACGATGTTATCGCGGTACCACCCTGGTTATTGTTCTCATCTCCAAAAAAAGACGAATAAACGAACAATCTCCTCGTTAATGCGAATAACGGTCGCGCCCGGCAGGGTTGTCCTGCACTCCGAAATCAGCTTTCTGCCGCTTCAACTTTCAAGACTTTTCCAGCCAGCGAACTCAGAACATGTCTGATTTCGAAGAAGTCTATTCTCTGAGGAAAGGAACCCTCGGCATACTTCATTTCATCATCGATTTTATTTTGTAAACATACACCCTCATTATATCGACAGAGTCAGCCAGTGTCAACGCGCCGCATAGACGAATCGCAGACATTTCACTCGTTCTGCCATCCTCTGCGCTCATTCCGTTTTCCGTTTAATATAATAAGCGAAAAAGTGCTGCACAATGACCTTGAGTACGGCAAAAACAGGCACTGCCAATATGAGTCCCACAATACCCGCCAGCTCACCCCCAACGAGCAGTGCAAAAATAATGGACAGCGGGTGCAGATGCAGGGTACGGCCTACCACCTGGGGCGAAACGACATTGCTTTCCAGCACTTGGCAAAGGGTGTTTACTCCAATAACCAGCAGAACCATTTTAAAAGAAACCGTTGAAGCCATCACCACCGCTGGTGCTGCTCCCAGAAAAGGGCCCAGATAAGGCACGATGTTGAACACAGCCACGATGCTTGCCAGAAGCAGAGCATAGGGCATATCAATCACAATATATCCGATGTATGCGAAGATGCCGACGATAATACAAACGATAAATTGGCCCCGAATGTAGTTGCCCAGAGCAGTATCGATCTCCTTCATCACCGAAACAATCGCCTTGCGGCGAGAACGCGGCAGATAAGCCACGATCGTGCGTTCAAACACATCAAAATCTTTTAACATATAGAAAATGAGAAATGGCACAATAAAGACGTTAAACAGCACATTAATGGTCGCTCCGATATTATCCATCAGCACGGTAATGCCTTGAGTGAGCCGATCCTCCATCTGAAAAAACCAGCTGTTCATGCCTGAGCGTATGCTCGGCGGCATTAATTTGTGATCCATGCTATTCATCAGGCTTTGCGCACGCATCGATAATTCCGGCATATGCTCGTTTAATTCCTCAAGCTGCTCGATCAGCACAGGGATGACATTCATCAAAATAACCGCGATGCAGGTGAGGAAAAAAGCATAGATTAACAGCACCGCGATCGAGCGCGGAACCTTGCGTCCACCCAGCATGCTGACAATGGGATTCAGCACATAAGATATAATCAGGGCTACGATGAACGGGGCAAGCACCGTTTTGATGAACCCGTAGATATGTAAAAACAAAGGACGCAGCAGCCAGATAAAATACAAGATAATCAATCCGAGCAAGAGCCAGATCGCATAACGAAACATTTTGTTTTTGGTTAGTTGCTCCACCTTAATCTCTCCCCTTGACTGACTCTTTTATCCGGTTGTTGGACTGGCTCTAGAAGTCAGTATATGTAGGAAAGAGATTCTTTATTAACCTAAATCCGGGGAGCTTGTGAGCCAGGCGCATAGAAGTTTATTTACGGAAACAAAAAAACGCCCCTTCATTAAAGAAGAAAGCGCATTTTGCAAAAATGTACAGCATATCTTTATACATGTCCCGTATGAGCATATGTAACATCATCTATATCCATCTGCCGCCAAATTGCGACAGCTTTTATTGACATGTGTTGTCATAAAACCGCATATAGAGGAAGTTATGCCGCGATTTAAGAAGAAGCATGAATGTGAGGGAAGTCTTGAGGCAGCTCTTCTCCAAAGAAAAGATCATCCAGAGAGCTTAACGTGCCGTCCTCTTCCACCTGATAAACTGACATTTTCTCACCGTTTACCGTTAATTCAATAAAGCATCCCCAGCAATAAAACTGATGGGAGCCAATTTTTCCGATATCTTTTGAACTACAATTTGGACATTTCATATTCATTCACCTATCCATTAACAGAATGAATGGCATTTTCCAAGCGCTGCTCACTCAGCGGCGGCACCATAATGGCACTTTCTCCGATAGACATATCACTTGTACATGGCAGCCATTTACGGCCCTCGATCAGATCGGACACAAAACCGTCCGTAATTTCAATCCCTATTATTGTATTTCCCAACTCCTGGTCAAAATAAACATCAGAGACTCGTCCGAGCAGCAAACCTTCTTCGGTGAGCACGGACATCTCCTTCAACTTCGAGCGACCAAGGAGGTATGTGTACTTTATGTCGTCGGCCCCCGTCTTGCGGACGGCCTGTTGATTACGGATCATGACGGCATCTTCGCCATAGGCAACGATATCTTCCCATCGCACCATTTTGACATGATTGGTAAACAGGCCTTTGTTCTCAAGTTCAATGCCTTCAATCTCCCAATCACCATTCACAATGAAATCCTGGATTTTACCGACCTGCTTCCCGTCCTCGACATCAAAAACGGCAAGTCCGATCATTTCCTGAAGCTTCATCGCTGGGTCCCCCTCATCTTCTTCACATTGTATAGGCGCGGCGTTACTGCTAGGTATGCCCAAAGTTGATGAGTGGCAATCAGACGCCGATCATCAAACCGCTTCTATGCAACCGATGAAAATGGAACTTCTTCCCTCCTTCTGTTCCAAGTATATAGAGCCCCTCAAGGTCTATTACGCAGGCGTTCGAGAATGGTTCCAATTTTTTCGGCGGTTATGATGATTTCTTTTGTAGTATTACCCAAACCCCAGCTAAATCGAATCGCAGACTGTAAAAATGCCTCCGGCAAATTCATCGCTTGCAGCACATGAGATACTTCCAGCGAGCCGGAAGTACAAGCAGAGCCGCTTGCCACGGCAATACCCTCCATATCCAGATTCATCAGCATCGTCTCGGTAGTTACCTCAGGGAAGCTGATATTGAGAATGTTGGGAAGAACGTGCTCTGCATGTCCGTTTACATGAAAATGTTCACTTCCAACATGCAGCGCAAGCTGATCGAGCAGCAGCGTTCTCAGTTCCAGATCATGCTGAAGGTGCGCATCCGCTTGCTCGGTTATAATCTTGAGCGCTTCTGCAAATCCTGCGATACCTGCAATATTCTCTGTACCTGCACGACGTTTGCGTTCCTGCAATCCTCCGTGCGATCTTGCCTCCAAGGTAACCCCGCGTCTTACATACAAAGCACCGACACCTTGCGGCCCGTTAATTTTGTGTGCCGAGAAGCTCATCAGATCTACAGGCAAATCTCTGCAGGAGATCGGCTGGCTGCCCAGTGCCTGAACCGCATCGGTATGAAACAAAATTCCATGCTCGCGTGCGATTTCCCCAACCTCACGGATGGGCTGAATGGTTCCAACTTCATTGTTAGCGTACATCATTGTAATCAGCACCGTGTCCGGACGAATCGCTTCCCGCAGTTCCTCCAGTCTTATGCGGCCGTATTCATCTACACCCAGATAAGTCACATCGAACCCCTGGCGCTCCAGCTCCTGGCAGGAATGCAGCACAGCATGATGTTCAATCACGGTAGTAATTACATGTTTTCCTTGATCTACTCGCGAAGCTACCGCACCGAAAATCGCCAGATTGTCACTCTCAGTGCCACCACCTGTGAAAACAAGCTCGTCCGGTAAGCAGCCCAAGGATGCCGCGATCACATCTCTCGCTGCACTGACAGTCCGTTTGGCTTCCCGTCCAAAAGCATGGATACTGGATGCATTACCATACTGCCCGGTCATAACCTTCATCATCGCTTCAGCGACTCGTGGATGCATAGGGGTCGATGCGGCGTGATCCAAATAAATACGTTGCATTGCTGTCACCTCACTGGTTGTTAAAGTTCATTATGTCATTGCATTTCTTTATCTGGTATAACAAGTCCGATTGACAAATTAATCAAATGTGAACATGTCGCATCTTCATGTATAATGTAAAATATAACTTTGAAAGGAGAGATAAGCATGAGTGATGCGATCCTTAATCAAATTCTGAATCAGCTGCAGCAGATGGACAAACGTTTTGATAACATTGATAAAAGACTAGAAACAATGGATGAAAGAATCGAAACAGTAGATGAACGACTTGGTTCGTTCAATGAAAAGCTCGATTCGTTCAATGGACGACTTGAATCCTTCGATGAAAAGCTCGAATCTTTCGACAGCAGACTCAGTGTCATCGAGGAACAAACCAAAAGCATCCCATTACTCCAGCAAGCTGTTCTGGAAACGCTCGATATCACCAAACGCCTGGAGGCTTCTCAAATTACGTTTGAACGTAAAGTGACCTCCGAGTTAAACACCCACCAGCACAGTATAGATATACTAAACCGCCGTCAGTTGCGTATGGAAGCAGATATTGAGGCATTGAAAAGCCGTTAGACGAATCTCAGCTTGGCGCTCTAACATTGATCAAGTTCCGTATGATCTGGCGGCTTTTCCTTGTTTCATTTATCCTAATTTACATATGAATATTTCATCCAAGATCCCCATAAAGGTTCAATTAACAAGGCTGATAACACATCATAACAATCACGAAATGCTTTAATCTCTGTTGGCACGGCTAAAGCCCCCATGTTGGGGGCTTTAGTGTGTCGTCTGGATGATCAACTCATATCGCGGTCTAGATGTAGAACATGTAGCTATCTTTTTTATCCTGATCCTCGAAGCTGATTAAATCTTTCAACGTTGTTGAATCCAGCACATCTGCAATGCTGTCACGAATGCGGAGCCAAAGGTCACGCTTCGCCGGGTCATCTTCTTCCGTAAAGTCTACCGGAGAGATTGGTCCTTCCAGTACACGAATAACATCTCCCGCAGTTACCGTTGCAGCATCACCTGCCAAAATATAACCGCCATATGCGCCGCGGATACTCTTGACCAATCCGGCATTACGCAAAGGTGCGATCAATTGCTCCAGATAATGCTCCGAGAGCTGGTTGCGCTCGGCAATGCTTTTAAGTGATGTAGGGCCTTCGCCAGTTCTGGCAGCCAGCTCCATCATAATTGTGAGGCCGTAACGGCCTTTTGTCGATATTTTCAAAGGAGTCACCTCTTTCAATTTTCAGAAAAACAAACTGGAATGTAAATTAAATATGTTCCCGTGTAATGTTCTCGCTGTGGTTCATGATCATCTAATCCATAAGTCCGCCTGGCAGGAACACAGGAAACAGGTCTTTCTGTTCTAATTCACCGTATTCCGATCATAACCCTCAAGTAATGTTAACATAATTGCATGCGTTATGGAAAAGAAAGATTGACGATTTTACAAAATGTGCGCCTGGAGTGGACACCATCCAAAATTGGCCGGGTGTATCGTAAGTTGAGCCTGGTTATGCTAGAATAGAAACGAAACACATTTATATATAGAAATGGTGATAACGATGTCCAAAGCAAATGAAAATACACGGGTCGTCGTTGGCATGTCCGGAGGTGTAGATTCATCTGTAACCGCATTGCTTCTCAAAGAGCAGGGTTACGATGTCATCGGCATTTTCATGAAAAACTGGGATGATACGGACGAGTTCGGTCACTGTACCGCTGAAGAGGATTCAGAGGACGTGCGCCGGGTATGCGAGCAGATCGGCATTCCATATTACACTGTCAACTTCGAGAAAGAATACTTTGATAAAGTATTTACCTATTTCCTTGATGAATATAAGTCAGGTCGTACGCCGAATCCGGATGTCATGTGTAATCGTGAGATCAAGTTCGGTGAATTTCTGAACAAAGCGCTGGATCTCGGTGCAGATTATGTAGCTACAGGTCACTATGCACGCCTCATTGAAGAGGATGGCGCTTTCAAGCTGCTGCGTGGTGTTGACAACAACAAGGATCAGACCTACTTCCTGAACGCTCTTAATCAAAAGCAGCTATCCAAAGCCATGTTCCCGATTGGTCACCTGCCTAAACCGGAAGTACGCAAAATTGCTGAAGCTGCCGGTCTGTACACCGCCAAGAAAAAAGACAGCACGGGTGTATGCTTCATCGGCGAACGCAATTTCAAGGAGTTTCTGAGTAACTATCTGCCAGCCAAAGGCGGAGACATGGTTGATATCGTAACTGGTGAAGTTAAAGGGCGTCACGACGGTCTGATGTACTACACCCTTGGTCAACGTCAAGGACTTGGCATTGGCGGTTCCGGCAACGGCGAGCCTTGGTTTGTCGCAGACAAGGACCTGGAGAAAAATCAACTGCTCGTGGTGCAAGGTGATGCTCATGCCAGCTTATACTCCACCGGCTTGACAGCAACAGGCGTTAACTGGATCGCAGGTGCAGAGCACACACCAAACGTTCCATTCCGCTGCACAGCCAAATTCCGTTATCGTCAGCCAGACCAGGGCGTGACATTGACTTGGCAGGAAGACGGCAGTGTGGATGTACAGTTTGATCAGCAGCAAAAAGCGATCACTCCAGGACAAGCTGTTGTTTTCTATGACGGCGAAGTGTGTCTCGGCGGCGGTACCATTGATCAGGTGCAGAAAGTACCCGTACCGGCCATGCAATAACATGCCGGACATACCATGACGGATTGACTGTCATCATTATGCACAGCATGAGCGAGTCAATCCCATGTATTCCTACAAAAAAAGCCGTCTTTCATGTAATACCATGAAGGATGGCTTTTTTCCTGCTTTTTTTGCAAAAAAATTAAAATGTACTCCTTATGCAGTGAGCGAGACACCTGCCAAACAACCTAATACACCCAGCACAACAGAGCTTGCCACATACAGCAACGCTTTGACGCATCGTTCCCGTCCCATCAGCGTTAAGGTTTCATAACCAAAGGTAGAGAAGGTGGTATATGCTCCGCAGAAGCCCGTGCCCCATACAACCCACATTTCATCAGGTAACCTCCCTGCTTGATGGCTGCCATACAACAGACCCAGAAGCAGAGAACCACTAACGTTGATCAGCCAGGTTCCCCAAGGGAATACGGTTCCGAGTTTACCTGAAATCACCTTGCCCAAGCTATAACGAAGCAGCGCTCCCAGCACACCGGCCAGCCCAATCCACACGATCATCGAATATTCCCCTCTTGTTTGGAAGATGCGAGCATATGATTTCCCAGCTTGATGCCAAGGGCGCAGAGCAGAAGTCCCGCCGCAATGCTAAGAAAAAGATAAGCCGCAGCTTTAATCCACTCTCCGCCCTCAGATAACCGAACGATATCCAGTGTAAATGTGGAGAACGTAGTGAACGCTCCAGTAAATCCTGTGCCGATGGCCAGGCGAAGCTGTGGTGTGATTTTTTCAGGTATAGCGATGGTGAAAAACCATCCCAGGAACAGACAGCCTACCGCATTAATGAGCAGCACTGCCCATGGAAAACCTGTGTTGGCAGCAGGCATAGCAAGTTGAATGGCATATCTCGTCAATGTGCCCATAAAGCCGCCTGCCCCGATATATACTAACTCTCTCATCTGTGTACATCTCCCGGATCAAGCTTTAGAATCTATCGTTGGTTGACCTGAATGACTATAAGTTGACTAAGGATTTTACACACCACTCCGATGACAGAATAACCTTCCAATCGCTGTTACCCCCAGTTTTTTTCTGTCCCCTCCGTTAACGTGTAAATGAATAGTCAACTTATATAGATCGGACTTAACTTACAGCTCTCTGCGCCGCTGTTGATTCAGTCTGATCTTCGACTCATTCCCCTGCTCTGTCGCTTCATAGAATACTCGGCGAGACAGCTGCTTTGGCAAATACTCCTGCTTCACATAATGGCCCGGATAGTTATGCGGATACTGATATCCCTCATGCCCCAGCTTGGCGGCTCCCGAATAATGTGTATCTCTCAGATGAAGCGGAACTTCAGCTGATTTCACCTCATCAATCGCACTCATCGCTTTGGATATCGCTGTGTACACCGCATTGGATTTCGGACTTTCAACTGCAAACAGAATCGCTTGTGCAATATTCAGCTTGGCCTCAGGCCAGCCGTTATTACGGTAAGCATCCAGCGCACCAATCGCCTGTGTCATCGCCTGCGGATTGGCCAGCCCAATGTCCTCACTGCTCGCGGCAATCAGGCGGCGAATAAACGTCATCGGGTCCATGCCCAGCTTCTCCACCGCATACAGAAACCAGAATAGTGCTGCATCGCTCGAGCCGCGAATGCTTTTGTGAAAAGCAGACAGCACGTCATACTGTGTAGACTCATCTGCCTTGACAATAGGACGGCGAATCGACTCTTCCGCAACCGCAAGGGTAATGTGAACCGTTCCATCCGGCTCAGGCGGTGTAGTGAGCGCAGCCAGCTCCAGTGCGTTCAAGGCACGGCGAATATCGCCGTTGGCCATCGTTGCAATGTGCTCCAAAGCTTCATCGTCTGCTCGCAGCTCCATAAATCCAAGGCCTTTATCCGCATCACTTAATGCTCGGCGCATCGCCACCATAGAGTGCTCCTTGGTCAGCGATTCCAGCTGAAACAGGGTGGAACGACTCATCAAGGCTCCGTTTACATAATGAAAAGGGTTCTCCGTCGTTGCGCCGATAAAAATAATCGTGCCCTTCTCCACCGCTGGCAAGAGCGCGTCTTGACGCGAACTGTTGAAGCGATGCACCTCGTCAAGAAACAGAATCGTCTTGCTTCCGTACAGCTGTTTATTCGTCTGTGCCTGCTCAATCACTTCGCGCACATCCTTGACCGAGGCATCCACGGCGTTCAGCCGAACGAATTGTCCCTGCGTATGCTGAGAAATAATGTGGGCAAGGGTCGTTTTGCCGCAGCCTGGCGGACCGTACAGCAGAATGGATGAAATCTGATCGGCCTCAATGGCTCGGCGCAGCAGCTTTCCGGGGCCAATAATATGCTCCTGCCCGATATATTCATCCAGATGCTCAGGCCGCATACGATCGGCTAACAGTCTCGCCTGCGGCTGTGTATCCTGTTGAAACGAAAATAAATCCATGTATAGTTCACTTCCTTAGCGGATTGCCAATTTTAATGCTGCATCTAAAACATCACTTTGCCATGCAGCAGTGCACGTTCTGAGCTATTCTCAACCAATGAATCTCCACTCTCTATCATATCACATCCCTGAGGCAGCATGGCTATAAATGCTCCAAGCGCGCTGCTGACAAACGCATCCTTGCGTGTAATAAAACGTGTCATCATGCGGTTCATTCCTTCAGGAAGAGCATGCTTGCGCAGCGTGCCACTTTGAAGATGCTGGTGAATAACAATTTCGGGCAGCAAGGAGATGCCCATGCCTGAAGTCACGCCGCTTATAATGGCCTCCAGTGTCCCAAATTCCATAATGACAGGGCGGTGGACACCGCTCAGAAGCATCCATTCCTCCAGAATTTTACGATAAGAGCAGCCCATGCTGTACACCAATATCGGCTTCCGTATCAGCTCCTCCTGGGGCAAAGGCCGGGAAGAAACAACAAACAGCTCCTCGTCAAATACATCCACGGATTTAATATCAGGATGGTCACAGGAGCAGCCGATAAAAGCTCCTTCCAATTCATAGCTGATCACCTGATCAATCAGCATCTGGGAATGACCCGTCGCCAGTGCCAGTGAAACGTCAGGGTACTGGCTATAATATTGTGCCAGCAGACGCGGCAGTCTTACCGCAGCAGCTGTCTGGATTGAACCAATCTGCAAAGGACCAGAAGGTGTGTTGGTAGCCTGAAGGGCTCTGGAAGCATCATTTAGAAGCCCAATAATTTTATCCGCATAGGTGAGCAGCATCTCGCCTGCTGGTGACAGGGTCATTCCCCGATTGTGGCGGATGAACAATGGCGTGCCTACCTCAGACTCCAGATGCCGGATGCGCGCCGTAACGTTGGATTGCACATACCCCAGCTTGGCAGCCGCTCGGGTCAGATTACCTTCTTGTGCCACACATTGAAATATTCGCAGGTCTCCGCTCTCCATCCATCATCCCTCCACTCTGACATCATTCAAAATGATGTCCAGTTCATTAGTAATCATTATACTCCATACACAAAGCACACTACAATGAATTCAGAAAGGAGTGTTCGACATGACATACTGGGCAGATCGAATCGTTTTAATTACAGGGGGAGGAACAGGCATTGGCCGGGCTGTCGCTATCATGCTTGCGGAACGGGGGGCAACGGTTGCCCTGAATTACTCTCGCTCCAAGCTGGCTGCCGAAGAAACTGTGCAGCACATCCTGAATCAAGGTGGTCAAGCCTTTTCCATTCAAGCCAATGTTGCTAGTGATGCGGAAGTACGCCGAATGGTTAGAGAGATCGCTGAAACGGTTGGCCCCGTTACGGATCTGGTGAACAGCGCCGGAATAACCTATCATATCCCTTTAGAAGACCTCGAAATGGTGACGGATGAGGTTTGGAACGAACTCCTTGATGTTAATGTGAAAGGCATGTTTCACTGCGCTCGTGCTGTAACCGAAGGCATGATTCATGCTGGTGGAGGGGCCATCGTTAATCTGGGCAGTATTGCAGGCAGCACTGGCAAGGGCTCATCACTTCCATATGCTGTATCCAAAGCAGCAGTCCATGGCTTGACTTTATCTCTGGCCCACGCCCTCTCTCCTCATATTCGGGTAAATGCGATCATTCCCGGAGCGGTTGCAACTCGCTGGTGGGCTGGCAATGAGGAACGAATGCATCAGCTCGGCGGACAATTACTGCTGAAGCGAATCGCTTCACCCGTGGATATCGCCCATATGATCTGTGCTGCCCTTGAGCAGCCATTGATGACAGGACAGCTCATTACGGTAGATGGCGGACAAACGTTATGAGCACCATAAACCGCAATTCAACCGTAGCGGCCCGGGAACCCTCTTTTCTCAATCCGGTAAAATATACTCTATTGATTATCATAACCACACTTATCATGGGAACTTCTTTTCCTGTGGGGAAAATAGGTATGGCGTATGCACCGCCATTTCTTCTCATGGGACTACGCTACATTCTGGCGGGTGGTTTGATGGCCCTGGTGCTGCGCAAGCGTCCTTTACCACGGAGGTGGCAGGCATGGGTTAAAATCATGCTAATCGGACTGTTTCAATCGGCCGGAGTGATGGGCTGTGCCTATTACAGCATGAACTGGATTTCTTCCAGTGAATCAGCGATCATTACGTTTACGAATCCGCTCATCGTCATTGTTTTCAGTGCATTGCTGTATGGCATCACCTATCGTTTAAGCCAATGGATCGGCGTGGTTGTGGGGTTTGCTGGCATTTTACTTACTTTTGGCTTGCATATGAGCTTCACCCCTGGAACGTGGATCGGTTTGGGCGGTGCAATTTCCTTTGCTGTTTCCACACTGCTGATTAAACGTTGGGGCATGTATTTTGATACCTTTGTGCTTACGGCATATCAGATGCTCGCGGGAGGGTTCGTTTTACTTCTGCTAAGTCTGTGGGTGGAGCAGCCTCATTTTACAGTTACGGCCATTTCTATCCTGTCTCTGTTCTATCTGACGCTGATCTGCTCCATCGTGCAGTTTTCGCTCTGGTTTTATTTATTACAGAACAGTGACCCTGCCCAAACCAGTTCCTATCTGTTTCTCGCCCCGTTTTTCGGCGTATTATCGAGCTGGGTAATGTTAGGGGAACAAATTCAATGGTTTGTCGGGGCTGGAGGTATACTGATTGGAGTCGGCATCTATCTGGTGAACCGTCACTCTCCGTCATCGTTGTAATCCTTTTTATATTAAAAAAAGTAAAAAAGGCATGCGTTCGGGACAATTCCCTGTACGTCATGCCTTTTAATCTATACGTTATACGAACTTTGGCAGCCGCTAATGCTAGGATACGTTTTCGTCCGGCCAACCCTGGATCGTAACCTGCTCGCCTTCGGGATTATGCGTTGCCGCAGCATACTCGGGCATATTGCCATCATGGAATAACCACAATTCATGCAAAGCCCGTGTACAGCCGACGTAAAGCAGTTTGGCATCACCGGCACCCGGCATATAATGCTGCTGATCCACATCAGCGACAATTGCTGCATCGAATTCCAGACCTTTGGACAGATAAACTGGTAAAATGGAATGTCCGCCGCTGTACTGCTTTTTGCCACCGTCAATCAGATTCAACTCCCAGCCCGCCGACTGCAGCTCCCGATGAAGCTCTTCGGCTTCATGCAGTGTTCTCGTCAGAATAGAAACCGTCCGATAGTCTTTGGTCGTCAGCATCTTCAGGGCACGCTCCAGACTGCGTGTTCGTCCTTCGCTTCCATAAGCAAGCGTGCGAACCGGATCACCACTACGAAACACCGGGATTGCCGTAATGCCACTCTTCACACCCTGCTCCAGAATCGTATTGGCATAGTCAATGATTTCCATCGTGGAACGATAGCTTCGGGTTAAGGCAAAATACGCATTCTGCTCCTCTGGAAACAGTGAGCTCATCTCTTCCCATGCGTGCACACCGCGATATTCATGAATGCCTTGAGACAAATCACCCAGAATGGTGAAGGAATGCCCTTTCACGAACTGATCCAGCAGTGCCACATGAAATGGTGAGAAATCCTGTGCTTCATCGATGACAACATGGTCAAATCGCTGTGACCCTTCAATATCATTCACAAGTGTATGAATATATACAAGTGCAGGCAAATCCTCTTCCCGAATGACGTCCTGCTTCAGGTCGGCTCCCGTCTGTTTCATCACGGCTTTCGGAATCAATGCACTCAGCGATGCAGGCACAGCCCCGCCTTTCACGGTCTTGAACAGCTGTTTGTACAGCGTCAGCGGATTGTATTCAGGCCATTTTTTAGCGTATGCCTTCTCGCGAGTCGCTGCTTTTTTCTTGCGTTCTTTACGCACCGTTTCAGACATCGGCTTTTTCAATTCCATCTCAATCCAGCGATGAATACGTGCCATAACACGCTCTTTGCGCTTCGCCAGTGGATAATGTTTGTATTCCGTGCCAAACCAGTTCTCGATCTCCTGTTTGCCGAGCACTGCACCGTCCCACGGACTGAAATCAACATCCGGCACGGATTCCGCTTCCATCCCGGATAACCATTCCCGAATCAGCTCCATGAAACGAATCGAACCTTTGAAACGTCCCGGAACCTCATCATTCAGTTCAGGTCGTGCCGCAGGCGTTTCAAACCACGTATGCAGCGTCTCTGACGTATCCGCAAGCGGCATATTCAGTCCGAGCAGATTCATCGCCCAATCCGGGAAGGTGCGCTGCTGAATATCACCTACACCGAGCTCTGGCAGTACATCCGAGATGTAATCGAGGAACATATGGTTGGGTGCAAAAATAACCATTTTCTCGGCTGATACCTGCTCTTTATACTGGTACAGCAAAAAAGCAAGACGATGCAGGGCAACCGTGGTTTTCCCAGATCCGGCAACCCCCTGGATGATCAACGCGGTGTTTCTCGCCGCCCGAATGATCTGATCCTGCTCGGCCTGAATCGTGGACACGATATCCCGCAGCTTGTTATCCTTGTTTTCGCCAAGGCGGTATACAAGGAATTCGTCAGATACCGCGGGCTGGTCACTGTCCCGGTTATATGTATCTGCCACCCGTTCCAGTATGCGCTGACGAATCACCACATTTCGTTTCAAATACACCAGACCTTCGATCAGACCTTCCGGGGCCTCATACGTTGCGGAGGCCTCGCCTCCTGTGAAGGAGTAAAACAAACTTGCAACCGGAGCCCGCCAATCAATGACGAGCGGATGCTCTCCCACCTCTTCGCGATCCACACCGATTTTGCCAATGTACAGCGGTTTCCGTTCCCCGCTGCCCTGCTCTTCGAAATCCAAGCGTCCGAAATAGGGTTGCTGCGCGCTCTTGGACAAGGCTTGACGGCGTTCTTCGCGTCCGGCTTCCAGCACTTGTTCCGTAAAGTCGTGGCCGGTGTACACCGGGAAATTCCGCAGCCGTTCCAGCTGGCGATCCACTTCTTCCATCGTTCGCTCTAACCTGTACTCTTCTTCTTGATAGGCACTTTGAAAGCTGTCTTTCATGTTTCAGTTACCTCCTAAGAAATATATGTTTTGTTCTGCATCGTCAATCTCTGACAACGCAAAAGGATACCTACTATATCACATAAAAAGGGAAAAAGCTACAGTAACATCACTTAACAAGAAAAACCGTGCCCCCGCCTATGCAAAATGCTGCACGAGCGAAAGATCAACGGTTTCTCGATGAGAAGCAGCTGCTTGATATTATTGAGATCTATAATAATCAGGCTTAATCCAATCCATATGCTAGTTTTCTCCATCCTGTGCCACAAACTGCTTTTGCGCCAGTTCACGATACACCGGATGAGTGCTGATCAACTCTGTGTGAGTTCCTGTGCCGGTAACATGCCCGTGCTCCAGCACGACAATCTGATCGGAGTCCACCACCGTAGATAATCGATGTGCAATAACGATGGTCGTTCTGCCCTCCATCAGATTGGACAATGCCTGCTGCACTTCGTACTCCGAGGTGCTATCCAGGCTGGAGGTCGCTTCATCCAGCATCAGAATGTCCGGGCTGCGCAGCAGCGCACGAGCAATAGCAATTCGCTGACGCTGCCCGCCGGATAACTTGATGCCGCGTTCGCCCACTTCCGTATCATAGCCTTGCGGCAGCTTGTCAATAAAGTCCGCCGAATATGCCATTTCTGCCGCTCTTCTGATCTCCTCCATCGTCACCTCACGGTCTAAACCGTAGGTAATGTTGTCTTTGATCGTACCCGCCATCAACGGACTTTCCTGTGATACATACCCGATCTTATTACGCCAGGAAGCGAGGGAATACTCGCTGATCGCTTCTCCCCCATAGGAGATGTAGCCCGAATCTGGCAGATAGAACTGCTCCACCAGCGAGAAAAGCGTGGATTTGCCACTGCCGCTCGGACCAACAATCGCTGTCACCTTCCGGGTCGGAACGGTCAAGTTAATACCGTGCAGCACCTCTTCCCCTGTAACGTAGGAAAAATGTACATTGTGAAATGTGATCGTATCATTCCCGCGAGGAGCCTGCTTGGTACTGTGATCCGGTTCTACGTCATCCGCAAGTATAGCTTGAATACGCTCGGTGGCACCGACTACTTTTTGCAAACGTGAATATAAGGTCGTGAACTGTCCCATCGGCATAATGACCTGGAAAAGCAGCAGAATGAATGCAACTAACTCCCCTGGCGACAGCAGGCCGGAAGCTACACGCATCCCACCAACACCAAGGATAACAACCAACACAGCCGTCATGACAAAAGTAAACAAGGGACCAATCAGCGCCAGAATACGCGCTTCCTGTAAGCCAAACGCAAACATTTTGCGAATGCGGGAATCTCCCGCTTCTGCTTCCTGCTTCTCGGTTCCATATGCTTTGACCAGTCGAATTTCACCAATGACCTGACTCAACACGGAGGTAAGCCCGGCCATCTCATCCTGTTGTTTTTTGGAGATTTTGTACATTTTCCGACCCACGGGCATGAGAATCAGCATGGTCAACGGCACCAGACTCAGAATGATGAGTGACATCACCCAATCCAGATAAAATAGAAGCGCCACACCTCCGATCACAGCAACGATGTTGGAAACAAATGAAACCAGATAATCCGCAATCAGGGTCATAATCTGGCTTGTATCATTCGTAATCCGGCTCATCGTGTCCCCGGTACGGTTGCGGTCAAAATAAGGCATACGCAGCGATAATACTTTGTTCCACAGCTTGGTGCGGAGCGTAGCTACAACGCGCTGACCCGCATAATTCAACATGTAGATACTGATACCCGAAGCGATGGCTTGAATGACAAAAGCTCCGAGTAACAGAAAAATAACCGTTTTGTTCAGCGCTGATGTGGTCAGCCCATCAATGAGACCTTTGGTCATCAAGGGAACGATTAATCCTGCTGTCGTTTGAATCAATGTCAGGATGAGAGCCACAATCAGAACCAGTTTCGGTGGATTCGTGGAAGCAATGAGCTTGACGAAATCCTTGAATCCTTTCTTCCCTACTTTGGGCTCGTTTGAATCAGACTCCAACTGCTGCTGTTCTTCCATTCCCCGTGCCTCCTGCTCTTCCATTATCCGTTCCTCCTGCTCTTGATCAGTTCACCTTCGTTTTACAGAACACCATGCAGCACAAAGTTCGCCAGAAACAGGATCGAGATGCCGTACATCACGACAGGCACTTCTTTCCCTTTCCCCGCAGCCAGCTTTGCCAGCGGATAGGCAATAAATCCAAACGCCATGCCATCCACAATGCTGTATGTAAAAGGAATCATCACCATAATCAGAAATGCTGGAAACGCTTCGGTAAAATCACTGAAATCCATATCCTTCACGCCCTGTACCATCAAACCGCCGATGATGATCAAAATAGGTGCAATCGCACTGTCGGGAATATAACCAAGCAGCGGAATGAAGAAAAAAGTCGCTCCGAACAGCACAGCTGTCACAAGCGGGGTTAAACCTGTACGGCCGCCTGCAGCAATGCCTGCTGTTGTCTCGGCTGCCGCCACTGGCGGACTGCTGCCGAAAATGCCTGCCAGCACCGTGCTGATCGATAACGCACGCAGGCTGCCCTTGAAACGTGCCGGACGATCAATCATGTTGGTCTGGGCCGTAATCAGTCCGATATTTTCAAACACAACAATCAATAACAGCAGAAATACAGCAATCCAGAACGCAATATCTGCCAGCTTCATCAGAGACAGTTGACCGAACAAGCCACCGTATTGACGCAATGCATCCAGCGCGGATACCGGTTCACCGGGATGTACTGCTCCGAGCAGGTAGGCAAGCCCTGTCCCGATCAAAATACTGATGAGCAGCCCGCCCTGCACATTGCGTATGAATAAAATAACTGCCAGTACAAGGGTTACACAGGCTGTGATCACATTCGGATCGTTGAAATGCCCAATCGCAACAAAGGTGGTCTGGTGGGCGATGACAATGCCACTCTTTTGCAGTCCGATAAAGGTTAGAAATAGTCCAATCCCTACGGTAATGCCGTGCTGCAGATTTTTAGGAATTGCCTCGCTGATTATTCTATACAACGATGTAAAGGCAACAATAGCAAACAGTACACCCGTAACAGCCACCACAGCAAGCGCTTCCTGCCATGTCAGCTTCATCGAGTGCACAAGTGTATATGTGAAGAACGCATTGATCCCCATGCCGGGTACCACCACAATAGGTGATTTACCGCCAAACGCCATCAGCAGACATCCGGCAATGGACGTGAGCAGTGTGCCCACCATCGCTGCCTGCAGCGGCATTCCGGCATCAGAAAGAATGGTTGCATTGACCATCACAATATAAACGACAGCAAAATAGGAAATGGCCCCCGCCACAATCTCCTTTTTCCACTGATCTTCTGGCGTCATGCCCAGCTGCCTGGACATCCATCCGTGTTTCATTCTTCTGTTCCCCTCTCTCTATTTATAAATTCAACTAAAAAATGTTTACACTTGCCACTCCGTTCTCGTGTAAAAAGTTAAGTTGAACCTATATGCCACAAATCATTATGTATGTATCATCGCGCAGCGCACCACAGCCTATCATACACCGTTTTCGCGGGGAAGTACATGCCGTAGAAAAACACCAAAAAGCGCAGGTGCACATGGCACCCGCGCTGGATGGGCAAACATTGAACGAAGCTAATCTGCTAACGAGCAGGATTCACCTTAAGCCTCTGATTTCTCCGCTTTTGCAAGCAGGTCTTTGACAGCTACACTGACCATAATCAACCCGGCTACCGGTGGAACAAAGGCATTGCTCGCAGGTGGCTGCTTCGCTTTACGAATCTCCGGTGCATTCTCAGGCACAATTTTCTGTGTCACGTCTGCACGCGGCTTGAGCGGCTCCTCGGTGGAAAAGACCACCTTAACGCCTTTTTTAATACCGTCTTTACGCAGCTTGGTGCGTACCACACGGGCAATAGGGTCCATCGACGTTTTTGAAATATCCGCAACCTGGAACTTCGTCGGGTCCATTTTATTGGCAGCGCCCATGCTGGAGATGACCGGAATTTTGCGTTTCAGGCACTCTTTGATGAGATGCACTTTATAGATAATTGTGTCAGAAGCATCAAGCACATAGTCCAGTTCGTACTTGAACAGTTCCTCATACGTTTCCTCGGTATAAAACATGTTCAGCGCAATCGCGTCACATTCCGGATTGATCAGTTTTACGCGTTCTACCATCAGGTCGGCTTTTTTCTGACCTACAGTGGTGGTAAGTGCATGAATCTGACGATTGATGTTGGTGATATCCACCACGTCTTTGTCAATCAGGATGATTCGGCCAACACCGCTGCGGGCAAGTGCTTCTACAGCAATACCGCCCACACCGCCGATGCCGAGGACAGCTACCGTACTATTTTTGAGCTTATCCAGACCTTCAGGTCCGATCGCAAGCTCTGTTCTTGAAAATTGATGGAGCATTAAGAATCGATGCCTCCTTTATTTCTTTTCCGCGACCGGTTTACGTGCCACACGGATGTGAAGTTGTTCCAGCTGTGATCCATCCACTTCGGAAGGTGCATTCATCAGCAGATCCGTTGCACTTGCCGTTTTCGGGAAGGCAATCGTTTCACGCAGATTTGTGCGTCCTGCCAGCAGCATCACGAGACGGTCCAGACCAAAGGCAATACCGCCATGTGGTGGTGTACCATATTCGAATGCTTCGAGCAGATAACCGAATTTGTCGTTGGCTACTTCTGGTGTAAGTCCAAGCGCAGCAAACATTTTTTCCTGTACATCACGTTTGTAGATACGCATCGAACCGCCGCCGACTTCATAGCCATTCAGCACAAGGTCATAGGCTTGAGCACGGATTGCACCCGGATCAGTGTCGAACAAATGTACATCTTCGTCTTTTGGACGTGTGAACGGATGATGTTCTGCCACATAACGTTTCGCTTCTTCATCATAGCCGAGCAGCGGGAAGTCCACAACCCAGGCAAACTTGAATTTGCTGTCATCAATCAGGCCGAGTTGACGTCCGATTTTCAGACGCAAAGCTCCGAGAACATCAGCAACCACTTTTTTGTTGTCCGCAGAGAAGAGCAGCAAGTCGCCTTCTTCAGCGCCAGTACGTTCTTTTACAGCTTCAATCTCTTCCGGTGTAAAGAACTTCACGATTGGCCCTTTGAATTCGCCGTCTTTCACTTGAATCCAAGCGAGACCTTTGGCACCGTAACGGGCAGCGAATGGTCCGAGATCATCGATCTCTTTACGGCTCCATGTGCCGCAACCTTTGGCGTTCAGCACTTTCACTTCTCCACCTTTTTCGATGACGGAAGCAAATACTTTCACGCCGCTGCTTGCTACGATATCGTTCATTTCCACCAGCTCCATGCCAAAACGCAGATCCGGCTTGTCGGAACCGTATTTGCCCATGGCATCAGCATACGTAATCCGTTGGAATGGCAATTCCAGCTCAATGCCTTTTGTTTCACGCAGCAATTTCGCCATCAACTGTTCCATCATTGGCAGCAGGTCATCCTGTTGCAAGAAGGACGTCTCGATGTCGACCTGAGTGAACTCAGGCTGACGGTCTGCACGCAGGTCCTCGTCACGGAAGCAGCGAGCAATCTGGTAGTAACGCTCAAGTCCGCCGACCATCAACAATTGTTTGTAGATTTGCGGAGACTGTGGCAGAGCGAAAAATTCACCTTCATGCACACGGCTTGGTACGAGATAGTCACGTGCACCTTCCGGGGAGCTCTTTGTCAGGATGGGTGTTTCTACCTCAACAAACTCTTCTCCATCCAGGAAGTCACGGAATACTTTGGACGCTTTGGAGCGCAGCTTCAATGTTTCAAACATTTCCGGACGACGCAGGTCCAGGTAACGATATTTCAAACGCAGGGACTCATCGACCTCAACCCCATCTTCAATGAAGAAGGGAGGAGTTTTGGCTGCATTCAGCACTTCGATTTCTGTAATTTGAACTTCAATTTCACCTGTTGGCAGGTTTTTGTTCACCGTCTCTGGATCACGTTTAACCACTTTACCCGTTACAGCGATGACATACTCGCTGCGTACGCGATCTGCAATCTGCAGAGCTTCACCAGAATAAGCAGGGTTGAAAACGACTTGTACAATGCCGCTGCGGTCACGCAGATCGATAAAAAGTACGCCCCCCAGGTCACGGCGGGTCTGTACCCAGCCGTTCAATGTTACGGTTTCACCGATGTGTGCGTTAGTTAATGCGCCGCAATGATGACTTCTTTTCATAATCAAACTCCTCATTATATATATTTCCGTTCTGTTCAGGCAGGCTCAGACCTTACTTGCACATCCCGGTTAATTCAACATTTATTGGTTCCCGCGTACCGCAGCGACCAGATCATCCAGCTTTACCGTCTGCTGTTCCCCTGTATCCATCGCTTTCAATGCGATCTCGCCGCGCTCCAGCTCGTCATCTCCAAGAATCGCTGTGTAGCGTGCTTTGAAACGATCCGCCGACTTCATCTGAGCTTTCATCTTACGACCCAGATAATCGCGTTCACCGGACAGCCCGGATTGACGAAGCTTGAAGAGCAGTCGGTTCACTTCCCGATCCGCCGCCTCGCCCAGAGCAACAAAGTACACATCCAGCGGAGCCAGTGTTGTAACTTCAATGTTCTGGTGCTCCAGAATCAGCTGGATACGCTCCAGTCCGATACCAAAGCCGATGCCTGGCTGGTCTGGCCCGCCGATATCACCGACAAGACCGTTGTATCTTCCGCCGCCGCCGACGGTATCAATCGCCCCGATGCCTTGTGCTTTAAGCTCAAAAGCGGTCAGGGTGTAATAATCCAGCCCACGCACCAGACGGTTGTTCACCGCGTAGTCTACTCCGAAATCATCCAGATACGCCTGCAACTTGGCAAAATGACTGAGTGATTCTTCATCAAGACTGTCCAGAATGGACGGCGCTCCAACGAATTTATCTTGGTCTACCTTGCAATCCAGTACACGCAGCGGATTACGCTCCATACGGGATTGGCAATCCTTGCACAGGCTGTCCTTCATCGGTCTCAGGAAACCAAGCAAAGTCTCACGGTATTCCGCACGGCTCTTGGCATTACCCACCGAATTGATCTCCACCTTGACATCCTTCAGGCCAAGCTCGACACAAAGCTGGTACCCCAGTGCAATGACCTCGGCATCAATTGCCGGATCTACCGCACCCAGAGCCTCAACGCCGAACTGGTGGAATTGACGCTGGCGACCTGCTTGCGGACGTTCATATCGGAACATCGGTCCAATGTAATACAGTTTGCTCACATCCGGCTCGCCGTACAGCTTGTTCTCCACATAAGCGCGGACTACACCTGCCGTGCCTTCCGGCCGAAGTGTCATACTGCGATTACCTTTATCATCAAAGGTGTACATTTCTTTCTCTACGATATCTGTCGTTTCCCCTACTCCACGCACAAACAAGGAAGTCTGCTCGAAGATGGGTGTGCGAATCTCGCGGTAATTAAAACGACGGCACAGGTCACGTGCTTTTTCTTCGACGTACTGCCATTTCTCGACTACACCGGGCAGCAGGTCCTGTGTTCCTGTTGGTTTCTGAAAAGCCATCTGTATCCCTCCAGCATTGATTTTCTCTGTAAACGTTAATTCTAAATGTACACTTAGCCACTCCGATTGTAGTACCATCTTCCGATCGCAGTTATCCCCGGATTTTCCTGATCTAACTTTACAAATGTTTAAAATCCGTTGATAAAGGCGAACACTTCGTTTCTTCAGATTGGTTCTACACTCTACGTTCCAGTGTACAGGGAGAATCAACTTGAATAACAAAAAAATCCCTCGCCCTGTTTGCTCCTATCAGCAAACAAAGGGACGAGAGATTGTAATATACATTCACCCGTGGTACCACCCACATTCCGGAAGCCTGATCCAAAGCCGTTCAGGTTGTCGTCTGTCGAGTCAGGATGGTTTTAAATCCCTCCCGGTTCAAACAGCTCTTCCGCTCTACGTATAACGCACGTCATGCGCAGGCCGGCTACTAAGATCCGCAGATATCTCTGCCTTGTTCGCCGTCTGTTCTCGGGGAAGTCATTCGTCCGCTCATCAAGAGAATCCTTACAGCCTTGGGATTCCTCTCTGGTCATGTGGGCACGGAGTACTTGGTCCCGTCATCAAATCAGTCATAGGTTTCAAAAAACGACTTTAGTTGACTATAGTCAACGTATTATTTTCTGATTGTAATGAACCGCAGTACTAAAGTCAAGGGTTAACATATCAAGATAGAAAAAAAATAACCTGCACACGGTGTGCAGGTCCAAAGGATATATAAAAAAAGGGGGTCATGTGTGTTATTATAAACGCACATTGTTAAAGGCTTGTGTTACTAATGTTACAGGAGTATTACAAAAATGATAGCGCTTTAATTATGGATTATTCCACAATAAATTTGCTAATCTGTCATCAAATTTGCAGAGTACTGGATTGTCGTCGCGTATAACAAAAAGGCCCTTACGCCTTCCCGTCAATAAGTGACAGGGCAGCGTAAGGGCCAGCTTGTATTCACAGGTTAATCCAATTTTTCCACATAGGCATGGTTGGAGCGAAGCTTATGAACGATTGCATCATAGTCTTCATCCCTGACTTTGGCAGACAGAACATAATGCAGGTCATCATGATCGGCCGAAGTTACATCTGCAGCATCCAGCATATCTCCGTCCTCGTTCACTCTGTTGCGAGGATCACGTTCAGCGTCACGATTGATATCAGTGACAACTGGAATTACATTTTCACTAGCTGGAACCCCGGGAGCTGCTCCTACGCCCATTGCACCATTCGTGCCTACACCACCAGCCGTATTATAAGGAACCAGCGGAACCATAACTCGTGTATCCCTGCCAATGGCAGCATCCAGTTGACCTACCTCAAGCTGCTCGGTATGGAACGTTAATAGTGAAGTTCTTGCACCCTCTGCCTCATCTTCGGTTCGAAAATACGCCTGAATATGTTTTGCCATGTCAAACCCTCCCACTATAAATTAATATTTTTTTCCTTTGTGGAATGAAATATATCAATTAGAATGCCATAAATTTTTAAAATTTAACCTTTTGAGGTCGCTTATATTACTTTCATCAATTCACGAACAAATGCCGGCTCATCCTCAGGTGTACGGGATGTAATGTAATTTCCATCCACAACAGCTTCATGGTCCTTGAACTCGGCACCTGCGTTTACCATGTCATCCTTCAATGGCGGATAGGATGTAATGGTTCGTCCCTTGAGCAAATCTGCGCTGGCCAAGATTTGCGGACCGTGGCAGATTGCTGCGATGGGTTTCTTGGCTGCATTGATTTCTGTAACAAACTTCAGGATGTTTGCGTCTGTTCGCAGATTTTCCGGCGATGAGCCACCTGGAATAACGACGGCATCATAATCTGACGCATGAACCTCCGAGATCGCTTTGTCCGTTGTGTAGGAAGCTTTGCCTCCCTTGCCTTGAAGTGTTTCACCGGCTTTTAATCCGATAATATGCACCTCATGTCCCGCCTTCTTCACCTCATCGTACGGAACCTTCATTTCTGAATCCTCAAACTCATTCGCAAGCAAAAAAGCAACTTTACTCATGATCTATGGTCTCCTTTCCGTATTCGAATGTGATCAAACTTGGAGAAAATGATTTTATCCTTTGGCACGTTTGGGTGCCTCGTTTTGTTATTACCCCAAGCAGCAGCTTTTATAACAATCCATACATTTGGAATTGAGTTTATAGTTTGCAGCTCGCATCCGGTAAGGTGAAGACCAGAATGATCACAGCAAAAAGCCCCGGATTGCCAAGCAATCGGGGCTTTGATCATACCTGTTTTGTTAAATGCATACCTTATGGTCGTGGATGATACTCCTGGTGGTCTTTATCTGAGGTTTGCAGCATCCACATCGTGGTCACATGAGCTGCCGCAGAGCGGGCAAGGTGAAGTGACTCAGCCAGATTGCCAGGGATTAGCAGTGGCTCGATCCGTGTCTTGGTTACTTTTGCAGATTGGCGCATAATAAGAGAAACTCCTTTGGTCAACAAAGATACCTACAATGGGATACCAATGTTTACTTCTCTCTCATTATGGCCTCTTCACTGCGCAATTATGCGCAAGTTCAGTCTCGCAAAGGACTTTCCACCATCAGGGTAACCGGGCCCCAGTTCGTAAATGTAACGTCCATCATCGCTCCAAAACGTCCGGTCTCCACCTGAATCCCTTTATCCCGCAGCAGTTGATTAAATGTCTCATATAACCGCTCAGCCGCTTCAGGACGGGCTGCTGCAGCAAAGCTTGGACGTTTGCCCTTGCGGCAATCCCCATACAGCGTGAACTGTGAAACAGACAAAACTGCCCCGCCTACATCGAGCAAACTGAGATTCATTTTCTCCTGCTCATCCTCAAAGATGCGAAGCCCGCTTATTTTGTCTGCAAGATATATTGCATCTTTCTCGGTATCCTCATGAGTAATGCCCACAAGCAGCATCAAACCGGATTCAATTCTGCCTGTCAATTCATCCCCTACCGTAACCTGAGCCTCTTTACAGCGTTGTACCAGCACTCTCATCGTACAGACTCCTTACTGCATAATCCGGTGCACAGAATAAACGTCCTTCACCCGTTTGATTCGTTCAACTACGGAATGCAGATGGTCTGTATTGCGAATCAGAATGGTGACGTGCACCAATGCCAATTTATTTTTATCGGTCCGTCCGGTGACGGCTGATATGCTTGTTTTACTTTCCGAAACAGCCTGAAGCACCTCATTGAGCAGTCCATTGCGATCATGGCCGGTAATCTCAATATCGACACTGTAGCTGGATTCGATATTTTCCTCCCACTCGACTTCGATCACCCGTGCTGCCTCTTCCCCATCCGCGCTTGAAGGAATATTCGGACAGTCACTGCGGTGAACCGATACGCCGCGCCCACGTGTAACATAACCAATAATGTCATCCCCGGGAACCGGGTTACAGCACCGTGCGAAACGAACCAGCAGGTTATCAATGCCTTTGACACGGATACCGTTCGTAGGTCTGTTTCTACGTTCTGGGGCAGGCTTCAACTCACGCATCTCGGAATTCAATTCCAGCAAGCTGGATTCTTCCTGTTCCTTGCGGAGTTTTTCCGTTGCTTTGGTAACAATCTGCGCTGCAGTAATTCCACCGAAACCTACTGCTGCGAGCATATCATCAATATCGTTAAACGCAAATTTTTTGGCCGCTTCCATCAGCTTGTCATCCGTCATCCACGCAGACGGATCAAGTCCCATACGCTTCAGCTCACGCTCACAGCTTTCCCGGCCCTTTTCCACGTTTTCCTCACGGCGCTCCTTCTTGAACCACTGCTTGATCTTGGCCCGAGCATGAGAAGACTTCGCGATTTTCAACCAGTCCTGGCTAGGACCATAGGAATGCTTGGAGGTGAGAATTTCGATAATGTCACCCGTTTTGAGGTGGTAATCCAGTGGCACAATACGGCCATTGACCTTGGCCCCAATCGTCCGATTACCAACCTCGGTATGAATGCGGTAAGCAAAGTCGAGCGGTACAGAACCGCTTGGCAATTCAATGACTTCACCTTTTGGCGTAAATACAAATACCAGATCAGAGAAGAAATCCATTTTGAGTGATTCCACAAATTCGGAAGCATCCTGCGCTTCATTTTGCAATTCGAGAATTTCCCGGAAAAAGGTAATCTTGTCTTCAAACTGAGGACCTGTTGCCGTTCCTTCTTTGTAGGCCCAGTGCGCCGCAATACCAAACTCGGCGGTACGGTGCATATCCCAAGTGCGAATCTGTACCTCGGTCGGCTCACCATTCGGTCCCACAACAGTTGTATGCAAAGACTGATACATATTCGCCTTGGGCATGGCAATATAGTCCTTGAATCGCCCAGGCATAGGCTTCCATAACGTGTGGATAATACCCAGCGTAGCATAACAATCCTTGATATTATCCACAATAATACGAATGGCAAGCAGATCATAAATCTCGTTAAACTGCTTGTTTTTTGTCGTCATTTTTTTGAACACACTGTAGATATGCTTCGGACGCCCTGACAGATCTGCCTGAATGCCCATTTCTTCAAGTTTGCTCGTAATGCCGTCCATCACCGTGTCTATATATTGCTCACGTTCTGCACGTTTCTTGTGCATCAGATTCGCGATACGGTAGTATTGCTGCGGATTCAAATAACGGAGGGCGATGTCCTCCATTTCCCATTTGATTGCAGAGATCCCCAAACGGTTGGCAATCGGACAGAAAATCTCCAGCGTCTCATACGAGATTCGGCGCTGACTCTCTTCCGACTGAAACTTGAGGGTCCTCATATTATGCAGACGGTCAGCCAATTTGATCACAATGACACGGATGTCCTGCGCCATGGCGATGAACATTTTGCGGTAGTTCTCGTTCTGCTGTTCTTCCTTGGAGCGGAACTGGATTCGTTCCAGCTTCGTCAAGCCGTCAACAAGCATGGCGCACGTATTGCCGAAATGACTGCGGATCTCTTCAAGCGACACCGTAGTGTCCTCGACTACATCATGAAGAAGCGCTGCAATAATGGAGATGGTGTCCATCTGCATGTTCACAACAATATCGGCAACCGCAAGCGGATGCAGAATATACGGTTCTCCCGATTTTCGTGTCTGTCCGTGGTGGGCCTGATCAGCAAATTCGTAAGCCTCTCGTATGCGCACCAAATCGGGTTCTTTGATATATGCCCCGGCCTTCTCGAGTAATTGCTCTATGCCCATTCTGATCTGTTCCGTGTCCTTTCTATACAAAATGGAACCCGTGACAATACATCAACACAGGTTCCCCGTAAAAGTAATTTCCTATAATTATGACGCTTCGCCCGTTTCCCGTCAACTAGTGACGAATAAGAGCGTTTATCCAATTTTTTTAACTGTCCAGTTGGTAAACATTATTGCCGTTATTTGCTGAAATAGAAGGGAATTCTGAAAAAACGAATGTTTTACAAGCCAATCCTGAAAAATGTTATTGATTATTTGCACGAAAATCTGTAATCTATTGAAAGTTTGTGTATCGGAAAAGGAGATGAGATTCTTTGCAACGCGAAATTCAAGTTGATCAGAAGATGGCGTTTGGCCCTGGCTCATTATTGAGCCTGCAGCATTTGTTTGCCATGTTTGGCAGTACGGTACTCGTACCTAACCTTTTTGGGGTAGACCCCAGCATGATCCTGTTAATGAACGGAATTGGTACGCTGCTCTACATCCTGATGTGTAAAGGAAAAATCCCGGCATACCTCGGATCAAGCTTCGCTTTTATTGCTCCTGTAATGGTCGTATTAAAAGCACATCCTGAGAACGGATATTCCATGGCACTCGGAGCATTCATCGTAACAGGCATCGTATTTTGTATCATAGCCCTCATTATTAAATATGCAGGCACCGGCTGGATCAACGTAGTATTCCCTCCTGCCGTAATGGGTGCAATCGTTGCCTTGATCGGTCTCGAGCTTGTGCCCGTTGCTGCCGGCATGGCAGGTTTGATTAATTCCGACCCTGTGAACAACCCTGGCTGGTTGCCTCAAGCCAAACCGATTATTTTATCCATGGTCACCTTGGGAGTCACTGTGATCGGAGCTGTAACGTTCCGCGGATTCCCCAAAATTATTCACATCCTGATCGGTATCGTGGTCGGTTATATTCTTGGATATTCTATGGGCTTTGTTAAAACAAGCAAAATTGCTGACGCCGACTTCCTCTCTCTTCCAACGATAACCACACCTACATTTGACTGGTCCGTAATTCTCACAATTCTACCCGTAGCCCTCGTTGTTATTGTAGAGCATATTGGACATTTACTTGTAACAAGCAGCATCGTGGGTAAAGATTTGTCCAAAGACCCTGGGCTGCATCGCTCGTTGCTGGGTAACGGTGTATCTACGATTCTTTCAGGCTTCGTCGGATCAACACCGAATACAACGTATGGTGAGAACATCGGTGTTATGGCGCTGACTCGTGTTTACTCGATCTATGTCATTGGCGGCGCTGCTGTCATTGCCATCCTGCTCTCTTTCTCGGGTACATTCTCGGCACTGGTTGCGAACATTCCTGTACCTGTTATGGGTGGTGTCTCCTTGCTCCTGTTCGGAGTTATTGCGGCGTCTGGTCTGCGTATTCTGGTTGAACAAAAAGTCGATTTTGCCAAACCAACAAACCTGATCCTGACTACACTTGTACTGGTCATTGGACTCAGCGGTACGGAAATTTCCTTCTATGGTGTACATTTGAAGGGTATGGCGCTGGCTACAATTGCCGGAATGCTTCTCAGCCTCCTGTTCAAGCTGTTCGAAGTGCTCGGTCTGTTAAACGAAGAGACCCAGAAGCAGCCTGTCATCGAAAAAACGCCTGACTGAGTACAGAACGCTTAAACAAAGAACTATTCGAATACAGATTCATGCAAGCTCATCTCAACCTCAGAACGTATGATTTTCAAAAAAGAACTAAAAAGCCTGTCTCTCCCATCTATTGCTTGGAAGAAACAGGCTTTTTGCCAATCATTAATGCTGTATATTATTTCCCGGGAAACGTGGAAGTTAAACTTCATTGGCTCACAGCCATCCACAATCACACGGGATTTGCGCTTTTAGTAGTTCATTAACGTGAACACGTTCATGTTTTCAGGCAGCTTTGCTCTGCCATTCAGATCGTTCAGCTCAATCAGGAATGCAGCACCGACCACATTGCCACCGAGCTGCTCAATCAAATTGATGGAAGTTGCAATCGTTCCACCCGTTGCGAGCAGATCATCTGCAATCAGAACATTTTGTCCTTTTTCAATTGCATCTGTATGCATTGCAAGTGTATCCTTGCCATATTCGAGATCATACCCTGCTTCAATGGTCGCTCCAGGCAATTTTCCACTTTTGCGAATTGGAGCAAATCCAACACCAAGAGCGTATGCGAGTGGGGCGCCCACAACAAAACCACGTGCTTCAGGTCCAGCAATAACATCAATTTTGAGGTCAGCCACCATCTGTTTCAATTCATTGATTGCATTGCGGTACATTTCTCCATCTTTCAACAACGTGGTGATGTCCTTGAAGCTGATTCCCGGTTGTGGAAAGTCAGGAATGACACGAATATACTCTTTAAAATCCAAAATAATCTCCTCCTAAAATAAATACACAAACTTCCATCTAAGATACGCCCTTCATCCGGGATATCATCCATTGTGTCAGCTGAGGTGTCGATGCATCCAGCATCACCTGTTCCGTCTCGGCCATATGCTCCAGCGCCTGATAGTGACGTGCTGAAGTCAGATCACGTTTCGGCGGATTGTCCGCGACCGTAATCATTCCATCCTTTCGTGTAATAAAGGACAGCTCTTCGAAAACATTCAGCATCATCGTAATCATACGCGGAGAACAGCCGCACTGACGGCTGAGCACAGGAATAATTTCTTGTTCCACCACGGGTTCCGCTTTCCATTTGAACACCAGCATATAAATACGCTTGAACAGCTCTCTGGAAGGCATCTGAAGGCGATCCAGGCGGTTGCCTGATCCGTGCAGAAGGATGATATTCTCAGCTCCGCTGAACAGAGCCAGCATTGCATCAAGTTGTTCCGGAGTTTCCGGCGTATCAAACACAAATAACGTTCGCACTTGTTCCTGTCCATACTGCTCTGCAGCAGCATTACACGGAAATAGCCCGACCTTTCTATCATATACCCAAAGGCACGGTTCATACAATGAATTTCCCTCAGAAACATTCGTTTCCTTACGAACAATTGCCCCAATTGAACCTGCCTTATAACGCAGATGTACGTCCAGGGCGCTCAGGAAGTGTTTCATTGCATGTAACGGATCAGCATGCCCGCGCATATCAAATACCTGAGCATGAGGAACATGGATGTCCTGCAGCATCAGCTGTGGCTTCCTCATGCCATTCCACTCATTAATGGACAATTCGCCCATCACATCAATGACAGAACCCGGGGTGAGGAATTCAGCCAAGGCTCCCTTGCCAAAAGCAACAGTTTCCAGCTGCTGTCCTTCTTGCTCCAGCACCAGTTTCAGATGGCGTTTATCCCGCCCCATCGTCCGTGTTTCTTTGACAGTTACATTTCGAAATACAAAACGCGGCGATGGATTGCTCATACCAAACGGCTGCAAACGGTCGATCTCCTGGATCACCTTGATTGGAACGTCACGAATTGTGCATTCATCATCAGCCAACCGCTGAGGTACAAAGTCCTCCTCCGTCAATACAGCTGCTGCATATTCATTCAAGCCTGTCTCCAGCTGCTGCAATTGATCTCGATGAAGTGTCATTCCCGCTGCCGCAGGGTGCCCGCCATAGTGGTCCATATACTGTTTGTTCGCTGTAAGTGCCTCATAGATATCCAGGCCATCGATCGAACGAGCGGAGCCTTTGCAAACCCCACTCTCGGGATCAATGCCAAGAATCAACGTCGGTCGGTAATATCTCTCCAGTAATTTGGAAGCAACGATGCCTACCACACCAACATTCCAGCCCTCACCAGCCAGTACGATCACATCCGGCACCGATCCTGAACGCGACTCGATTTTCTGCTCCAGCTGTGCTGTCGCTTCCTGTAGTATGCCCTCTACGACCTGCTGTCGCTCGCGATTCAACAGATCAAGCTGTCCCGCAAGTGTATGTGCCTCATCCAGATTCTCAGTCGTAAGCAGGGATACGGCTCTTCCGGCATGATCCAGACGACCGCTGGCATTAATGCGCGGAGCCATGGCAAAAGCAATATTAACAGAAGTCACCTGGCTTTGGTCCACACCGCTGATCTCCAGCAAAGCACTAACCCCCGGCAATTTCGAACCTCGCATGGATTCCACACCGTAACTGACAATCACCCGATTCTCGCCTTCCAGCGGCATCAAATCGGCTACTGTGCCAATTGCAGCGATCTCCATCCATTCACCAGGTACTTCACCGATGAGCGCCTGAGCAACCTTCAGAGCCACCCCCGCCCCCGCCAGGCCTTTGAAAGGATAAGGACAATCCGGCAGCTTGGGATTAATTAAAGCGTAGGCCTCCGGCAACACTTCAGGGGGTTCATGGTGATCCGTTACAATCACCTCGATGCCAAGTGTAGAAGCATAGGCAATCTGTTCTACAGCACTGATGCCGGTATCGACGGTAATAATCAAAGTGACCCCTTGCTGATGAGCCCAGTCCAAGGCATGGTTATGGAGTCCATAACCTTCGTTGGAACGATGTGGGATATAGATATCGTATGAGGCTCCCAAATGACGCATGAGATGAATCATCAGCGAGGTACTGGATACCCCGTCAGCGTCATAATCCCCATATATTAAAATATGTTCTTCTCGCTCCAAGGCAAGCTTGATCCGAGGAATAGCCTCTTGCATACCCAGCAGCAGATATGGATCATGCATCTGATTCAGATCAGGATGCAGAAATCGTTCTGCCTCTTGTTCAGTGTGCACACCTCGGCTGACAAGCAAACGTCCCACCAGAGGTGACACGGAAAGCGCCTGCGAAAGTCCCGCAGCCGCCTCCAGATTAATATGTGGTGTGTTCCACCGATATTGCGAATAAAGCAATGATAACGCTCCTTTCCTGATCTGCGTAACCCGCGCCACTACTGAATTAATGTCGCTTCATGATCCGGCAGTTCATGATTGGATTTATAAGGATATCCAGGGTCATAAGGCACAGCCTGCACCTGGACTTCTTTGACATGGCTGAATCTTGTTAACAATAACGTCTTTGCTCTATTCGCGATCTCTTGCGCCTCCAGAATAGAGATTCTGGGATTCACACTAATCACCAGTTCTATGGTAACGTCATGCTCCTGCTCCCGTGCAATCAAATGTTCAATTGTAATAATGCCGTATACCCGTTGAACCGTTTCCTTGAAGTCCGTTGCATCCTCCTGCTCCAGTTCCTGAACAAGTGAGCCATACACCGTATCTACAATCATTCGGTATCCTTTATAGAAAATGAAGCCAAAAGCAAGTATAGCGGTAATCGGATCAAGATATAGCAGCAGATTTAATCCGGTCTCTTCCCCCGCCATAGAGCCGATAATTCCAATGAGAACGATTAGTGAACAATATAGTGCTCGACGATGCTGAAGCGCATATGACATCGCTTGAGACTGATTTCGTTTGCGAAACACCCGATATTGAAATTGAAAAATGGCTTCTTTTACCGCCAACGCTGCAACAGCAATCAGAAGCACAGACCTGCCGGGTGCCTCAATTTCATCGCTGGATAGAGTTCCCAATGCGGATATTGCCAATTGCAGGCCTCCCATCAGGATTAACACCGCTAACAGAACAGTCATGCCAGGCCGTGCGGCACGTGCATGCTCTTTGAGACGCTCCCTTTGCACCTTGTCCTTGGACTTTACAGATTTCGAGGGGAACAGACTGACCAGGGAAGAGGCAGCTTCTGAAGCAGAATACAGGCCGTCTGCCAGCAAAGATTTGCTGTTGGCCATGTAACCTGCTCCTGTTTTAATGACGGCAAGTGCCATATTTCCGACGATCCCGCTCCATGTCGCCGCATGTGCAGACGGGCCAGGTTCTCTTGTCATGTGTATTCCCCCTTTAATTCTGTACTTAACGCTGCAAAACCGCGCCTGGCAGACGCGGCTTTACATTTCGATGTTTAGTTAGAAGCTTTCGCCGCTGTTTTTGGCTTATTGACCTGTTTGCTTTTCAGTGTAAACCATAACGGAGCTGCAATGAAGATCGAAGAATAAGCTCCAAAGAATGTTCCGATCACCATTGCAAGCGAGAACATACGAATGGACTCACCACCGAAAATAAACAAGCAAAGTGAGGCGATAAAGACGGTGAACGTTGTGTTCAAGGAACGAGTCATCGTTTGAGCCAAGCTATGATTTACGACTTCGCGAAGATCAGCTTTTGTTGATTTTTTAGCAAAACGAAGATTTTCACGAATCCGGTCAAATATAACGATGGTATCATTGATCGAGAATCCCACGATGGTAAGCACAGCCGTAATGAATGTCAGATTCACTTCAAGACGGAAGATAGAGAATACACTAATGACCACAAAAGCATCATGGAATATAGAAACGACAGCAGCCAGCGCAAAGCGCCATTCAAAGCGGATCGCAACATAAATCATAATCCCGATACTTGCTATAAGCACCGCATAGATTGCATTGCGTTCCAATTCCTTGGCCATTTCAGGATCAACTGTATTCACCTCGTAAGATGCCGATGAATCCAGCTTGCTGAACTCCTGCTTGAACTTGCTTTCCTGTTTTTCATCCAGAACATTCGAGAAACGAACGTTGACCCGATCAGCGCCAGGTGTGATGTGCACATCCCCCTCCTTGACACCCATATCCTTGATAATCGGATCAATCTGCTCCGATGTAATTGCTTTGGATACTGTGATATCCACATTGGAGCCTGATTTGAAATCAACCGCGTAGTTCAAACCTAGTGCCAATAAACTTACAATCCCTGCTATTGTCAAAATAATTGAGAATGTATAGGCTATCTTACTGCCTTTAACGTAGTCATAATTCCAATTAAAGCGCACGAATTTCACTCTCCTTCACTCCGAAATACTTAGGCTTCTTGAGCACGTTACCCCGTACAAGCAGGACTAACAGGAAGCGGGAGAAGAAAATATTCGTGATAATACTGGTCACAATGTCAAAAATCAGTACGAGTGCAAAACCTTTAACCGCGCCAGTACCCAGGAAGAACATTACAGCCGCTGCAATAATCGTTGTGATATTGGAGTCGATAATTGTACGGAAGGAATGTTTACCTCCGGCTTTAACAGACGAAAGGATGGATTTGCCGCTTCGCATCTCTTCCTTGATCCGTTCGTACGTAATGATATTTGCATCGACCGCCATACCTATACCAAGGATGAAGGCTGCAATACCCGGAAGGGTAAGCACAAATTCACCGAGATAGAAGATCGCAAGCACTAACCATGTGTGAGTAATCAAAGCAAAGCTCGCAATGATACCTGGTACGCGGTACAGCCCAATCATAAAGACAAGAATGATAACAGAGCCAATCAAACCGGCTTTGATCGTTTGATCCAGAGACAATTTACCAAGGGTCGCTCCAACGCTTTGGGAGTACTTCTCGGTAAGTTTCAAAGGCAGTGCACCCAGGTTAATGGTATCACGCAGCTGGTTCGCTTCTTCACGGGTATAACTACCCGAGATTTGGGCAGATCCGTCCGTCAGCTGCTGTTGAACAGTTGGCGCAGAGAGCAGCTGATCATCAAGATAAATCGCAAGTGGCTTGCCAATCAGACGTTTTGTAATTTCAGAAAACTTGGCCTTGTCCTTCACTTTAATGTCAATCATGGGCTGATTCAGTTGAGTGAACACAACCTTAGCTGCATTTTCGACAAATTCATTACCGCGAAGCTCAATTTTGGAGTATTCGCCTTCCTTGTCATTCTCTGCTTTACTCCGGAAGGTCAGAACAGCGGGTTCTTTCATTTTGGCTCTAACCTCGGCCTCATCCGTAACTCCTGCCAGTTTCAACCGAATACGGTTGGTTCCCTCCGTAGTTACTTCCGGCTCACTGGTTCCGAGCGCATTGGCACGGCTTTCGAGGCTTTTGGCTGTTTGCACCAAGGAGGCTTTGCTGACTTGCTGCCCTGCTTCGAGCGGCTCTGCTTCATATAAGATCTCGTAGCCTCCTTTTAAATCAAGGCCCAAGCGTATATTTTTGAGCAGCTCCGGACTTGTACCCACCATAACCCCTGTGGTGACAAGCACGACCAGAATGAAACTGATAATTCTTTTCATGCCGTTCCTAGATCCCCTTTCGTTCTCAATATTCCTATTATAGCGATGCCGTAAAAAGCAGTCAATTTTCAACAAAAAAGATCCCTTTCGTTTAGAAAGAGGACCCCCGGTATGCAGACACGGTCATAAAGTTCATAAAGCTTGTTGCTTTCAGTGACAATATGTCGTTCACCAGTTGGTGAAGCGGTGGAATGCCCTGTTTTTCGTATTTATGACTGACGCAATTCCAGACATCTTTGCTGGTGACATATTGGTAACCGACAAGCCTTAATTCCTCTGCCTTGCTTTGGCAAAGTATCTCTATGGACTCTTCCAACTCCACATCATTCATTTCTTCCAAGTGGGGAGCCTCCCTTCTTACATCCAAGCCTCTCTGCGGCATCGATACTACATCATTCGACTTCACCCGATCATATTCCTTCTTGCTGGTAATGGTTCTTTTTGTTAATCGTGTGCAAGTTGTCATGAGATGATAAAACCCCTGCATAGGATGAAATACAACGGCTTTGTCCCATTAATGAGGATAACCTGTACCTTCAATGAGGATAACCTGTACCTTCAATGAGGATAACCTGTACCTTCAACCGGGAGAGAGGGGTAGTTTTGAAGAAACAGACATTTATTCAGGGAGCCATGATCCTGCTCGCGGCAGGTATAATCAACCGCATTCTCGGCTTCATTCCGCGCATTGCACTGCCACGGGTCATCGGTGCAGAGGGTGTTGGCATCTATCAACTGAGCTATCCCTTCTTTATCGTGCTGGTCACGCTGATTACCGGCGGTATTCCTTTAGCTGTAGCCAAGCTTGTCGCAGAAGCCGAAACGGGTGCTAACCGTTATTCGCCCCAGCGTATTTTGCAGATCAGCCTGAGCTTTACACTCACGCTTGGTGTCGTTTTTATGTTTCTATGCATCGTGTTTGCCCCGTGGATCACTCAATATGTACTCACGGACGAACGGGTATATCATACGTTTGTAAGCATGAGCCCTATGATTGCGATTATTGCCGTTTCAGCAGTGTACCGGGGGTACTTCCAGGGCAAACAAAATATGATGCCTACAGCCGTGTCATCCATTGTGGAAACCATCATCCGTATTATTTGTGTCATCTGGTTTGCATGGCTGCTGCTGCCTCACGGGATTGAACATGCAGCCGCGGGGGCCATGCTGGGCGCTATGGTCGGTGAACTGGGTGGTATGCTTGTCCTGTTATGGAACTATGCAAGGGCTAGAAAGGAACTGCCTTTATCGAAAAATCGCACGGAGCAGCCCGCAGAAAAAGAAACCTCTCAGGGGGGCCTGATCCGGCGACTGCTTGCTATATCCGTTCCCGTTACTGCCGGGCGTCTGGTCGGCTCATTATCCTATCTCGCGGAGACCATTGTAACAGCCCAGAGTCTTGCCATTGCCGGAATTGCCAAAGGACTCGCTACTGCTCAATACGGTGCATTACAAGGTATGGTCATACCGCTGCTCTTGCTGCCTGGGGCATTGACCTCTTCTCTCGCAACCTCTCTGGTCCCTTCTCTGTCAGAAGCTTCTGCCCGGGGGGATCGCGCGCTCATCCATAAAAGAATGCATCAGGCTCTGCGGCTTGCGCTCGTCACCGGTGCACCGTTTTCCGTCTTTATGTATGTGCTTGCCGAACCGATGTGTCTGGTGCTTTATAATGATGCATCGATTGGAAGCATGCTGAAGCTGATGGCTCCGTTTGCATTATTTATCTACATTCAAGCTCCGCTCCAGGCTGCATTACAGGCGCTCGATCGCCCAGGCAAAGCATTGTTAAATACGTTTATCGGTGCTGTTATCAAAATTTCGTTAATTCTGATGCTGGCTTCACAGCCCGAATACGGTATTTTCGGTGCGGTCATTTCAATCTGCATCAATTCTATGGTGGTAACCTTATTACATGCACGCAGTGTTCGCATTCTTTTGAATTTTCGCTTCAAGCTGCTGGATTGGGTTAAAACAGGAGCCGGCATGTTCATTATGGGTGCAGCGACCTTGCTCGTTTACGAGCACACAGCAGCCATGTTACCTTTTTGGTTACGCATGATTCTAGCCCCGGCTGCGGGTTTAATTGTGTATTTACTCATCATGGGTATGACCAAAATGATTGATTTCCATGATTTATCACGTACCCCGCTCATTGGTTCATGGTTCAAACGCCGCTCTGGAAAATAGATTCACTTCTTATCTTCACGAGGGCTGATATATATTTTACCGTTATGGTCGATGGAGCATATAAATACATCCTTGAAATCCATAATGCCCTTTTGTTGGATTTGATTTTTCAACCAGAAGCGTGTTTTCTCGATCATCTCCAGATTGTCATCCTGAACCTTGCCATCCATAATGAGTGGAACCGGCAGCCCTTCATATTTGATGTTGGGGAAACCTTTTAATTTGACGCTGCCTTTTTTGTCGATAGATGAATTACCTGAACCGGAACCGGAGGAAGCACTCCTATTACCTGCACTATGATCCTTAGGAAATACCGTCAGCTTGCCCGTTGTCTCCAGCAAAGCAAAATCCACATCTTCTATGCTGTCTATGTTTTGTTCCCGTAGCTGCTGCAGCAGGTCATCCAGATTGTAACGCTGCTTTTTCATTTCATCCCGATGAAGCTTGCCTTTGGAGATAATAACGGTAGGTTTTCCATCAATCATCAGACGCAGCCTGCGGCTCTTCAATCCAAGGTAAGCCATGCCAACCTGCATAACAATAACAGTCAGCATCGGAGCTATGCCATGGGAGAGCGGTTTTTTGATATCTTCTATGACAAAAGCAGCCATCTCCGCGAGCATGATCGATACAACCAGATCAAACATCGACAGCTTGCCGATCTCCCGTTTACCCATAATACGAATCGCGCAATAAACCAGAAAATACATGAGGATCGTTCGGAAGATATGCGGGCCAACTTCAGTGAAATTCATAACAGGAACCTCCTTCGAATCTCAGCATTTGGACAGACAGCGGAAGTGCAATCCCTATTTTGACCTGAACCTGACAGGCTCATGCAGAAATAATCCGTTTATTTAATGGAAATCGGCTCATAAGTACGTAGGCTTGACCATACACTGTATTAATTTCAAACTTGTACAAGGGGGTTGCTTCATGCAATTGATTCGCCGCTTGTTCTCATTTCGGATGTCCAATCCAATTCTGTCTGGCCTCTGTCATGCTTTTGTCTGGATGTTTATCGGTGCTTTAATTCTTTCCTTCTTCCTGTGGATGAGCGGCATGCGAGAACAGGACCTCTCTACTTATACCTACGTTGTTCATGGCTTGTCTCTGATCATTGGCGGTTTCATTGCGGGCAAACGGTCGGGCGAGAAAGGATGGTACTACGGGGGGCTTACAGGCATCGTATACGGACTTCTCGTGCTGCTCATCGGCTTCCTTGCACTTGATGCTTCCTTCAACTGGAAGGACAGCCTGCAGCTGCTCAGCGCTTTTGTGCTCGCCGCGTTCGGAGGTATTTTCGGTGTAAACACTCATCGTTCTTCCTGAGAATACAAAAAGAGAACCGGATCTGCTCAGATCCGATTCTCTGTTCGGGAATATGCCAGGCATATTCTCATCATGTATAAAATTATTGAGCCGTTTCACGGCTTACAGCACTGCTGATAGCGTTGCGGTCAAATGTAAGCTTGGTTACATCGTTAACACGCAATACAACCACATCGTCTGTAATTTCCGCAATTGTACCATGAAGGCCGCCAATCGTTACGATTTTGTCGCCCTTTTTCAACTGGCTCAACATTGCATTACGTTGTTTTTGCTTTTTGTTCTGTGGACGGATCATCAGGAAGTAGAAAATCGCGACCATCAGCACCAAAGGTACGATCAACGAAAAAATTCCACCACCTGCATTTGTAGCTTGAGCAGTCATTGTCTGAAACATGCAAACTCCCCCTTATCAACTATACGTACAGATATTGCTTGTTGCATCGGCTCCGCAAAAACCTCAATCAGAAACCTTTGTCATTGTCATGCAGACCATATTGATCGAAAAATTCATCCCGGAAATCAAGCAAACGATCTTCCATTATGGCTTTGCGCACATTCCGCATCAAATTCTGTAGGAAATGAAGATTATGAATCGTTGTAAGACGCAAACCAAATGTTTCATCTGCTTTAATCAGATGACGCAAGTAAGCTCTGGAATAGTTGCGACAAGTGTAGCAATCACATTCCGGATCAAGCGGCCCGAAATCCGTTGCAAACTTGGCATTGCGCACGACCAGACGTCCCTGACTTGTCATCGTTGTTCCGTTACGGGCAATTCGGGTTGGCAGCACGCAGTCAAACATGTCCACTCCACGAATTGATCCCTCAATCAATGCATCGGGTGAACCTACCCCCATCAAATAACGTGGTTTATTGGCAGGCAGCAAAGGCACTGTATAATCCAATACACCATACATCAAATGTTTCGGTTCTCCAACACTCAGTCCACCAATAGCATACCCCGGGAAATCCATGGAAGTCAAATCAGCCGCGCTTTGACGGCGCAGATCTTCATGCATGCCTCCCTGTACGATTGCAAACAGGCCTTGATCGTGCGGACGAGCATGACTTTCAAGACAACGCTCTGCCCAGCGGCTTGTTCTTTCAAGTGACTTTTTCACGTATTCATACTCAGCCGGATATGGAGGGCATTCATCAAACGCCATCATAATATCCGATCCCAGTGCATTTTGAATTTCCATAGCGACTTCCGGGGAAAGGAACTTTTTGTCTCCGTTCAGATGGGAGCGGAAGTGTACGCCTTCTTCCGTAATTTTACGCATTTCACTAAGAGAAAAAACTTGGAACCCGCCGCTGTCCGTCAAAATAGGACGGTCCCAGTTCATAAACTTATGCAAACCGCCAGCCTGACGGATAATTTCATGCCCTGGTCTGAGGAACAAGTGATACGTATTACTCAATATAATCTGAGCATCCATCTCTTTCAGCTCTTCAGGGCTCATCGTTTTTACCGTTGCCTGCGTGCCTACCGGCATGAAGGTTGGTGTCTCAATAACGCCATGAGGGGTATGCACACGCCCCAGACGTGCACCGGATTGTTTACACGTTTTGATATGTTCGTACGTAATTGCTGCCATTGGTTATAATCATCCTCTAAAAGTTAATCGTTTATTAATAAATCAGCATTGCATCGCCAAAGCTGAAGAAACGGTATCGCTCCTTGATCGCTTCAGCATAAGCATGCATTATGTTTTCACGACCCGCCAGCGCACTAACAAGCATGACCAGTGTTGACTTTGGCAGATGGAAGTTAGTAAGCATCCCGTCAATAACCTTGAAGGAATACCCTGGATAGATAAAGATGCTCGTCCAGCCGCTGCTCTCCTGCAGCACACCATCTTCAAATTTACTTCCCACGGTCTCCAATGTTCTGCAACTGGTTGTACCCACTGCAAATACTTTATTACCACGTTCTTTGGTTTGGTTAATCAGATCCGCCGTCTCCTGAGATAAAGAGTAATACTCCTCATGCATCACATGATCCTCAACCACATCAACAGACATCGGTCTGAAGGTACCTAACCCGACATGCAGCGTTATAAAGCCGATATTCACACCTTTGGCGCGAATCTGATCGAGCAGCTCATCGGTAAAATGAAGCCCTGCAGTCGGTGCAGCAGCGGAACCTTCGTGTTTCGCGTATACCGTTTGATAACGCTCACGATCATCAAGCGTTTCTTTGATATATGGCGGCAGCGGCATTTCGCCCAGACGATCCAAAATCTCCTGGAAGATGCCGTTATACTCAAATGTTAGCGTACGCGCCCCCATTTCACCGACTTCATTAATCACGGCCTTGAGCTCATCACTAAACACGATGACCGCGCCATCTCTCAGCTTTTTACCTGGCTTGACCAGTGCCTCCCACTTGTCACCTTCCACATTTTTGAGGAGCAGCACCTCGGCTTTGGCACCTGTATCTTCTTTGGTACCAAACAGGCGGGCAGGCAATACACGGGTATCATTCAGAATCAGTGTATCTCCCGGCTCCAGCACGTTGAGAATGTGAGGAAAATGGTGGTGTGCAACTTCACCCGTCTCTTTGTTCAAAGTAAGCAAACGAGAAGCGGTGCGATCCAGCAATGGTGTCTGTGCAATTAGTTCCTCTGGTAATTCAAAATCATATAAGTCCACATTCATGTTCTACTCATTCCTTAACACATTCATATTCTTTCAATTCATTATTGACCTAAGACCCTATTGTTTATTTCATTTCGCTAACATCATATAGTTTCATTCTTTGACAATCGTCGCATTTTGATAATAGTGTTTCAATATTGTCTGGTAATCATACCCTTCATCAGCCATCCCCTTGGCTCCCCATTGGGATAATCCGAGCCCATGGCCGTTACCTTGACCGATAAACATAAAAGTCTGCCCCTGTGTTACAGCTCTCGCTTGACCATCTGCACTCATCACAACCAAGGCATTGCTCGAAGAGGTTCCAGTGCCTGAGGCAGATAACACAGCAGCCCCCTGTGATCCCGTTTTGCTAACTTTATTACCGTCAGCGCCTAGTACAGTATAACTTCCGGTTCCAGCAATATCAAATAAAGTGCTCGGTAATCCACCTAATGCAGAGCGATATGTATCCGCATATTTGACCGTCAACGGTTGCCCGTTGGCTGTAACTTCAAGGGCTCGCCCGGATGGACCACGCTTGCTTACTTCCAGTGTTGAGATGGAGGAAGGCAGGGCCGTTGTCGTTTTACCTTGCAGTGTCTTGAGCAGCTGTGCCGAGGTAAATGGTCCCCTTACCCATGCATAATCATTGGATTGAGCCACTTTAGCCAATACAACGACCTCTGTTCCAGGATTAATTTTGGCTACTGGTTCAACATTGGATTGGATCAGTGGGATAGGTCTTACATTCGTATTTTGAGCCGTTACGGTTACTTTGGAAAGACCCGCTTCTGTCTTTGTTGTTAGTTGTTTTACGTTGTCCTCACGAATATATCCGCTCACGCCTGAACTCAAAAGAACATGATACCAGGATTGAAGTCCAGCTTGGGCAGATTGATCACCTCGACTCTCCACATTAGTGAAGACCCCTGCGCCACCATTCCATACCTCGGAAGGATGGGCCGTTTGACCACCCGCATTGGAGGAAAATACGGCTTCTACAATTTTGCCTCCGCTTTTAACAACTTCTCCGGCAGTGGCATCTACAGCGCTCGTTACTTTATCGTTCTCTGAAGTCATTCCGTTATATGCCTGACTCAGTGTGGTATCCACAACATTGGCAATTTTGAAACGCTCCCCTTGCTGCAGCGCATAGGAACGAGCAGCGACCGCTTGCACTTTCAGTGCTTCGGCTGGCCAGGAAGAGTAGACCTCGGCACCCACAACCGAATACAAGTACTGCTCTAGTGCTACAACGTTAACCAAAGCCAAATCTCCGTTAACGATGCTGATCTCCATATCCCCGCGATAGGTTCGTTGTGAGCGCTCCACAACTTTTATGCCGTTGCCTGTTCCTTGCACAAGCACTTTAGCGTCTTTGCCTGCGATCGTATAATGCGGAGCAGTTATCAGCTTGTCTGTACTCAATCCCGCATCCTGACGAATAATGAGCCCGCCACTGTCACCTGCAGGGGAAAGGTTAACACCGGCTGTACTCGTTTCGATACGCTGCTTTAATGAGGATAACTCTGCTGCAGATGCAGCTTCGCCAACCCAAACTGTATATGCCTGGCTTCCGTCCAGTTGAAGCACAGGGTAAGCTGTAAAACCTGCTGACATCAAACTCGCCTGCGCCGCCTCAGCTTCCTGAAGAGAGTTGTAGCTGCCTGCTTGCAAACGTTCGCTGCCTGTTACAACAGGTTTCTGGCCTGCCAATTGAGCTGCAGCTGTTTTTTGTACTCTTGCAACGGCTTGTCCTGCCAGTGCTGCCGTTCCATAATTTCCCGTATACAGCTGATAAAGTGTTTTGCCATTGAAGGATGCCGTGAATAATAACGGTTTATCTGCGGTCGCCTGAAGCAGCTTTGCAGCCGTAGCGGCTGTTTTGAAATCAGTCGTTTCCAGCACTTTTACGCGAAATCCATCTGCACTGAATCGTGCTTGCCCGGATGGGATCGTCATGTTGGTGCCTCTTTCCGACTGAAGGCCCCACTGTCCGCTCGCTTCAAGCGTGATAAGTGGGGTTGTTGATTTATATGTGCTCCCTAAATTGGCAAACAGAGCTACCCTGATCAACTGCACATCATTGCCATCAGCATATGCAGGCAGTTGCAAAAATCCTGCTGTCATTAGAGCAGCCGCCAGTACTTTCAATCGACGACTCCACTTTCTCGTACGTATTGCTTTTCCCACCTTCAGGCTCCTCTCTATACATGTCTTTCGTTTATATCGGTTCGTCTCATCCCATTGTGTAACTAGGAATTGGCGCTATCCTCTGATCCACATCTCCCCACAGATAATGCTTATCCTTACTTGCCATCTCTAGGAGGAACAGGCAAGCCCAGATGATGATAGGCAAGGTCCGTTACAACTCTGCCTCTCGGTGTCCTTTGAATCATACCGATCTGCAGCAGATAAGGTTCGTATACATCCTCAATGGTCTGAGACTCCTCCCCAATCGTAGCCGCAATGGTGTCCAGCCCGACTGGCCCTCCGCGAAAACTGTGGATCATTGATTTAAGCATCTTATGATCAATTTCATCCAGACCACGTGGATCAATCTGTAAACGCTGCAATGCCTCTTCTGCCAGTGACTGTGTAATAATACCGTCACCACGCACCTGTGCAAAATCACGTACACGTTTCAATAAACGGTTAGCAATACGTGGTGTCCCGCGTGACCGCAGAGCGATCTCTTCTGCGGCATCGCCGACAATCTCTACACCTAAAATTTCAGTAGAGCGTGATACGATGTATGCCAGCTCATCAACTGTATAGAATTCCAGACGGCTAATAACGCCAAACCGATCACGAAGAGGAGCAGATAATAACCCCGCGCGCGTAGTCGCACCAATCAACGTAAATGGCGGCAAATCCAGACGAACAGAACGTGCACTAGGACCCTTGCCAATCATAATATCTAACGCCGAATCCTCCATCGCGGGATACATAACCTCTTCAACCGTACGATGCAGGCGATGAATCTCGTCAATAAACAAGACATCTCCCTCTTGCAGATTAGTCAGCAGCGCAGCCAGATCACCTGGACGTTCGATCGCCGGACCTGAAGTTGTTCTGAGGTTTACGCCAAGTTCGTTGGCAATGATATTAGCAAGTGTTGTTTTACCAAGTCCCGGAGGACCGTATAACAGCACATGATCCAATGCTTCATTTCGTAATTTAGCCGCTTCAATATATATTTTAAGATTTTCCTTCACCTGGTTCTGCCCGATGTATTCATTCAAATAACGGGGACGAAGACTTAATTCAACGTTCTGGTCCTCCATCATCAGGTTCGCGGATATAATCCGTTCATCCATACGTTTCTCACCCTTTTCTTGCAGGCTGCAACTCTATTATACTACGAAAAATATTTTATCCGGTAAATAACATCTGCAGCGCACGCTTCATCAGCACATCCACAGAATCCGCCGTAGTCACATCTTTTTTCAGTTTCAGCCATACCTTATCCAATTCACTATCCGTGTATCCAAGTGCCTTCAGGCCTTCGCGAGCCTCATCCCATGCAGATTCGCTTCCAACCTCTTCAGATGGCGGTGCGAACAATCCTGTCTCGTACGCTGCCGTACCGAAATCATCCAGCTTGTCTTTCAGATCCAGAATCATGCGCTGCGCTGTTTTCTTGCCGATGCCTGGCAGCTTTGTCAAGAACGTCAAGTTCTCCTGATAGATCGCGGTGACTACATGATCTGGCGTGCCCCCCGCAAGAATGCCCAAGGCCACTTTCGGTCCAATGCCTGATACTTCAATCAGCTTGCGAAACAAGCGCTGCTCCTCTCGCGTTACGAAACCAAATAGCAGCATTGCGTCCTCACGAACATGATGATGGGTATAGACCGTTATTTCGCCTTCTTGTTTCGCAAACGCATAGGGATTTGGACAGAATACACGATAACCTACGCCATGAACATCCAGAACAATATAATCACTCTCAACATGTATGAACTGTCCTCTTAGAAAATCAATCATTTTCGCAATACCTCATTCAACTTGGAATTTAATGTATAAGAATGTGCATGACACACGGCAACAGCCAGCGCATCTGCCACGTCATCCGGTTTGGGCACAACCTGAAGGCGAAGGAACATTTTCACCATCTCCTGCACCTGTTTCTTCTCCGCCTTGCCATAACCCACAATGGCCTGTTTGATCTGCATCGGAGTATATTCTGCAATCGGCAGCCCCTTCTGGGCAGCAGCAAGCACCATGACCCCTCTGGCCTGGCTGACAGACATTGCTGTAGTGACGTTCCGGTTAAAAAAAAGCTTCTCCAGTGCTACCGCGTCCGGTTTATATTTATCGATCAGCTGCACCATGCCCTCATATACGTGGAGAAGCCGCTCCTCATCAGGAGTATGAGCCTCTGTCTGGATACATCCATATTGCACGGGCACAACCTTGTTCCCGATTTTATCCACAAACCCGAAACCCACAATCGCAATCCCCGGGTCAATCCCCAAAAAACGCAAAACCATCTCTCCCTTACAAAAGCGAACATATGTATCGTTCATTTCATTATAACAAAAGATAAGCCACACGGCAGGAAAAACTTTAACTATGCTAATACTTGCTGTTTTTCGTTTGTATTCTGCAAAATGTTTTACATTTTGCAGGTCTGCCTAGAGCACGACAAAAAGGACATCTGATGATGTCCTTTCGTCAAAGTTATTTGAGTTATCACATATTCAGCTTCCGCGCTTGACTTATCAACTCAACGTTAACCGCCATTTCGCAGCAGTCGATGCTTTTCATCCACAGCAAAATCACTGAATGTAGAAATAACACTGTCATACTCATCCTTATCCTGAACACGAATCCCTTCTTGCAATTGCTCTAAAACGCCATCAGGCAGTGAACTCTCCAGCGTACCTACATCCAGCTGAAAAAACGTACGAATAACGTTCTCTTCCGCTGGCTTCCCCTCGTACAAATTAAGATTTCCGGCAGCATCAATGCTGATGTATGCCTGCTGTTTGCAAATCGGTGAGAGGTCATCTACACGCTGCTTCAGCTGCAGCATATCCGTTGAGGTGACTTCAGCCTCCCACTCTGGATGTTGAACAAGTAATACTTTTAACTGAGGTATATCCATTCTCCCTAATTGTTCTGTCTCCACACCGCAGATATATTCAGTTTGCAAAACAACACGGATTAACTTTGTTCTCTCCGTCTTGAGCTGGTTTACAAGCGTCTCAATCTCCTGCTCGGTTCGGGTGCCCTGCTGGACTGGGCCCATAACACTCACAGCTTCCCCGAAATTCGTTGTTAATAGGCGCTCTACCGCAGCAGATATAGTTAAACCACGGTATGCTAATATCGTAATCGCTATGATCGCACCGGCCATCCACAACGTTCTTCTCCATCGCCGCCAGCGCTTCTTGAACTGTTTTCTGAAGTTGAGCCTGCTCACATAAACCCCTTCAATCCCTTTTTAAACCTATTGTGACCTAATGTATCAAGCTTTATGCAAAACAGTTAGCTGGGATTCGACAATGGTTTCTTTCAGTATAAAATGTATTATAGAACAGCAAAAAGCACTATCCGTTAAGATAGTGCTTTCCAAAGATCGGGATGACACGATTTGAACATGCGACCCCCTGGTCCCAAACCAGGTGCTCTACCAAGCTGAGCTACATCCCGTTATATATACCGGCGAGAGG
>NZ_JACHKG010000010.1:0-191428 GCF_014203995.1 Paenibacillus sp. JGP012 | reverse complement strand
TCGCTTGACCACCGCTCGTTTTTTTATTCATTGTACACAAAAAGACCCTACAAGATGACCTTTTTTAAAGTGTCCATCTTATAGGGTACATTTTAGAAGAGGCTGTGCCTTTTTTTTGCGTACAATTGAGTTATCACGAAAAGTAGGTGAGAGCAGATGATTCGACAACAACAAAGCTTAGTCCTGAGTCCTTATGCAGCACTGTATGACATCGTCGTTCCGAAGGACAATATGCTCCGTCAAATCAACGAGCTCGTGGACTTTACTTTCATTTATGAAGAACTCGAAGCGAAATATTGTTTGGACAATGGACGTAACTCCATCGATCCTATTCGCATGTTTAAATAATTACTACTCAAGGCGATCTTTGAACTGTCGGACGTAGATATCGTTGAACGCTCGAAGTATGATATGTCGTTCAAATACTTTCTCGATATGGCGCCGGAAGATTCCGATATTGACTCAAGCTCCCTGACTAAATTCCGCAAATTGCGATTAAAAGATATGGATTTGCTAGACATGCTTATTGGTAAAACAGTGACGCTTGCGATCGAGCAGAATATTGTGAAAAGCCATTCCATTATCGTCGATGCTACGCATACAAAAGCGCGCTACAACCAGAAGTCACCGCAAGACATTCTGCAAGACCGTGCGCGAAAGTTGCGCAAAGCAATATATACTTTGGATGAATCAGCCAAGGCCCACATGCCGACAAAGAATACAAACAACGAGCTCAAAGATGAAATCGAGTATTGCCAGAAGCTTGTCGCTTTCGTCGAAACCGAATCTGGGATCGCACAAGTACCCAAAATTCTAGAGCCTCTGAACCTGCTGAAAGAAACGATCTCAGATGACGTCGAGCAACTTCGCCTGGCGGCGGATCCCGACGCACAAGTGGGACACAAGAGCTCAGACTCTGCTTTCTTTGGATACAAAACACATCTGGCCATGACTGAGGAACGGATTATTACAGCGGCCGTCATTACAACAGGAGAGAAGAATGATGGCAAACAATTGCAAGAATTAATCGAAAAAAGCAAAGCAGCTGGCATGCAAGTGAAGACCGTCATTGGAGATGCAGCTTATTCCGAAAGGGATAATATTGTATACACCCATAAAATTGAGATTGAACTTATAGCGAAACTCAATCCACTCATTACACAAGGCAACCGTAAGAAGGAAGACGAGTTCCTGTTTAATAAGGATGCAGGGTTGTACGTATGTCCAGCTGGGCATATGGCTATTCGCAAGGCACGACAAGGTAAAAAAGGTATCGGTGCAAACCAAACTGACACGTATTATTTTGATGTAGAGCGATGCAAGCGTTGTCCACTAAAGGAAGGTTGCTACAAAGAAGGTGCCAAAAGCAAGACGTATTCCGTTTCGATTAAATCCGAAGAACACTCCGAACAAATGGCATTTCAAGAGACAGAATATTTCAAAAAGAAATCCAAAGAACGTTACAAAATTGAAGCAAAGAACAGTGAACTCAAACATGGACACGGGTATGATATCGCCACATCCTCGGGTTTACTTGGGATGCAATTACAAGGTGCAATGGCCATATTTGCTGTAAATCTAAAGCGAATATTAAAGTTAGCAGATGAATAAATTCGGAAGTCTGGCTTGATGAGGGTACAAAAAGGAAGACATCCATTCCAAAATAGGGATATGGATGTCTTCCTTTTTTGTAATGGGTAGATACCTGCAAGAAAAATGTAAGTTCTTCAGTGGCCTCGTACAGTACCGAACTCATTTTGAGAAAACTGCCTGATGAAATTAGCGTGTCTAACTTTTGGGGGTCACTTCAGAATAGGTTGGCTTTTTTATATAAAAAATATAAATTATAACGTTCTGAACAAACAAAGTTCAAAAGGGATGTAAAGTCAATCACGATTATCCCGAGGCTTGAAGCGACACTTCATTATTTTAGTACATGAGGTTGACAATAACGAAAACCCTTCGTATTATACCTATAGGGGTATGGGTATTTAGTTATCGACCCTAATGAGATTCTCGTTGTAAACTATAGGCCAAAAGGGAGGATTTAATATATCCTAAGAGATTGTCTTGTTCGCAACAAATTTTAAGGAGGGTGCTTTCATGGCCGAAATTAAAGTAGATCAGACACTCGATTGCATGGGGCTTTCATGTCCAATGCCAATCGTTAGAACAAAAAAAGCAATGGATCAACTTGATGCTGGTCAAGTTATTGAAGTGCAAGCCACAGATAAAGGATCACTGGCAGACATTCAAGGATGGACCAAAAATACTGGACATCATTATCTCGGTACAGTAGAGGATGGCAATGTTCTCAAGCATTACGTCCGTAAGGCAAATTCTACTGAAATAAAGAAAGAGAAGAAGCATCCACAAGTCATTTCCAATGAAGATTTGGAGGAAAAACTTGTTGAAAACAAAAAGATGATCTTACTGGATGTACGTGAACCTGCCGAATATGCGTTTAACCGAATTGCTGGAGCCCTTTCCATTCCACTAGGTGAACTCGAAAGTCGAATCCAGGAACTTGATCAGGATGCAGAAATTTATGTAGTATGCCAAACAGGCAATCGCAGTGACCTTGCCTGTCAATTGCTTACTGAAAAAGGGTTTAAACAAGTCACGAATGTAGAACCCGGCATGACTAGTTGGACGGGTCCAACCGAAAAATAATAAAACCAACAAAAAAACGGAGGTATATCAATGAGTACAAAAGTAGCTATTATTGCAAGTAATGGTGGAATGTTCGATGCATATAAGGTGTTTAATATCGCAACTGCTTCTGCAGCGACTGAAGCAGAGGTTGCCATTTTCTTTACATTTGAAGGATTGAATCTGATTCATAAGCAAGCACATCACCAACTGCCGTTACCTGAAGGGGCTGAACATTTTGCTGAAGGGTTCAAGAATGCAAATGTTCCAACGATCCCACAGCTTGTAGAAATGGCTCAAGAGTTAGGTGTTAAGATTATAGCTTGTCAGATGACTATGGACGTTATGAACTTGACAATAGAGGATTTTATTGAAGGCATTGAAGTAGGCGGAGCTGTCACTTTTCTGGATTTTGCGAAAGATGCCAATGTTACATTAACTTTTTAAATGAAAGGAGAAACGAAAATGGAATTAAAAGCGATGACGGCCAAAGAACTTACTCGAATCGTCTTGGCTAAAGAAGAAATCTTTATCCTTGATGTTCGTAATGAAACGGACTTTAACGATTGGAAAGTTGAAGGCGACAGTGTAGATATCATTAACATTCCTTATTTCGATCTCTTAGACGGTGTAGATGATGCGCTCAACAAGATTCCTGATGACAAAAAAATGCTTGTTGTCTGTGCTAAAGAGGGGTCTTCCAAATTTGTAGCAGAACAAATTATTGAAGCCGGCAGATCCAACGTGTATTACCTTGAAGGCGGTATGAAATCTTGGAGTGAACATCTGGAGCCAGTGCAGATTGGAGAATTAAAGTACGGTGGCTCTTTGTATCAGTTCGTACGAATTGGTAAAGGGTGCTTGTCTTATATGGTTGTTTCAGGCGGTGAAGCCGCAGTTATTGACACTCTTCGCATGACCGAAGTGTTTGAACAGTTTGCCAAAGAGCAAGATGTGCAGATTAAACACACACTGGACACTCACCTGCATGCCGATCATATTTCCGGCGGACGTAAACTGGCCGAGCAAACCGGAGCGACTTATTGGTTGCCGCCAAAAGATGCAACTGAAGTCACTTTCAATTACGAAAAACTTGAAGAGGGGCGTGATATCACAGTAGGTTCCACAACAATCCGGATTCAGCCGATTTACTCTCCTGGTCACACGATTGGAAGCACATCATTCATTGTGGATGATCAATATTTGTTAACCGGCGATATCCTTTTTGTTGAATCGATCGGTCGCCCTGATTTAGCGGGTCTCGCTGAAGACTGGGTGGGTGATCTTCATAATACGCTTTATAAGCGATTTACAGAACTATCTCAAGATCTGATCGTATTGCCTGCTCATTTCGGAAAAGTGACTGAGTTGAGTGAGGGTGGTCGAGTGATGGCCAAACTTTCTGACTTGTATCACAATAACCCTGGTCTTAACATTCATGATGAGGATGTATTCCGGCGTACTGTGACTGAGAATCTCCCACCTCAGCCGAATGCGTACCAAGAAATCCGCCAGACGAACATGGGGAGATTAACACCACACGAGGATGAACAACGTGAGATGGAAATCGGTCCGAATCGCTGTGCCGTGCATGACCACTAAAGGAGGAAAACTAAAGATGAAAACAGACTTGGTAGTAGATACGAAAGGGCTGTCATGCCCTATGCCAATCGTAAAAGCAAAAAAGGCGCTGGATGGTCTTGAATCCGGACAAATCATGGAAGTACTTTCAACGGACAAAGGCTCGGTTAATGACTTTCAAGCATGGGTAAAACAAACGAATCACAAATTGATTGCCCATGAAGAAGTGAACGGTATCTATAAATTTCACGTCAAAAAGATATAAATGAAAAAATGAAACAAAGCGAACACACAGTGTGTTCGCTTATTTCAAACTTTCGTAAGCAACCCTCAAACAAAGAAAGGAGGGGAATTGTGGATATTTCGTTATTGGTCATCATGATCATTCTCGGCTTAATCGGATCCTTCTTTTCAGGATTGCTTGGAATAGGTGGTGCTATCATAATGTATCCGTTACTGCTGTATGTACCACCTTTATTCGTTGCAGCATCTTTCTCAGCACATGAGGTTTCTTCGATCAGTATGTTCCAAGTTTTTTTTGCGTCTCTTGCAGGTCTACTGGCGTTTCAGAAAAAAAGCAAGGAAAACATGGGGCCTGCTGTCGTTCATCAGGAACTGGTTGTTTTCATGGGCATCAGCATTTTGGCGGGAAGTCTAATCGGAGGTTATATATCAGGGCTTCTTCAAGGAGATATCATTGACCTGATCTATGGTATCCTTGCCGTGTTAGCAGTTATTCTAATGCTGGTACCTCGCAAAGGATCCGATGAAATTAAAGACAATCTTCAATTCAACAGAGTTATAGCGATAGTCTCGGCCTTCATAGTTGGGATTGTATCCGGGATCGTGGGTGCGGGTGGCGCGTTTATCCTGATTCCCATTATGCTCACTATCCTTAAGATTCCAACCCGTAAGACCATCGCTTCCTCTCTTGCGATCGTCTTTATTTCAGCCATTGGCGGAGTTATTGGAAAACTCAGCGGCGGTCATATTCCCTTTTGGCCTACTTTATTTACGGTGGTCGGAAGCCTGATCGGTGCCCCTTTCGGTTCCAAAATCAGTTCTAAAATCAATGTTAAAGTACTTCGTTATGGACTGGTCGTGCTTATTGCCCTGACAGCTGTAAAGGTTTGGGCATCTATCCTTTAAGAGCATATAGAAAAGAACTGTCTTACAGAGTGTACCTACTATACATTATCCTACAGGGGGATGTGTATAACGAAAATGTAGTATTCCTTAGTGGCTGAAAAAAAACATCAATCGTACGTTTAGCAGTAAATTGCTATAAAGCATTAGTAAGATTTTTTATTTCTATTGCTCTTCGCAACTGCCTATAATCACGAATTAACTATACTTTTTACTTTCTAGAAGCTCGATGCTCTGCGGAAGAATGAGGTCATCAAAACTCGGGCAGTTCAATAAGAATTATTTGGGGCACAGACCACAGGTAATTAAGCACGTGATAAGCCCAACGCTTTGTCTTTGTCTCAAATTGATTGAGGTAGCACAGGATTAGAGGTTGCCTGTACTATGACCATGACCATGACCATGGCCATGCTGGGAATGAAACAATTGGATAGATAAACTAATTTATTTAAAGGTGTACGCTAATATTTTTTGCTCTATAATATACCTATACAGGTATGTTATGAAGGAGTGTAGATTTTATATGGAGTATAACTATACAGACAGCTTGAAAACACGTTTGCGGAGAATTGAAGGCCAGGTTCGTGGTGTGCTTCGATTAATGGAGGAAGGTAAAACTTGTAAAGAGGTCGTTGCCCAGTTGTCTGCCGTTCGTAATGCCTCTGACAGAGCTATTGCGCAAATCGTTGCTGAGAATCTCCAAGAGTGCATTATGGCTGAACAGGAGGCTGGTAATAAGGATACAGGTAAATTGGTGAAGGAAGCCGTAGATCTCCTTGTGAAAAGCCGTTAAATTCAATATCCTTCAACTAGTTCATCTAACAAAAACAACAGCTGCTGGATTTTTGACAGCTGTTGTTTTAGATGAAGAGAATCTGGTAGATAAAAGAAAGCATAAGCTTAGATTTAAAAACAAGTACTAGAATCTTTATATCTATAGATGACTCTATTGCTATATAGACTTTATGATTTCCTACTGTAAATCGAGCTAAAAGTTGTCTTTTAGCAGAGGTTGTTAAAGGTCAAATACGACCTCATGATACCTATAGGAGTATGGGTAAAAAGCGAATGTACTAAGTCAGGTAGATTAGGCCAGTTTTGCGATGTTCTGCCGCTGATGGAGCAAGGATATACCTAGCTAATAGGTCATCTCTCAAATATCTTACTAGTTACAAAAACCTGATGAATGAACAACACTCAAATAACGCAATACTAGTAACCTAAGTTTAGGAGTTATGGTGAGCTAGTTAAAATATTATTTCATACAACAAGGAGAGTATAATTATGACATTTCGAGTCCCAAAAGAGATTACACCGCAAGAAGTAGCCGAGCAACTAAAACAAGGAAAAGATCTCATCATGCTGGATGTCCGTGAAACTGCTGAATGGGCAGAAGGGCATGTGAAAGGAGCTAAGCACATTCCGTTAGGACAATTAATGGAACAACTTCATGAATTAAATCTTGCTCAGGAGATCATCATTATGTGCCGAAGCGGAAATCGAAGCGGTCTTGCCTGTGAGCTTCTTCATGAGAAAGGATATAAAGTTGTGAATATGACAGGTGGCCTTAATGAGTGGTCAGATTTCGATCAATTAATTTGATCATAGGTTTTAATGTTACAGAAAGGATGTCATGAATGACTCTTATTTTCATCTTAGCTGATATACTCATTCTATGGTTGTTGGTCCAGTTGTGGCCGATCCCCTCACTCACTTATATGGACAACAAAGAGTGGGATCCTTTAGATAATCGGTGGTCCAACGTAAAAATACTAGATGTTAGGGATTCAAGTGAATATTGGCTTAGTCATATTCCCGGCTCGATAAATATATCCATTGGTCGTTTGCCAGTTGTATGGCATAAGGAACTTTCACCACATAACGAAGTGATTATTTTTTCACGAAACTGGCTCACGAGAAGAAAAGCAGCCAGAATTCTTGCACGCCGCGGATTTTATCAACTATATGCAGTCAAAGGTTGCTTTTTATCCGTGAATAGAAAGGGAGAATCCTGTGAACATAAATACTGTTATTAATATCGCAATCCTGCTTCTTGTTGTATGGTTGCTTTATACACGGCTTAAGCCGGTAAAAGGCCTGAAAAATTTAAGATCAGACGATTTCCGAAATGGGATGAAAGCAGACAGTAAAAGTCTTGTGGTTGATGTACGTGAACCTGGCGAGTATAAAAGAGGTTTCATCAAGGGAGCTGTAAACATTCCTTTATCTCAATTAAAGCGACGCCTGGTCGAGATACCAAAAGATAACACCGTTTTTCTTTACTGCCAAAGCGGTATGCGCAGCAAAAGTGCAGCCAAAATTTTAAGTAAGAGCGGATACTCTAAACTCGTTCAACTCCAAGGTGGAGTAAATACATGGGGAGATCCACTGACTCGAAAATGATAACCCTAGCGTGAGTAAACAGGATTTGTATCAAGCCGTTCACCACGAATTTGTTGCAAGTGCACTTGCAGTGAAAGTTGGACATGAAAATCAATCCAGATTTCAAAATAGGTTGTATGGTCATTGCAATGCCAATATATCCACTGACTCCTGATCCTAAGGATGTCATCCAAGTTATGAATGCTGACCATAAAAATACATTTTTTGCTGATGTACATGCACGTGGATATTACCCAAGCTATATCAAGCGTTACCTTAGAGAAAATGGAATTTCCATCCGCTTTGAACCTGGAGACGAAGAGATTCTGAAACACACGGTTGATTTTATTTCTTTAATTACTATCAGAGTAGCTGTGAAACGGCAGATCCAGCCAAGCAAATTAAGGGAGAAGGCAACCTTATTGGTGGCGTACCTAATCCAACACCTGAAAGCGAGCGAGTGGGGCTGGCAAATCGATCACCAAGGTTTGAGATACATTATGAATGTCTTGTATGATCGTTATCAGAAACCATTGTTTATTGTGGAGAATGGATTAGGTGCGGTAGATCAATTGATTACGGATAAAAACGGAGAAAAAACAGTTGAAGATGATTATCGAATTAATTATCTCAAGCAGCATTTAATTCAAGTGTTTGAGGAGATTCAAGATGGTGTTGAACTGATGGGATACACGACCTGGGGTTGCATTGATCTTGTTAGCGCAACAACCGCACAACTCAAAAAACGATATGGTTTTATCTATGTGGATCGTCATGATGACGGCACAGGAACTTTAGAACGCTATCGTAAAAAGCCGTTTTATTGGTATAAAGATGTGATCCAGAGCAATGGAGGAAGTTTGTTCGAAAAATAATTAGTGCATTTGTGAATTGCAAGTTAAATCAGACTTGTGTTTCAACAGTTATCTTGCAGATGCTGATGATTCATTAGTTGATATTCATAATAGCCGCGAATACGCGGCTATTTGTTTTTAAAATAGCTGCCTTTTGGGGATCACTTCCGTCCAATATGCCTTCTTTTTAATATAAGGAGCTGTGAAACAACATCCGATAAGAGGTATTATTGCTCGTTAGAGGTATTGATTACTCAGGGCGCTGTGAGATATTAATGTGGGGTATAGCACTATTCTGTTCCGTTCGATAGTGCCCCTAGCGGGTAACATCTGCAAATTCATAGATAGGGTTGATTGGTGTTAAGCCATTCGACCTGCGCGGTATACTCATTTCTCAATTAGAAAGTAAATAAAAGCTCATGTTTATTAGGAAAGTCGGCTCATTAGCATGTATGAAAATCAAAAAAACTCTGTATTAACCGCTGAGCGGTGGGAACAGAGTTTCGCATTTATTTAATGTTTGTTTACTTCTCCCAACTTTGCATAATCTGGAGTGCGGCTCCAGTCACCACGCCTTCCTCTTTAAGAATACCCGGAGTAAAAATTGGGTTGTATTTAGGATAATGGTATATATTTTTTCGGGCAACCTGTATTGCCGTATGATATACTATCGGGTCAGCATTAATAAGTGCTCCACCCATAATGACATATTCGGGATGAACAGTATTGATCAAATTGGCAAGCCCAACTCCCAGATAGGAAGCTGTTTCAATGAACAGCTCTCTTACCAGAGCATCTTCCTGTTTCAATGCATTAACAAGAGAAGGAAAATTAACACATTCAGGTGGGATGATCGAAAGCGAGCTTTCGCGTCCTATTTTAAGTTGAGACTGTACACGCTCTTCAAGTGAAGGAACAGATACATATGCCTCTAAAGATCCGTAATTCCCCTTGTCACTGAGTCTACGTCCTCCTGTTTGAATGATCATTTGGCCGATCGCTCCTTCAGTGTCAGCAGCACCACGCAAAATCTGACCTCCAGACATAATCGATGATCGTATGTTCACTCCGGCATGGACATACAGCATATGCTCACAAGCTTCATTTCGGAGCGCCCAATGCTCTGCTAGCAAGGCACTGTTTGCGCCGTTATCGAGTTGTGTAGGGATATTAAGTTCCTTTTCCATCAACTTGCATATAGGAACATTACTCCAAGAATCGGAAGGGAAATATTCCGGCTCTAATATAATACCCTTTTTAGGATCCAAAGGGCCTACTGCACCGATCCCCATCCCCAGAATTTGTTCATGAGCTATATGGTGATGATGTAGCATTTTATTTGTTTCGTTCACCACCAGTTCCACTAAACGCTCTGGCGTGAGGCTATGGTCCATCTCCCAACGAACAGCAGATAATCGGTTGAGATGTAGATCAAATAGGCCAAGTGAGGAACTGATGCGTGAGATTTCCAAACCCATAAGATAGCGATAATGTGGGTTTGTTTGAAAGAGAATGGGTTTACGCCCTCCAGTTGATGTACCATGTCCGGAGACAAGTATAAGTTTTTGAGCTAGCATGTCTTCGAGCATACGAGTCATGCTACTACTCGTGATTGAGAAATATTCTAGCAAATCTGCTTTGGAGACTGTTCCAAGAAAAGCGATTCGATCATAAATTTGCTTCTTAATTGAAAAATGGGAATGATTCAACATTATATTCTACTCCATTTCCAAGTGAAAAAGTCGGGATATATTTAGTATAGCTGATGGAAGACTGGTTTTCCAGCTAATGTTATAGGAATAATAAAGTTTATACTATATTGAATTTAACTTAATTATTTAACTCAGATTATTTTGAATTATATAATATAATGTGATGTAAATATTACAATTTACGTTTTGCGGTGTTTACTTTATTCCAAAATGAAATTAACGTGTTATAATATTAGATATTAATATGTAAGAGTTTTATGAAACGGAGGTAGCATATGAGTGTAAAACAAAAGGAATACATTAAAATGCTTACACAACTATTTGTTGTTTTTTTAAAATTGGGCCCCTCAACTTTCGGGGGAGGATATGCCATGATTACAGCAATTGAGCGGGAAATTGTGGATAAGAAAGCATGGTTAAAACCTAATGAGGTAGGGGATATGATATCCGTTTCTGCATCCGCACCTGGGGGCGTAGTTGTAAACTCAGCCGCTTTCGTCGGATATAGGCTCGCAGGAATACTGGGTGCGATTATCTCTGTCATTGCTATAACACTACCGACCTTTTTAATTGTGCTAAGTCTCAGTATCTTAGGCATGATGTTTCAAGATGTTTCCAAGATGAATGCAGCTCTAAAAGGAGTTCATGCTGCAATTGTTGCATTAATCATTGTGGCCGCATTCAAAGTGGGTAAGACCTCCATAATGGATTCATCCACATTGTTTATTGCAGGTCTAAGCACCCTTCTACTACTTTTCACATCGCTTCACTCTTTATACCTGATTCTTGGAGGTCCAATTGTGGGCGTGACTATTATTTCAATTAAACGTGCTCTTGGTCTTTCGGCCCCAACAGAGAAGGAAGAAGAAAGTCATCAGTCAGAACTAAATTATCCTGAATATTACATCTGAAGGTGTTGATCGCATGTTGTGGGAATTGTTTATCTTATTTTTGAAAATTGGATCTCTTTCATTTGGTGGGGGGTATGCAGTAATAACTCTCATTCAACGCGAAGTGACTGAAAAAGGATGGATTAAGCCAGAACAGTTTCAAGATATTGTTGCATTAGCTGGGATGGCCCCAGGTTCCATTGCTACGAATACTGCAACTCTAATCGGTTACTCTCAAATGGGCATCTTAGGTGGGATCATATCTACTATTGGGATAATTTTGCCCTCTCTCGTTATTGTCATCCTTTTTGCAGCTTTATTTCACCGCGTACAAAGCAATCATTGGGTCCGATCTTCGTTTTATGGACTGCGTCCAATCATTACAGGACTTATCATTTATGCTGCGATCCACTTTGGAATTGGAGGACATAACGAACCATTGTTTAGCTGGTCAACCTTCGGGATGCTTGTCATTTGTGTCAGCAGTCTCATCGCGGTAACTAAATACAAGATCCATCCATTCGCAGTAATCTTGTTATCAGCAGTAGGCGGTATCGTTATATTTTGATAGATATTCCGGGTCATGCATCCAGATAGGACTGAACAGATATGTAATAAAGCACTCCTGATGAACAAACGGACCCTTTCTACGATGATAAAGATAAGGAGTATTAAGAACCGTATATTGGGTCAAAGATCGATCTAGGAATATACGCTTAAATATATAGAATCGTCTGCTCAATGAAACCGCTTGTATTTTGATTATCGCCCGGTTATAATACAATAAACAAAAGAATAACCGGACATGTCACTGGTAAAGCAGGCAGGATCCATAAAGATTAGGTAACACTTTGAAGTGCTATCTAATTTTTAGAGGATACCTGTCTTTTTTGTTTTTGTTTATTGTATGGCCGAACAATAAACGCACATATCCACCGAGGGGGAACGAGAATGAATTATGAAAAAACGGCAAAAGATATTCTGAATTATGTAGGTGGGAAACAGAATGTAGCTCATTTAGGGCATTGTGCAACACGATTACGATTTACTCTGAAGGATGATCGTCAAGCGGATGTTGAAGCGATCAAGAAAGTGCCAGGCGTACTTGATGTCGTTAACAAAGGTCAATTTCAAGTTGTCGTAGGTAATACTGTCGTTGAAGTTTATGATGAACTGATGAAAGTTGGAGGTTTTGGAGGCCAGAAAGAAAACGAGGCTGAAACCAAGTCTAACGATTTCAAACAAGAGAAGAAAAAAATCGGATCAATGATTCTTGATTTTTTTGTTAGTGTATTCCAACCTTTGATTCCAGCCATGGCCGGAGCAGGGATTCTAAAATCGATGCTTTTATTGTTATCCGTCATTGGGTTGATCGATTCAAAAGGTTCAACATATATCGTCCTAACTTCCATTAGCGGTGCTGTCTTTTATTTCTTGCCTATTTTGGTGGCGCTTACTACGGCTGCAAAACTAAAAGTGAATCACGTGGTTGCAGCAGCAGCAATGAGTGTTCTATTGTTCCCTGACATGATTGCAAATTTAGGGAGTGGAGCTAGTTTTCTCTCTATCCCGCTAACTAACGTGAATTATGCTTCGCAAGTTTTCCCATCGATCTTAGGCGTTATATTCTATGCCTTTATGGAAAGATTTTTCTTTAAAGTGTCACCTAAACCGATTCGTGTCTTTTTCGTGCCGATGATGTCCTTGCTTCTAACGGTTCCTGTGACTCTGGGTGTTTTAGGCCCACTTGGTTTTCATTTGGGAACTTATTTAACAGCCGCCATACTCTTCTTATTTTCTAATTTCGGCTGGGTTGCCGTCGGCATTTTGGCAGCACTCCTTCCGTTTATGATTGCTACGGGTATGCATAAAGCACTGACGCCATACGTTATTTCCGCCATAGCTGCCTCTGGCAAGGAACTTCTCCTGTTGCCTGCTTTATTCGCACATAATATGGCTGAAAGCGCGGCAAGTTTTGCCGTGGCGATTCGCACTAAGGATACGAGACTAAGAGGGGTCGCTGTGTCATCTGCTATTTCCGCTATGTTTGGTATTGCGGAGCCGGCTCTATACGGAGTTACGCTACAACGAAAGCGTGTACTCATAAGTATTGTTATCTCCAGTTTGATTGGCGGATTGAGTCTTGGATTGCTTGGAGTAGCGGGTAGTACGGTAGTGAGTCCAAGCTTGGCAAGCATCTCGATGTTTATTGATCCAAGCAACAAAATGAATTTTGTATACGCAATCTTGGGTTTGATTATTTCTTATGTTATCTCTTTTGTGCTTACGTTATTTTTGTGGAAAGACGATGCTCAGCAACCAGGTGAATCGAATGCAGTGGATAACAAAGAATCTACGAAGAGCATGAATACGGTGGTTAGAAGCAAAGAAGTAGTTGCCATCAAACAGCCTGTTCAAGGGGAAATTATTCCTCTTAAAGAAGTAAAGGATGATGTGTTCTCAACCAAATCGATGGGAGAGGGGATAGCCGTCATTCCTTCGAAAGGCGAACTCTATGCCCCAACGGACGGGACTGTAAAAATGGTATTCCGTACTCAACATGCAGTAGCGATGGAAACAGCCAACGGAAGCGAGTTGCTTTTCCACATCGGTATTGACACAGTTAAACTAAAAGGAAAGTTTTTTGAGTCTCAAATCAAAATCGGAGATCAAGTGAAGGCAGGGGATGTACTGGTCAAGTTTGACATCGAGGGAATTGTCAAAGCAGGCTATGATCCGGTATTGATAACTGTCGTTACAAGTAGAGAGGGCTACAATGTCCAATATGCCGAGGGCGACCGTAAAGATAATGATCCCTTAATGTTTATAACTACTATATAAATGGAGGAGAAATTCATAATGAATCAAGGGTTTCCTAATAATTTCTTATGGGGCGGCGCAACAGCCGCCAACCAGTGTGAAGGAGCATTTTTAAAAGACGGTAAAGGGTTAAGTACGGCAGACGTAATGACTTCAGGGGATCTCGATTCTCCCAGAAAAATTACTGAAAGCATTATTGAAGGCGAATACTATCCGAGCCATGTAGGTATCGATCACTACAATCGGTTTAAGGAAGATCTTGCTTTGTTTGCAGAGATGGGATTTAAGTGTTATCGCCTGTCCATTAATTGGACACGTATTTTTCCTAATGGAGACGAAGAAATTCCAAATGAGGCAGGATTAGAATATTACGATCAAATATTCGACATATGCAGAGAATACGGGATTGAGCCATTGGTTACAATATCCCATTTTGAAACCCCCCTCGGATTGTTGGAATATGGTTCATGGGAAAACCGCAAGGTAGTTGACTTTTATTTAAACTACTGTCAAGTTATTTTTAATCGCTATAAAGGCAAGGTAAAGTACTGGATTACATTTAATGAGATTAATGTTATGTCAACTAAGGCCTGGATGGCTGGGGGGATTAATTCGGATAATGAGCAGACAAGAATGGTTGCAGCCTATCATCAGTTTCTAGCTAGCGCTAAGGCTGTTCAGCTTGCGCATGCAATTGATCCGGAAAATAAAGTCGGAATGATGTATGCCGGACACTTTTCGTATCCCAACAGTTGCGATCCCGAAGATATGCAAGCTAATGCTGATTTCATGCAGAAAATGTTGTTTTATTGCGACGTACAATGTCGAGGTTATTATCCGGCATACAAGTTAAAGGAATTTGAACGTCAGGGGATTGTTTTACCTATTCGGGAAGATGATTTGGAACAATTATTGAAAGGGAAAGTTGATTTTCTGTCGTATAGTTATTACTTAACACATGTCGTTGGGAAGGAAACCAGCACAGAATTTAAAGGATTAAATGGCGTGAAAACAGGATACAAAAACCCTTATCTGCCAACAACAGAATGGGGATGGAGCATCAATCCGATGGGACTTCGATATTCGTTAAATCTACTATATGACCGCTATCAAATTCCGCTGATGATCGTGGAGAACGGAATGGGCGCGGTCGATAAGGTCGAGGAAGATGGGAGTATCCATGATTCGTATCGAATCGATTATTTGCACCAACATATAGAGCAGATGAAAAAGGCCATTGAGATCGACGGTATTCCTGTAATGGGGTATACCATGTGGTCACCGATCGATATTATCTCGGCGAGCACGGGTGAAATGAAGAAAAGATACGGACTAATATATGTGGATGTGGATGATTATGGAAATGGGACGTTTCAACGCATCAGGAAAGACTCGTTCTTTTGGTATCAGCAAGTAATTCAGTCGAATGGTAGCGATCTCGATTAATGATGTTGTTCGTAATCGCCTTGTTCTTTGTGTAGATTGCTATCTAAATCGTTTAAATTCCCTTTAGATTAGTGAAATGGAAGAGGTGATCAAATGAAGAAGATAAAAAAAGTATTGAATTCAAATGTGGTTTTAGCAGAGGATCAGCAAAAAAATGAATTTATCCTTCTAGGCAAAGGCATTGGATACGGAAGGAAAATGGGAACTGCGATTGAAGAGCATCAAGCCGATCAAATTTTCATTCCCGTCGAAAACATTAAAGTTAAAGAATTTCTTGGTCTTTTGGACACCATTTCTCCAGTGTTTGTGGAACTAACACAAAAGATCGTAACGTATGCGGAGAAAGAGCTTTCGGTTACCCTTAACGCGAGTGTTTATTTTATGCTGATGGACCATTTGAGTTTTGCGGTGGAAAGGCACAAGAAAAACATCAATATAACAAATCGGGTATATTGGGAAATCAAAACTTATTATCCCAAAGAATATAAAGTGGGCGTGTTTGCTCTTCAGCTGATGAATCAAACTCTGCAAACGGATCTACCTGTTGAGGAAGCAGCTAATATTGCTTTTCATTTAATTAATGCTCAAGGGGAGCACAGTGATTCTTCCGACGGAATGAAATTTGCCAAGATGATCGGAAGCATCGTTAACCTGGCTAAGTATACGTTTAATATTGAGATGGACGATGATAATGTTCATTACAGTCGGTTTATCACCCATATCAAATTTTTTGTGGAACGATTTTATTCAGGTCAGATGTTGAATGATGAGAGCCACGTTCTATTCGAGCATATCGCTAGCTTGCATCCTGAGGCCATGTCAGGGGCATTTAATATCCGAGAATATATTGAGCAAGTTTACGGAAAAGCTGTGCCAAACGAAGAGTTGGCATACCTCGCAGTACATCTGCATAGGTTAATTAACTACAATCAGCTCGGGTGACTGAATTTTCAAAATGAGTAACCACTAAATCGTACTGCCGATTTAGTGGTTTTTCGTATGTTTTTCTGGGAGAACCCAAAAACTCCATCGGATTCCATATGGCTTTCAGAATTGTGGCAAGCTAGTGCGAACCGGCAAAAGCAAGGCTACCTGTACTCACACCTTCTAGATAGAAACGACCAAGTGTGAGAAAAAGTCCAATTAAACTCCAGATCATTTCATAAAAAATGTGGGATGATAATATTGTGATAGTCATGTTGATTGTCGTTCAACTAAAGTATATTTCAGAGGGATTAACTCTTTGGTAGTGGTATCAAGCATGTTTTGAATAATCGTGAAAGCATTCTCTGCTTGCTGATCAACTGGATAATGAATTGTCGTCAAATCGAATAAATGAGCCACCTCGGTATTATCAAATCCGATGATCCCAACGTCCCCTGGAACCGAAAATTTAGACCTCCGTAGTTCAGCAATAAATCCGGCTGCAACCTCATCATTAGCACAAAAAATAGCATCAGGTCTGTTTGTTTGTGCAATCCACCATTTTGCAAGTTCTTCTCCGTCTCGCACATAAATCTTATCCTGAAAATTCGGGAAGTCCACCGTCAATTTATATTTGGTAATAAAGTCAGCGTATGCTCTCATGCGCTCTTTTGTGTTAAGTCCGTTAGATATGGGATATACACTAAGGATCTCTCTGTATCCTTTGAGGTATAAGTGTTCGAGTCCAATCCTATATGCTTCGTATTGATCCATAAACACAGAGGGGATATAACTGTTTTCAAGCCGCTGCCATGTGACGATCGGGCCATATTTGGTATAGGATTCGATAACCTTCCACTCATTGCTTCGGAGCACGCATACTATAGCGTCCAGTTGTTTCCGTTTCAGCATTTCGAGTGCCACCAGTTCTTTCTCTACCTGACCATTCGTAATGAACAGAGTGATGTTGAATCCGTGTTTCTCGGCAGACTGGGTGAAGGCCTGCATGAATCTGATAAGTAGCGGATTGAAAGCGACTGCAACAATTCCAATCAAACAGGTAGCGCCCTTTTTTAGAGATATTGCATTGCCGTTAGGTACATAATCCAGTTGTTCCATAATTTCAATTACTTTCTTTCTGGTTGATTCGCTTACGTGGGGGTGCCTATTGATAACACGTGAAATGGTTGCAGTAGATACACCCGCCAAACGGGCGATCTCGCTGATATTTGCCATGTATTCCACCTCTTTGTTGTATTCTTGCCATCCCAATGAGTAAATTCCGTAGCATTCGTGCTTGACATGTAATGCATTACACAAATTACAGTACAACTATGATTCAAATGCTCTCACATCAGGAGGTAAAGATATGAAAAAAGGATTAAAGATTGTAACAATCGGCGGTGGTTCCAGCTATACACCGGAACTCATGGAAGGATTTATTAAACGCCATCATGAACTTCCTGTCAAAGAATTATGGCTTGTGGACATCGAGGCGGGGAAGGAAAAACTCGAGGTCGTTGGTGCGATGGCTAAACGCATGGTAAAAGCCGCAGGGATCGACTGTGAAGTTCATTTATCGCTAGATCGCCGGGAAGCATTAAAGGATGCTGACTTTGTAACTACACAACTTAGAGTAGGGCTGATGGATGCCCGTATCAAGGACGAAACCATTCCCAATAAATATGGAATGATTGGACAAGAAACAAATGGGGCAGGAGGCATGTTTAAAGCTTTTCGAACCATTCCGGTAATTTTAGATATTGTTAATGATATGAAAGAACTCTGTCCGGATGCATGGCTCATTAACTTTACCAATCCTGCAGGTATGGTGACCGAAGCGGTTCTCCGTTACGGAAAGTGGGACAAAGTGATCGGACTATGCAATGTTCCTATTATGTCCACCAAAATTGAATCAGCCGTATTGGAAAAACCGGAGGAGGAACTATTCTTCAAATTTGCGGGCATTAACCATCTGCACTGGCACAAGATTTATGATAAGTCAGGACAAGATCTTACCCTTGAAGCAATCGACAAAATGTACGGACCAGAAGCCAAAGCGGATAAAATGGTTGAGAATATCAAAAATATGAGATTTTTGCACGAACAGGTTCTCCAATTGAGAATGCTTCCTTGTCCATACCACCGTTATTACTACATGACGGATGCCATGATCCAGGAAGAGCTGGAAGAAGTAAACACAGTCGGTAGCCGTGGTCAAGTCGTTAAACAGTTGGAAGAAAGCCTTTTTGAACTTTACAGGAATCCGAAGCTGGATTACAAACCGAAAGAGCTGGAAAAAAGAGGTGGTGCGCATTATAGTGATGCTGCATGTGAGATCATCAATTCCATTTATAACGATAAAGGGACTCGAATGGTTGTAAGCACTCGGAACAACGGGGCAATCAGTGATCTGCCGACTGAGAGTGCGATTGAAATTACAAGCATGATTACTTCTCACGGTGCAGAACCTGTTCATTTCGGCTCATTCCCTTCCGCACAACGAGGATTGTTGCAAGTAATGAAAGCAATGGAAGAACTCACTATAGAAGCAGCTGTGACAGGCGATTATGCTACGGCATTACAAGCATTCACCATGAATCCGCTTGTTCAAAGTGGCGACACAGCAAAGGCCTTGCTGGATGAGTTGCTTGAAGCCCACCGAACTTATTTGCCACAGTTTCATCAATAAAATAAGAATGGTTAACAGGACAACAAATATTCATCAGCACTAGTCACCTGATCACATAGAATATCCCTGAATTCCACGGGTTGGATTAATTCGTACCGAATTCAGGGATATTCTGATTAAATGCGTACATAAACAAAAGTAAACCTAATCGTATACGTTTGCTCTTATTGCAATAGCATGTCGAATAACAGAGTCACATCTTGGGGCGAGCTTACAGATATTATTTTTGTTTCTGAAGATCCAGCTTTCTTTTTTACAACTTCCGTCATTTCGTTCACGGTAACTACCACATCCGCTTTTTGTATAGCTTGAAAAAGCTCCTCGTCTGGTGTTGAGATATCAATCGTTTGAATATCTGCGGAAGAACGACGCTGGATTTCGTCCAGATAAAACAGGCAGGCCATAGTTTTGCATTCAATGAAAAGGTAACGCTTCTTCTTCTCGTGTTTGGCTCCAAATAATTGTGTATATGCAAATCCTGACAACATGACATTTTCTATATTGAAACCTTGTTCAAATGCGTCTTTTACGGTCTTCTCCACGAATGAAAAATAAGGATTTTGCTGCTTGAATTCCTTTATCCGTTCTTCATTAGCTATTCGAGTTCCTCGTCCTTTTTGCATGATCAGCAGTCCTTCTTCTTTGAGCTGTGAATATATCCACTGTATCGTGTTTCTATTAACAGAGAGCTGCTCCGCTAATTCATTCGTTGAAGGCAAAGCATCATCCGCTTTCAGAAAGTCTTTACTGATCAGCCATCTAATTTGTTCTTTAATTTGTACATTAATAGGCAGTGGAGATTGGGGATCTGTTTTGAAGGGCAAACGAGAATGTTCCATATAACCATCCAACTTTCTGGGTTAACTAGTGTTCTAGATAAGCTCAATATTAAAACAATCGTTCACAAAAATCAATGAAGGGCATAAAACAATAGGAATAATGGTTTTATATGAGAACAGATCATCTTGACAAATATAAATCATTCGAATAACATTATCCTAGTTAACCAATTAACTATGTAACTAGACATCATGAAATGATTATTCTACTAAGGAGTGATTTTGTTGAACTGGAAAGAGATATCGACACTCGACCAATGGAAAGAAGTATTGGAACAGTCGGATCAACGCGGAAAGATAATACTTAAGCATAGCACTACATGCCCAGTGAGTGCGAATGCACTAGCAGAATACGAACAGTACATCAAAGAGAGCCACACTGAAGACATTGATTTTTATCTTGTTAAGGTCTTTGAATCGCGACATGTGTCTAATCAAATTACTCAGGATCTTGATGTTAAACATGAATCTCCTCAAATTATCTATGTTAATAACAAAGAGAAATTTTGGACTGCCTCTCATTGGTCGATTACAAAAGAACACATAGCCGCTGTTTTGAACTAATAACTACTACTTTATAAACCTAAAATGAAGGATGGTATATAATGAATTATTCACACTTTGCCAAACAGTTAGATATCACTCGCGGAAATTTATACAAAGTATTGGAATCGGTATCCGAAACTAGCGCCGACAAACAACCCGTCGGATTCAGTAACACGATACGTTGGAATGTTGGGCACATTCTTACAGTAGCTGAAATGTTTATTTTCAACAATCTCCAAACTTCTGGCCTACCTAAGGAATATACCAGCTTGTTCGCTCCCGGTACCAAACCCTCTGACTGGACAGGTGAGCTCATTCCGTTGTCAACATTACTTGCGCAGTTGCAGGATCAGGTTGTACGCATCAAACAACACGTAGAGATTTATTCTGATGAAACCCTGCCAGAACCATTGAAATTGGGACCTGTTCTCCAATTGAATAGCATGGGGGAAGTGTGTAACTTAGCCCTGTATCACGAAGCGATGCATACGGGATTCATCCATGCCTTAAAGCGCATCGTCTAAGGGAAACTGACTGGATAATAAAAGGAGCTGATCGACATGGCCGATATGAAATCTAATTTGAACACTGCATGGTATAAAGACACTAAAGGTAGCGGTAGGCTGAAGGCAGATTATCTTAAAACGAATATCGCGATTCCCGAGTCTTCGGGAGGGAGTGGGGAAGGAGCCAATCCTAAAGAATTATTGGTTTCCTCTGCCACTACTTGTTACATCATGACACTCGTGTATATGTTGGAACAGAAGCAACTGTCAGTTACTGGAATAGTGATGAACACAGAGGCTGTAAATTCCAAAGAAGAAGGATTTCGAATTGTCCATCTTCCTCAAGTTATTTTGTCCGCGAATTCCACTGAAGAGCAGATTCAGTCTGTGCGCAAAATCATGATTAGCGCAGAGCAAGTGTGTGAAGTAGGAAATCTGCTCAAAAAAGCAGGTGTTCAGATTGAAGCAGAAGGCAAAGTAGAGATTGAATCTGGTACAGATGTAGTAAGTCAATACATTGAGGAAAATCAACTAAACTGGGATTGACGTTCATTCATAATGTAGGTTCGTCAGTGAGGATACAGATATGAAAGAAATGATGGAATTAACTTCGCTAGATATGGTGGAACGGTTTGTTAGTGAACATGAATTAAGTTTTTTATATGTATCTCAAACGAATTGCAGTGTTTGTCATGCATTGCTCCCTAAGATCAAAATGCTATTAGAAGAATATCCTAAGATTCAATTGGGGCATATCGACATTCACAATGTAGAGAGCATAGCAGAGAAATATATGATTTTCACAGCTCCGATCATGTTGCTGATCATAGAACAGAAGGAATATGTCAGAGCAGATCGATTTGTTCGCTTTAACGAGCTTAAGCATAAACTGGATCAGATATACGAATTGTACACCCAGTCCATGTAAACCCAATAAATCGGAACTCTTGGGAACAACACCGGGCAAAAGTCACAGTTACTTGAGCTGGCACCAATCAAATTTGGAGCCAGCTTGATTCATTTCCCGTTGATTACTTGTGCCGACTGTGCACTCGAATAGGAGATATGCCTTGCAGTTTATTACAATTGGTCCTTTCAATATTAGCCTGGAAATGTTGATCGTTAGTGCTTCCGTACTTGCAGGGTATTTAGTCTTAAAATGGCGTCTGCATGTACTGCGAAACGTTGAAGGAACTTCGATCGATCATCTCATGACAAACATTTTGATTGCAGGTCTCTTTATTTGGAAATTCAGCCCGTTGATTTTGGACTTTCAGCTAGTCATTCACGATCCGTTGTCCCTGATCTACTTTAACGGAGGAACAAATGGCCTCTGGATTGCTGCCTTGTATGGCTGCATCGTGTTGATGATTCATACGTGGAGAAAGAAACTTTCTTTTTTTATGTTCCCTGACCTCTTGCTGACGTTCTACCTGGCTTCATCAGCCTTGTATAGTCTGTTATATTTTATCCTTCTCCAAGGAGGAGTTCGATCTTTAGCGTTAGGCTTGCTCGGCTTGGTTATGGTCATCACTCAATTCAAATTCAGCAACCAACGAATGCTGTCTTTTCTAGGATTGGTAGTAACCGTCTTATGGTACAGCGTGGGCAGAGCAGTGATCGCCTTTGTGGACGGAAACAATGAATTTGTTGTACACGGAATTGCCGCTGAACAGCTGTTTTTTCTTAGTGCAGCATGCATCTCTTTTTTGACTAAAATCATGCTGGAGAGGCGAACCGAACACGATTGATTTTTGGGGGAATCTGGTCCGTGAAGGAGTGACGATTTGGAACAAGTGACGCTTTTAGTAGCATTTACAGCAGGTGCGCTTTCGTTTTTCTCCCCTTGTGTCTTCCCGCTTGTACCTGCTTATGTTTCACATATCTCGAATACAATGGTTGAAGCAGGAAGGATTGCGGCGAATCGGAAACAATTATTCCTCCGATCGATCGGTTTTATTCTTGGTTTTGGCGTTATTTTCGTATTGATGGGAGCTTCCGCTAGTGCCATCGGGAGTTTCATTTCTATGCGCAGGGAATTAATCGAGAAGTTCGGCGGTATTTTAATTATCGTATTCGGATTGCAGATGATGGGTTTGCTGAAACTCAAGTTATTGATGAATTCGAAGCCCTTGCAAAACGAAAAAAAATATGGTGGCTGGTTCGGTTCCTTTTTTCTCGGACTGGCCTTTGGTGCAGGTTGGACGCCGTGTGTAGGACTCGCATTATCCTCCATATTAATCTTGGCTGGTTCTTCTGAATCCCTATATCAAGGGATTGGTTTCTTAGCGGCTTATTCATTAGGCTTGGGTATTCCTTTTTTACTTATTTCACTTTTAGTTACATTTTCGCTATCAATCGTTAAGCTCATTAATCGGGCCCTTCCTCTGTTGAGCATATTCAATGGAGCCATCATGGTGGCTTTGGGCGTTATGCTGTATACCGGGAGTTTCCAACGATTAAGTGCAATGCTTGCCAAGTACTCATTTTTCAATTTCTAATGGAGGACTACTGCTCGTGAAAAATATTCGCAATATGCTCGTTGGCGTTTTTCTGACAGGCTTGGTTGTATGGGGAGTCTACGATCATCTGCGCGAACAAAATGAATTGAAGTTTCATGATAACGCGAACGGTATCAACGGCATAGAAACAGGCATCCAGGCGGGCAAAATTGCACCAAATTTTGAGCTGGCATCCCTGGATAACGAAGAAATGTCGCTGACTGAATTGAAGGGAAAACGGGTTTTGCTGAATTTCTGGGCCACTTGGTGCCCACCGTGTCGTGCCGAAATGCCACATATCGAGAAATTTCATGAAGAGTATAAAGATCAGAACGTTGTCGTCATAGGGATCAATTTGAGTTATACGGAAGATTCGATAGAAGATGTGTCAACATTCCTTCGAAAATATAATGTAACCTTCCCTATTTTGAAAGATGATAAGGCTCGGGTAGCTGATTTATTTGCGATCCACTCGTACCCGACCACCTATATGATTGATTCCAGTGGGGTTATTCGCCAAAAATTTCAAGGTGCAATTACGTACGATACGATGAAAACAGCGATGGATTCCATGAATTGAAACGCTTTTGGTAAGAAGGATGTCTGGCATTGTCACGTAGCTTGGGGAGAAAGTTCAAGCAAGTTTCCAGGTCTTGCAATTTTGTGGAGGAAGGGATAGTACGATGACATTGATTTATATCTTATTGGGGCTGGCGGCGGGTATATGGGGACTGACTCAACTATAGCCTCTGCGTTCCCTTACTTATATTAATATCGAGTACTTGGACCTCACTCAAGAACGTTGGGGAAAGGTGAAAATCCTGGATGTCAGAGACGCGAGCGAGTATTGTGGAGCAAACATATTGAGCCGCATGATGAAGTATTCATCTTTTCCCGCAGTTGGTTTCAGCGAAAAAAAGCTGCCAGAATTCTGGCACGTCGGGGCTTTCTGCAGTTGTATGCTGTTAGAGGTTGTTTTCTTTCAACTAATAAGGGAAACGTGGCATCTCCGTGTCCATGTATGCAATGAAGCGTTTCATTAATAGCTGTGCAACAGATTTAAGGCAAAAACAAGCAGTTGAACAAGTTAAAACGGTTATTGCTAAATCTTTCGGTCGCGGCTATAATGAGAATGCGAGTTAAGGATAGTGATTGTTTAATTACAAGCTAGACCTGCTTGCACATCGTGAATTTGCGCTATATTTAGCGTTTATTTCGAGATGTGCGGGTGGGTCTTTTTATTTGTATTAAGGGGGGAATGAGATGATTATTCTTAAGATCCTTAACAATAATGTGGCAGTTACACAAGACAAATTGGGTCAGGAAATCATTGTCATGGGCAAAGGAATCGCTTACCAGAAGAGAATAGGCGAGGCCCTTGACGAGCAATGCATTGATAAAATTTACTCACTTTCTACCAAGGAGGCATTTATCAAATTTCAGGAACTTCTGACGGAAATCCCTTTAGATTACTTCGATGTTGCGGATAGAATCATAAATTTTGCAAAAATGACGTTAGGCAAAAAACTGAATGATAGTGTATATATATCGCTCAGCGACCATATTTTCTCAACCGTAAGCCGTTTCAAAGACGGGATCTCCCTCAAAAATGCTTTACTTTGGGATATTAAACGGTTTTACGCGGATGAGTATAAAGTTGGTTTGAAGGCGCTTCAATTCATCAAGGAGTCTTTTGATATTCAGTTTCCGGAAGATGAGGCTGGTTTCCTTGCTTTGCACATCGTCAATGCGGAGGATCGCCAAGTAAGTCAGGATATCTACAGAGTGACTAAAATCATTCAGGAAATTAGCGACATTGTCAGGTATTATTTTCAAATTGAATTCGATGAGCAATCCGTAGCATTCTATCGATTTATTACGCATCTGAAATTTTTTGCTCAACGATTAATCAGTGGAAATTTGCATGAGAATGAAAGCGATCAGGATCTTCTGGATGTGATAAAAGAGAAACATCAGAATGCGTTTCGTTGTGTGGGGAAAATCGAAATCTACATCAAAAACAACTACAATTACAGCCTTACGGGTGAAGAAAAGCTGTATTTGACGGTCCACATTCAACGTGTGGTGTATAAGACACGATCATAACGTAACCATGAAAGGAGGTGAGGGTTTAAAAGCAAGCCAGGATGGTGACATTAAGTTGGCCAAACCCTTCACTATGCTGTTTCAGCTAGAATATGGAGGAGAACATAATGGGAAAATATCAACAGTTAGCGGAAGAGATTGTGAATCAACTAGGGGGATCAGATAATATTGGTGACCTCACTCATTGCGTTACAAGGTTAAGATTTCATCTGAAGGACGATTCCATACCCGATGATGAAGTTATGAAAAAGCTCGACGGGGTAGTAACAGTCTTACGTTCAGGTGGGCAATATCAAGTCGTTATTGGAAATCATGTTTCTGAAGTTTATTCGGAGGTCAACTCACTGGCTAAACTGAATTCAGACAATACAAGTTCTTCAACCGAAAAAGGTGTTAAAAAGAAAAAGCTGCTGGACGCTTTCATTGATGTAATATCAAGCTTGTTTCAACCTATTCTTGGCATTCTATTAGCTGCGGGGATGCTGAAAGGCTTCAATACGTTGTTCAGCACACTAAATCTTTATACAACGGATAGCGGGGCATATATGATCATTAATGCCATGGGGGATGCTTTGTTTATGTTCCTCCCTGTATTTTTGGGATATACATCTGCTAACAAGTTTAAAGTACAACCCTTTATCGGTATACTCATTGGATTAGCTATGTGTTATCCCGCTATTCAGTTGGATGCCTTGGCAGGATCCAGAGAGCCACTTTACACGCTATTCAGCGGATCTGCCTTCAGTTCTCCAGTTTATCTGGATGTGTTCGGCGTTCCATTGATCAGCATGAACTACACATCCACTGTTCTCCCAATCATCATCGTTGTTTATTTTGCTTCTAAAGTTCAACATACCGTGGATAAGATTGTTCCGAGTGCGGTTAAATTTTTCATGATCCCGATGGTCACGGTGCTGATTTCCTTATCCTTGGGCTTCCTATTGATCGGACCTGTTGCGAGTTATGCGTCTGAATTGATTGCTCAAGGCATACTGGTGGTACGAGACGCAAGTCCATTATTTGCAGGATTCCTTTTGGGGCTCTCATGGCAAGTACTTGTCGTGTTCGGACTGCATTGGGGACTCATCCCTTTATATATTAACAACATTACGAGCATGGGTTACGACACCATCATGGCTTCCGTCTTTGCAACATCATTTTCCCAGTTGGCCATTGTGCTTGCAATTATTGTGAAAACCAAGGATAAAAAGCTTAAGGCTCTAGGCTTCCCTTCGGCCATTTCTGCATTGTTTGGCATCACTGAACCGGTCGTTTACGGTATTATCCTGCCGCGAAAGAAGCTGTTTATTATGAGCTGTATCGTTTCGGGCGTTGCCGGCGGATTTTACGGACTGTACAACCTTAGAGAGTTTACTTTCGGTGGATTTGGTGTATTTGAGTTTTTGACTATGTTCGACCCTAATGAACCAGGCACGTCTAATATTATAATTGCCATCATTGGTGTAGTGTTTGCCATGATTGTCTCATTTGCATTAACACTCGTCATGTTCAAGGATGATAAGACGGAAGCTGACTCTGCTACATTGTCTGTAGATCCACCTCAATCGATGTCTAAGACTGGAAAAAAACATACGATGCTCAGTCCGATGAACGGGGAGATCATTCCGATTAAAGATGTGCAGGATGGGGCTTTCTCGCAAGAACTACTTGGCCGAGGGATAGGAATTCGTCCTTCTACAGGCGAGCTGTTTGCCCCCTTTGCCGGAAGGATTGTTACGCTATTCCCGACCAAACATGCCGTTGGAATAATTTCGGATGAAGGAATGGAAGTATTGATTCACATTGGTTTTAACACCGTTCGGTTGAAAGGAAAACACTTTGAAAGCTTCGTTCAAGAAGGGGACATTGTGCGACAGGGACAGAAACTGGTCGAATTTAACATTGCTGAGATCGAGAAAGAAGGATACTCCGTAGAAACGCCAATGATTGTTACAAACACGGAGAATTATCTGGAAATCGTCGAGACCAAAGAAAATAAAGTGAACGCAGGCGATGTGCTGCTTACAGGCTTGTTGTAAGAGAATAATTATATATTTTATAAATAGAGGGAGACGATAAATTTGGGATTTAAAGATGGGTTCTTATGGGGAGGAGCAACCTCGGCCAACCAATCAGAGGGAGCTTACAATGCGGACGGCAGAGGACTAGCAAACGTTGATTTGAGCCCGACTGGCGACGTGCGAGAAAGTGTGCTTATGGGAAAAACTAAAATGTTTGACTTTGACGAAAATTATTACTATCCTGCCAAAGAAGCAATCGATATGTATCACCATTTTAAAGAAGATATTGCCTTGTTTGCCGAAATGGGTTTCAAAGTATATCGCTTGTCGATTGCGTGGAGTCGTATTTTTCCCAAGGGGGATGAGACAGAGCCTAATAAGGCTGGGCTTCAATTCTACGAAGACTTGTTCAAAGAGTGCCAAAAGTATAATATTGAACCCCTCGTCACCATTACTCACTTTGATGTTCCAATGCATTTGGTCAAGGAGTATGGTTCATGGCGGAACAGAAAAATGGTTCATTTCTATGAAAGACTGTGTACGGTGATATTTAATCGTTACAAAGGTTTGGTTAAATATTGGATTACTTTTAATGAAATTAACATGGTCTTAGAAGCGCCATTTTTAGCAGCTGGGCTGTTCATTGAAGAACACGAAGACGCAGAAGCTGTAAAGTTCACAGCCAGTCACCATGAACTGGTAGCCAGTGCGTTGGCCACCAAAATTGCCCATGAAGTTGATCCGGAAAATATGGTAGGTTGTATGCTTGCTGCCAATGCTCCGTATCCTAGAACATGCCACCCACAGGATATATGGAAAGCGAAGCAGGTTGAGAACCAAAGCTACTTCTTCATTGACGTTCAGGTGAGAGGTGAGTATCCTGCGTATACACTCAAAGATCTTGAGCGCAAAAATATAGTTCTCCCATTCGAAAAAGGGGATCAGGAATTACTTAAACAGCACACCGTTGATTTTATCGGATTCTCGTACTATTCTTCCAGTGTGGTTAGCGCTGATCCTACACAAACGGATACGATTGGAGGCAATTTGTTCCCCAGCTTGCCTAACCCCTACTTGAAAGCTAGTGACTGGGGCTGGCAAATTGATCCGCTCGGTTTGCGGATTACGATGAACAACATTTATGATCGATATCAAAAACCTTTATTCATTGTAGAAAATGGTCTCGGTGCTGCCGATATAGCGGATGAGAGCGGATATGTTGAAGATGACTATCGAATTGCTTATCTAAGCGAGCACATCAAAGCAATGAGAGATGCTGTAGACTATGATGGCGTCGATTTGCTTGGGTATACTGTATGGGGACCGATTGACATTGTAAGTGCAAGTACGGGAGAAATGAAAAAAAGATATGGATTCATATATGTTGACCGGGACGATGATGGTCAAGGAACATTAAAACGCTCCAAGAAAAAATCATTCGAATGGTACAAGAAGGTTATTGAGTCAAATGGTCAGAATCTGGATGCCTAATTCATAATAAGATCGATATAAACAAAGGTCACTCCCACTTTGCTTGACAAAGTGGAAGTGACCTTATGTTTTCTACTTTTATTATTTTACAATAAATTGATCATGCAACTGGTTTCGAAGTTTTTCACCTTCAACTTTAATCTGAACTATTGTGTTCTGTAATATCGTGTTTATTTCTTATTGCGATGTGAAATCTTCAGTCGATTTCACATCGCAATACATGCCATTAAGTGCGCCGACAAAGGCATAATGAACCTGTTCTGCTGGGACGACCTTATTTTGATAGGATAGCTCTCTCGTTGCACATGCGTCTTCAATAAGTGTTGTTTCATATCCGAGATCTACTGCAGCTCTAACGGTTGCATCAATACACATATGTGTCATCATACCTACAACCACTACTTTGGTTATTTCTTTCTCTTTGAGTTTGCTTTGTAATTCGGTCTGTAAAAAGCTGTTGGGAAAATGTTTATTAATAATACTTTCATTTTCTAATGGTAGAACAGCCTCATGTATCTTTACACCTTCCGAATCCGGAAGAAAGAAACCTAATGCAGGATCACTTGCGATATGCTGAACATGAAAAATATTATCCTTGTGATTTTGTCTGAACCAATCAAGCACTTTAGCAGCATTAGAAGCTGCTTTTTCAGGATTGCTTAATTCCATCTTCCCATTCGGGAAATAGTCATTTTGAATATCTACAATAATTAGAGCTGTGCTCATTATTCTCCACCTCGTATAAAATATTTTGTTACAATACAATCATAAATCGAATTGTAATTTTATTCGATAAGTTAACGAAACACTTTTGTCCCAAAAAAATTCATGGTGAAAGGAATTTATTATGGAACTTGATAATATTGATTTTCAGATCCTTCGGATACTATCTGAAAATGCACGTATCCAATGGAAAGAATTAGGTGAACAGATTCATATGACTGGACAAGCTGTAGGAAATCGTATTAAAAGACTTGAGGAAAGTGGTGTTATTAAAGCTTATTCTGTAATAGTTGATGAAACGAAAATCGGACTCACTTTTACAGCTTTTATCATTTTCTATATGAAAACAGCTAACCATCATTCGTTTATAAGATTAATGGACGATCGAAGGGAGGTATTAGAGGTTCACCGCGTATCGGGAGAAGGCTGTTACCATTTAAAAATTAAAACTAGCTCTCAAGAGCAATTGAATCGTTTTCTGGACGATATTCTTGAGTATGGGAATTATACTTTACATCTATCTATACAAGAAATAAAAAACCGGAATTCTTTAACTACTACATGACTAAACGTATTTAATTTTTATAAGTAATAACATAAAAGGTATAATTCTTCTTCCAACGTGTTTTATACCTTTTCTCAGAATAAAGAATTGCGTGATGAATTGAATTTAAGAGAGAGCATTGACATCAAAACCGTTATATCGTAATATTACGTTTTAGTGATTTAGGAGGGGTACTTTTGACCACACCTGCTTTTGATATGAATACTTTAAAACAGTTCGACGAGCCCGCTAATCTGCTGAAAGCTTTATCTCACCTGATTCGTTTATGTATTGTGCGTGGACTGATGCAAAAAAAGAAATGTAATGTTTCATACATGCAGGAATGTCTGGATCTTCCGCAATCAACTGTATCACAGCACTTGCAGAAGCTTCGCAGTGCCGGTATTGTCGCTACTGAGCGGAATGGTCTTGAAGTGAATTATGTGCTTGCAGATCAACGGGTTGAACAGATTATAACTACTTTGTTTGGAAAGGAAGACTGTGAATCATGAGCAAAAAAAATACTGGTTGTTGGCGGTGTAGCAGGAGGGGCATCTGCGGCTGCACGTCTGCGCCGTCTGGATGAACATGCCGAGATTATTATCTTTGAGAAGGGACCTTACATATCATTTGCCAATTGTGGATTACCCTATTATATTGGGGGTTCGATTGATGATCGAGAGCGTCTTTTGGTACAAACACCTAAAGGTATGGCAGATCGCTTTCGTATCGATGTGCGTACAAGGAGTGAGGTCATTACTATAGATCCGTACAAGCGTACAGTTACGATACAAAGCCAAGAGCGTGGTCAATATGAAGAAAGTTATGATGAGTTAATTTTATCACCAGGTGCAAAACCAATCGTTCCCGATTTGCCGGGCAAGGACAATCCACTTATTTACACCGTACGTAGCATTCCTGATATCGATCGTATCAAAGAACAAATAAATTCATCTAACAACCAATCATCAATTATTATTGGTGGTGGATTTATTGGAGTTGAAATGGCAGAAAACTTAAAGGAAGGCGGATTGGATGTAACGTTAATTGAGGGTAATGGACAGCTACTCACGCCGTTTGATGCTGAACTGGCAGCAGCTTTGGCCCAGGAAATGGAGCAGAATGGTGTAAACTTGCTGTTCTCCCAGCGTGTTCAGGGATTTCATTCCCTTGAGCAGGGCATTGGAGTAGAGCTTGCTGATGGTCATGTTCTGACAGCTGACCTGCTTATTCTTGCGATAGGGGTAACCCCGGATACATCTTTTCTGAAAAGTAGCGGCGTTTCTCTGGGCACACGTGGACATATCATTGTAAATGAAGCTCTGGAAAGCAGCATGCCACATATCTATGCAGTTGGCGATGCCATCGAAGTAACTGAAACCATTCATGGTACTAAGACAGCTATTCCACTTGCCGGACCTGCTAACAAACAAGGAAGAATTGTTGCTGATCGAATTGCCGGACTAAGTTCTACCTATAAAGGAACACAAGGAACATCCATTATTAAAGTATTTGGTATGACCGGTGCTACGACAGGCAGTAATGAAAAAACACTAAAGCGTCTTGGTGTTGATTATAGAACCGTAATCGTGCATCCTGCCTCTCATGCATCGTATTATCCAGGTTCCAGCGCGATTACTCTTAAGTTGCTTTTCACACCGGAAGGTAAGATTCTAGGTGCACAAGCAGTCGGTTATGACGGAGTGGATAAACGGATTGATGATATTGCTGTAGCCATACATTTTGGCGGTCATATCCGAGATTTAACCGAGCTTGAACTGAGTTACGCCCCACCTTATTCTTCTGCAAAAGATCCAGTGAATATGGCTGGTTACGCAGCAGAGAATATTACAGCTGGACGTGTTCAAACGTTCACCTATGATCAGCTGTCTGAGCGCCAGCCAGACCAGTCTATACTACTGGATGTTCGCAGTGCTCTGGAGCATCGTAATGGGAATATTCCGGGTTCAATAAATATTTCAGTGGAAGAGCTTCGTCAGCGGTTAGATGAACTAGACTCATCCAAAGATATCTGGGTATACTGCCAGGTTGGTTTACGTGGATATACGGCTTCGCAAATCCTGCGTCAGCATGGATTTAGCGTGAAAAACTTGAGTGGAGGCTATAAAACATATCGCCAAGCCCAGTTTAAGCCCGCTCCATTTTCTCCTGCAAAACCAGATCATCATGAGCTTGGGCTAGCGTGAAGGAATCAGGGCCAATTCCCACTGCTTCGACTGAGCCACAGCGTATCGATAATGAGTTGAACGTATGCGGTTTAAGTTGTCCGGGTCCGCTGATACAAGTGAAGCAGAAAATGGATCAACTATCGAATGGAGAGACCTTGCGGGTTAAAGCTTCCGATCCAGGATTCTATGAAGATGTGAAAGCATGGGCAACCATGTCTGGGTCCACACTCTTACACTTGGAACGAATCACAGGCGGAATTATTGAGGCTGTAATTGCCAAGAATTCAGTGCAACCCGTTTCTGATTCACCTATCCATGATCCCGCTAGCACGATGGTTGTCTTCAGCGGAGATCTAGATAAAGCGATTGCCTCTCTTATCATTGCGAATGGAGCAGCAGCCAGCGGACGCAAGGTAACCATGTTTTTTACTTTTTGGGGATTGAACGTTATTCGGAAGCATCAGATGCAGCCTGTATCCAAAACCATGATTGGCCGAATGTTTGATATGATGCTGCCGCGTGGCAGCAAGAAGCTTGGCATGTCCAAAATGAATATGTTTGGTGTTGGTCCAAAGATTATTCGTGGCCTGATGAAAAATAATAATGTTCCGTCTTTGGAAGAATTGATAGAATCCGTCGTTGCACAAGGGGCCGAGTTGGTAGCCTGCCAAATGTCCATGAATTTAATGGGAATTCAGCGTGAAGAATTAATAGACCAAGTTACAATTGGTGGTGTAGGTTACTATCTGGGAGAAGCATCCCAAGCGAATCATAACCTATTTGTTTAAAGTCAATTCCTACTTTCAAAGAACACCAAGTGACACTGTACTAGAGGAGTTAGAGGTAACCGTAAAGATATACTCTCCTTAATGGCATTACCTGTATTACTTGAAAAAGGCTGAAAAGCAGTTTCTGTTATCCACAGAAAGCTGCTTTTCGGCCTTTTTTGATCAATAAGAACAATCAATACACGAGAACAACGATAGATGCGTACAGTTTTGTAGCAGATCCTACATTATTCTTTCATTTAGATACCTAGGACTTGTTGTGAGCTGGTTATCAGCTATGTTCATGATTTGGTTACATTTGAACGATATTACATGTTTCGGATAGCCCTACAGAGCCATTCAGTTAATGAACAGCTGCAGTTATGATTTTCTGTAAACCTGTGACATCAAGTTCTGCGGTTCATGCAATGGAGGGGAAGCACGTGACCATTATTCACAAAAAAATTTTACTGATAGACCATGAAACTAGAATTCGAGTGCTGATGAGAAGGTATTTGGAAAAAGAGGGTTTCATTGTAGACGAAGCCTCCAGTGGAGGCCAAGCTATTCAGAAATGTTATTTAAACAATGGAAATTACGATCTGATGTTGCTTGATTTATCGTTGCCCGATATGAATGGGATTGAGATCTGCAAATATATGAAGCACAACTATCATGAGATTCCGATCATCATGTTGTCTGAGTATTCCGAAGAAAAGGATCGAATCGAAGGTTTCAAGGCAGGAGCCGACGATTATGTTTCCAAACCGTTCAGCCCTAGGGAAGTTGTCCTGCGTATCCAAAGCATTGTGGCTCGCACACAAGGAATCAGCATGCATGACTTTAAGAGCACATCAAGCAACGAGGTCCTTATTGATGAGATTCTGATCCAACCTTCCGCTCGGCGTGTTTTGGTACAAGATAATGAAGTACATCTGACGCCAAAAGAATACGATTTATTCTATTTTCTCGCTACACATCAGGAAAGAGCATTTTCCCGAGAAGAATTGCTTATCCAAGTATGGAAATCATCTCACAAAGAAATTTATGATCAACGTACTATTGATACTCACATCAAACGATTGCGCGAAAAGCTTTTTGCCCAATATTCAAAAGGAAATGAGTTCATTCAGACTTTATGGGGATACGGATATAGGTTCCGCAGTCCGGAGTGATCGCCATCTTAAATTGAATTCAGATTGTGAGGAGTTACCTATGTACTATAAACAAATCAAATGGATGATTCTTTTCATTCCGACTTTCACTGTAGCCATCTGGGAATATGTCAGACATCAATTTCTTCTTCCTTACATCTCGATGGATCTGGGCAATTGGCTAACGCCGGTTCTAGTGTATGTCGTCAGTATCACACTATTAACCCAACTATTTCGTATCTTAGAAAAAATACAGAAAGAACTGGAAATTGAACGCTCCGAAAAAGCTGCGCTCGAAGCACGAGAACAGCTGGCACGTGAGCTTCACGACGGGATTGCCCAATCCCTTTTCCTACTGTCAGTCAAAGCCGAAAAATTAGAAAAGGTACGTAATGAGAAGCAGCATGAACAGAACATTCTGTCCATACGCAAAACGATTCATGAAGTGAATCGTTATGTAAGACAAGCGATCACCAATCTTCGTCTCGATCGGGATGTAAGTCAATCCTCCACGCCAATATCATCAACACTTGCGGAACAAGTTCATGTCATGGCCAAGGACGTACGTACGCAAATCAATATTCATTGGGAATTAAAAGACCACCAGCTAGATGAAAAAGAAAAGGTTGAACTGCTAGCCTGTATTCGAGAAGCGCTCATCAACATGAACAAGTATGCTTCTGCTACAGCAGGATCAATTACAGCGATAGGAATGAGCCATAGCTGGAAGGTTACTGTTAAGGATAACGGAAAAGGGTTCGATGGCGATCCGTTTGCCAAACAAGGAAAATTCGGTCTACGTATTATGAAAGAACGCTGCAAAGAGATGGGATGGATCATGAACATGTATCGAGAGGACAGAGAGACGATCGTTGAGATTCACAAGGGGGCTCTAACATGACATTAACCACCACAACAAGAGTCTTGGTTGTTGATGATCACGCACATGCAAGGGAAGCGATCCGTGAGATTATGGAAATGGATGATCACTTTAACGTTATCGGTATCGTCTCTAACGGTCAAGAAGCAATCGACTTCATGGAAAAGTGGCTTCCAGACCTTATTTTAATGGATATTCAAATGCCCGTTTTGGATGGACTGGAGGCAACTCGCAGAATCAAGCTTACGTTTCCTTATGTGAAAATTGTCATGATAACCGTGTCGGACGATATGCTTCATTTGCTGGAAGCTCTAAAACGGGGAGCCCAAGGTTATTTGCTTAAAAATCTGGAGCCCTCGACATGGCTAGAGTACTTGCATTCAATTATTAACGAGGAAGCTCCCTTGTCAAGAGACGTGGCTTATCAGATTTTGAAGGAAGTCAACGTGATAGAACACAAGGAGCCCATTGTAAAACTTACAACTAGGGAATTGGAGATTTTATACGGAGTGGCAGCCGGATGGACGAATAAAGAGATTGCAGGTAGATGTGATATCTCGGAATACACGGTTAAGAATCATCTGAAAAACATATTACAAAAGTTGCAGTTACAAAATCGGGTTCAACTTACACGTTACGCATTGGAACAGGGGCTTGTATCGGAGGCCAAACGACATCCAGAATAAAACGGTAAGAATTTCATGTACGGCTAACGTACAGATAAGGAGAGGCAAAATTTATGCACAATATTGATAACACTTCCACTTCAGGGCAACCAACAAATGCAAACGGTGCTGGACATCGCCAAACTACGCTTCGGATTACAGGCATGACTTGTGCAGCATGCTCAACCAGGATCGAGAAAACACTAACCCGCTTGAACGGTGTTAGACAGGCGAATGTAAATTTAACTACAGAGGAAGCAACGGTAGCATATGACCCCGCTTTAGTAGATATTCAGTCCCTTCGCAATAAAATAGATAACTTAGGCTTCGGAACAGCTTCGACTTCCGTTGACCTAAATATTTCAGGTATGACTTGTGCAGCCTGCTCAGCACGCATCGAAAAAGGCCTCAGTCGTCTCCCGGGGGTGACGCGTGTGAATGTAAACTTGGCTCTGGAGTCAGGGCATGTAGAATTTGTAGCTGGAACACTGAAAGGTTCCGACCTCATTTATAAAATCAGGCAACTGGGTTTTGAAGCACGTATAAAAGCTACAGAGGTAGAAGCTCTATCCATGAGGGAACAGGAGATTCAACGTAAAAAATGGAAGTGGATCTTGTCAGCCGTGCTTTCTTTCCCCTTATTATGGGCCATGGTGTCACATTTCTCGTTCACATCTTGGATATGGGTACCTGATGTATTTATGAATCCACTGTTCCAATGGCTGCTTGCAACGCCCATACAGTTCTATTTAGGATCTCAATTTTATAAAGGTGCATATAAAGCTTTGAAAAATCGAAGTGCCAATATGGATGTGCTCGTCGCACTTGGGACAAGTTCGGCTTACTTGTATAGTTTATATTTAACATCGCTAACTAGTACCGGTGGTACATCTGGTCATAACCATGGAGGAAGCGTCCCGGTGACGGAGGTTGTAAACACGGCCACTCAAGGACCTGTTAATTTGTATTTCGAAACCAGCGCCGTGTTGATTACATTGATATTGCTCGGTAAGTGGCTGGAGGCTCTAGCTAAAGGAAAAACAGCGCAATCTATTAAAAGCTTGATGCAACTGGCTCCGAGAAGTGCCCGGGTTCTACGAAACGGTGAGGAGACAGAACTTCTTCCCGAATATGTACTCGCTAATGATCTAGTCATCGTGAAGCCTGGAGAAAAGATTCCTGTGGATGGGATTGTTGAGGAGGGGGCTTCCTCCATAGACGAGTCCATGTTAACCGGAGAAAGTCTGCCTGTAGACAAGAAGTTTGGCGATCGTGTAACCGGTGCAACCTTAAACAAAAACGGACGTCTTGTTATTCGCGCAACTCAGGTAGGTGCTGATAGTGCGTTATCCCGGATCATCCATATCGTGGAACAGGCACAAGGATCGAAAGCTCCGATCCAACGCGTAGCTGATTCAATTTCAGGGATTTTCGTACCTGTAGTCGTAGGCATTGCTATTGTAACCTTCATATTGTCATTGATCTTCCAAAACTCAGAAGGATTCAGCGCTGCTCTAGAGAGAGCAATTGCAGTTTTGGTGATTGCCTGCCCATGCGCACTGGGCTTAGCTACACCGACATCCATAATGGCTGGATCGGGGCGTGCTGCTGAATATGGTATTTTGTTCAAAGGCGGGGAGCATCTGGAGACTGCCCAACACATTCAGACAGTTATTCTCGATAAAACGGGTACTGTCACTCACGGAAAACCAGTTATGACCGATGTAATATCTGCACCGGCTTGGTCAACCAACGAACTGTTGCAACGGGTTGGGATTGCTGAGTCTAGCTCTGAACACCCTCTCGCCCAAGCGATTATTGATGGGATCAGAGAGAAAGATATAAAAATCATGTTCATGCCAGAACAGTTTGAGAATATTCCGGGATCTGGCGTACGTGCACGTGGTTACAACCAAGATATTCTCGTTGGAACACGCCGACTGCTAGCTGATGTCAAGGTACAGGTTCCTCCAGAAGCATTGGCCCGTATGTCTGAATTGGAGGGTCAAGGAAAAACAGTAATGCTCGTGGCAGTAGATAATGTTTGGGCTGGAATGGTCGCTGTTGCGGATACGGTAAAGGAAACATCTTCACAGGCGGTTAGTCGGCTTCAAGCGATGGGAATCGAAGTGGTGTTAATGACTGGAGACAACGTACACACAGCTCGTGCTGTTGCAAGTCAAGTTGGAATCTCCACAGTCATTGCAGGCATCCAACCGGAGGAAAAAGCTGCAGAAGTAGAGAGATTAAAGCAAATGGGGCAGATTGTAGCCATGGTAGGTGATGGGATTAACGATGCGCCCGCTTTAGCCGTGTCTAATATCGGCATGGCCATCGGAACAGGCACTGACGTTGCCGTAGAGGCAGCGGATGTTACACTCATGCGCGGAGATCTCAATAGTGTTGCAGATGCTATTGAATTAAGTAAAAGAACGATGCGAAATATTAAACAGAATCTTTTTTGGGCACTCGCATACAACGTAGTAGGTATTCCTATTGCTGCCATTGGTCTTCTGGCTCCTTGGCTGGCTGGTGCAGCGATGGCATTCAGTAGTGTTTCAGTTGTACTTAATTCACTACGTCTTCAAAAAATGAAACTTTAATTACGTTAATAACCCGGTGAGTTATTCCGTTTTGTAGTTTTGTAGCTCCAAAGACTGATTCAGAGAGAGACAACATAAAGTGTAGGGTTGCTGATAAAATAATCTCTCAGGGAATGTACTATAGCACATTCCCTGAGAGATTAAAGTGTTATTGCAACGAATTCTAGAGCGATGTTACTGGATCTATTCTTAAGAACCAAAAATTGTTTTTACATGCGGTTGTTGCAACCAATCCTTCAGCGAGGTCAGTTGGAGATCAGGGACAACCACGCGATCTTTCACGTCATAATAGTTCAGCGAATCAATATTAGCTCCAATCCAACGATAGAAGCCTCCAATACCAGCTGCTTGGTCCGCCCCCATTACTGGAGAGAGAGCTGTTTCAAAATCATCATAGTTCAGGAAATTGAAGGTTATATCTTGTCCCAACGCTTGTGTAAAGCGCTCGCCGAGTTCTGCACCAGTAAGTGCTTCCGGACCTGGAGCTAACAGCACTTGTCCTGCCAGCTCAGGATGGGTTAGCGCATAATAATGATATTGCGCTGCGTCTTCGGAGCTGATCCATGGGATCGGTTTATCTGCTGGTACAGGGTAGAAGAGCATTCCATTATTGATCAGACCTGGAATCAAGAAGTTTTCTATATAAAGTGTGGGTTTTACCAAAATAGTTGGAATACCGCTTTGTTGTACGTACTCGATTAATTCTCGTTTAACATCCAACGTCTTGGTGTCGGTTGGCTGTTCTGGTAAAAATCCATTCGAATTCACAACGATCAGTTTAACGTGCGCTTGTCGCGCAGCTTCAACGGCATTCGTAATTTGTTGCTTCATTAGAGCAGTGTCATACTCGATTGGCATATTCAAGAAGACTTTATTTACACCGTTGTTAACTTCATTCAACGTTTCTGGTACAGACAGATCACCAACAAATGCCTCTATACCTTGCTCTTTTAATGCAGCTACGTTTTTGTCATGACGTGTAATGGTGCGAACAGCTACCCCTTTTGAAGTTAACAATTTTGCTACTGCTCCACCTTGTACCCCTGACGCTCCATAGACTAATATCGTTTCCATATATACAACAGCTCCTTATAGTTACATTCATTTGTTCAGTGTTGAACTAAATGTTATATTTATAATAACTAACTCACAAACTTTATGTAAGTACGCACATTTGGGATATCAGGTATCTCTTGTGATACTGTTGGAGGTAAACATATGGAGATCGAACCACTTGAAAATTGCAGTACTTGTCCGGTTGAATTTGCAGTTAATGCAATCGGCGGCAAGTGGAAAATTCTGATTTTGTACCATTTATTGAATAAAGATATTATACGGTTTAACGAACTACAAAAATTGCTCTCCACCGTGACGCATCGAACACTGACACGTCAATTGCGTGAGCTTGAAGAAGGTGGGCTAGTGAGTCGCGTTGCTTATGCTGAAATGCCTCCTCGTGTCGAATACTCACTAACAGATAAAGGACATAGTCTCACCCCCATTTTATTGCAGTTGCAAAACTGGGGTCTACAGCATATGCAAGCACCTTGAAAACAAGCAATACAATTAAAGTCGCTATAATAGCGGCTTTTCCAATTATTATATAGTGAGTCGATATTATCATACTCATATCTGAATTAAATGATATCTAAAGATGCCCCCCAATGATCAAATACATCATTGGAGGGCATCTTTTATTCATGTATAAAGAGAGTTTTTTTACTGGTTTAAGAATCAGGTTCACAAATTGTTTACAATTAAGCCATTTTGTCTCCCTCGAATAGCTCAGCTGAGCCATTCAGCTATTATAAATCTAAGGATAAGCTTATTTAAATGTAGAATCTTATTTTCCAGTTCATATGCTTGTTAAAAATACTTTGAGAAAGAAGGGGACAAAAATGATGAAGGATCGATTTAAAATTACAGTCTTTATTTTAATCATGCTAGTAATTGTAAGCGGTTGTCAAAATACTTCACAACAACAACAAGAGAGCCAAAGAGAGGAAGGTGCTATTAATCAACCATCTGAACCTTATCTGACTTTTAAAGACTTTGACGGTGAAACCGTTACACTGCAGGATAAACCTCAAAATATTGTGATCTTGAACGAGCAAGTTCTACACTCCTTCTATCAAGTTGGAGGGAAAGCAGTCGGTGTACCAACTCCCTTTAACGTTGAAGCGCCCGAAGAAGCTGCACAAGTTCCCAAAGTTGGATACATGCACGAGGTTAGTATGGAAAAGGTATTAGCGTTAAAGCCTGACCTGGTGATCGGCCAGCGCTTTGACCATGGTAAATTGAGAGAAATTTTTAAAGAAGCCAACATCCCTTTAGCAAATCTTAATACCCAATCTATTGAAGACATAAAACAAAATACGATTTTAATGGGGAAAATTACAGGCAATGAGCAAAAAGCAGAAGAGCTCGTAGATCAGATGAACTCAGAAATCAATCAAGTTATTGAACAGATTCCAGATGAAAAGGAAATGCCAACTTATGCGATACTAACCGTTATGGGAGACACTGCATATGTTGAGCAAAGTTCAACAATAGCGGTAGATATTGCAGATCAATTAAAACTTCGTAACGCTACGGTCTCCATAGGTGGAGAAGCTTTTGCCGGATATATCCCGTTTAGCATGGAAGAGATGGTGATGATTAATCCAGATTATCTCTTTATTCTTTCCCATACAACGAATGCGGAAGCTGAAGCAATGATCGAAAAGAATTTCAAATCAAATCCAGCTTGGAGCTCACTTTCAGCCATTTCAAATGACCATATGTACGTTCTTCCAAAAGACAAATTTGTAACGGCACCTGGTGTTGATGTTACCGAATCCTATAAATATATGGCAGACTTGATCACTCAAAGTCAAACGAATTAGATAGCATGATTGAGAGTAATCAGTTTAAAAACAGGATGAGTTGGAAAGTCGCCATGATTGGACTCTTTACAATCTTTGCTGTGCTTAGCGTCATAATCAGTTTAGCTTTTGGAGCAGTTCCAGTAGATGTACGGTCCATTTTAAGTATTTTACTTGGCAACACAGATTCGGACTATTACACGATTATATGGAATATAAGACTGCCACGAACACTTGTAGCCGTTTTTGTGGGCATAAATTTAGCTCTTTCCGGTGCATTATTACAAGGGGTAATGCGTAACCCTATGGCTGATCCCCATATTATCGGTGTTTCCTCCGGTGCAGGATTATTTGGGACAACCATGCTGCTGGTGTTCCCTGCTTTCTCACATTTGTTAGTACCTGTTGCATTTGTTGGAGCCTTGGCATCAGCCTTATTGATCTATTTGCTCGCTTGGGACAAGGGTGTTTCTCCTATGAGGATCATCCTTGCTGGAGTTGCAGCTTCTGCCTTTTTAAATTCGGGAGTTTCAGCACTGTATACATTTTATAGTGACCGCATACAAGGAGCCGTTTCCTTTATGGTAGGAAGTCTGTCCGCAAAAAGCTGGGGACATGTGGAGACGATTATTCCTTACAGCATTATTGGTTTAATATTGGCTTTGCTAAGTGCTCAACGGATGAATGTACTGTTACTCGGTGATGCGGAATCAAGATCACTGGGTCTAAACACGGAGGGTTATCGTTTATGGTTTATTGTTATAAGTGCACTCCTTGCTGCCAGTGCAATAAGTATTGTGGGTCTACTTGGTTTTGTAGGCTTAATTGTTCCTCATGCTGCCAGGATTCTTGTGGGGAATGACTATCGAATATTGTTGCCCGCTTCAGCGCTTCTCGGAGTGACTGTTCTATGTTTATCGGACACCATTGGCCGTGTTGCCTTCGCACCAATAGAGCTGCCAGTGGGGATTATTATGGGTGTGATCGGCGCTCCATTTTTCTTATATTTGTTACGAAAGAAGAGGACGCTATGACCTTGGAGACGAAGAACGTTTATATTGGATATCAGGATAATGAGGTCATTTCAGATCTAAACCTTCAGTTTGAAGCAGGGAAGATTCATAGTATTCTTGGACCTAATGGCTGCGGTAAAAGTACACTGTTAAAGGCGCTTGGAAAGCAGATTCAGTCTACAGCTGGAGAAGTTTCATTTAAGAATAGTGATATTAATACATGGAGCAGAAAAGCTTTTGCCAGAGAATTAGCTTTTTTAATGCAAGTACATGAGAGCAATCCCGAGGTGACTGTTAGACAGCTCATTGAGTATGGCCGTTTCCCTCACAAAAGGAAATTTGAACGATTAAATCAAGAAGATCAGGCCATTGTTGATCAAGCCATCTCACTTACTCATTTAGTCGATTTAGCAGAAAGAACAGTAGATCGCTTGTCTGGAGGGGAGCGCCAGCGGGCATGGATCGCAATGGCACTGGCCCAACAGCCTGCTGTTTTGTTATTAGATGAACCTACGTCCTATCTAGACATTCACCACCAGCTTGAAATTATTGAATTGATTAAACGCTTGAATGTCGAACAGGGCATTACAATCATTCTGGTTCTCCATGACATTAATCAAGCAGCAATGATTTCAGATCAACTCATTGTTCTTCAATCTGGATCATTATATGACTTCGGAACTCCTCGAAAGGTTATTACACATAGCATGTTACGGGATGTTTTTAAAGTGGACGCAGAAATAGATAGCTCTTTTGAAGATGAATCGATCTCTGTCTATAACTTTCAACTTTTAGAAGAATAACTAAATACAAAACAATCTCAGTGTTCATTTATAAGATAGGATTTATTCCTCATATTTGGAATACAAAAAAGGGGTTTTACCGATTTACATTAAAAAATGGATTGTTATCACCTGGATAGCGGCACAGACGCGTAGCACGGTTAAATCGGACAGCCTCCATGTTTTGCCGCCTTCCATGTTTGTTACAGATCCAGGCTTGGACGTGCCATTAATCAGTAGAGTATATGAAGCAACTGATGTACTTGCCAGATTCAGCGAGAAAATAAAAATCTGTGCTGACGAAAGTCCGTAACCGCTATATTAGTGGCTGCGGACTTTTTAACTTTATGTAAAAGCATACATAAATGTGTCTCTATTGGAGTGGATGTATTGACACAGGGCATCGTACTGGATATTGATGACTTGATCCGTCAGAAACATAGATCTACCTTGTTCTCACAAATTAGACACAAAACGACTATGACTTTAGCTAGATTGAGCTATATGGAAAAAACACCTTTTTATGTACAATATGAACAGCATTGTGATAGCGCTTTATTTTTACAACTCTGATTATACTCCTATGGTAATAGAGATTGATGCTGTTTCTAATCCAGAACGGAGGAAATACATTGAAAAGTAAATATGCCTTCTTACTTTCCTTGAGATCACTAGAATACGAGATTAAACAATTAAATGCCTATGCCAAGGAACATGAAGAGTGTTTCGATCTTTTACAACTGAAGCTGGATTCGCTTTGTCAATTTATGACGTTGGAGGAGAATGACAGACAGTGGCTTGCGTGGGGAGGTCAGGAGGAGATCCAGGTATATGGCACGCAACTTCGCGAAACATCTGTGCAGGCCTTATGTGAAATGGAAAAGTATCAATCTGATCTTGCGATTAAGAATCGCTTGAACGTGAGTGAGTATATCGAAATACTCTCCACATCCGTCCGCAACGAGCTTCGGGATTTCCAGCTTAATCAGCACTCCAAAGTTCTTTTTATTGGCTCAGGTGCATTTCCTCTCTCCGCATTGACCATTGCTCATGAAACGGGTGCAAAAGTTGTATGTCTGGATATCGATCCGGAGGCTGTTGAAAAGGGGAGAAAAGTAGCCGACACCTGGGGGCTTGCCGACAGCATTGTTTTCTCCGGAAAACCGATTGATGAGTTGTCTTTTGTAAGTGAAGCTACTCATATCATCATTGCCTCTCTCGTTCGTAATAAACTGGATATCCTGAATGATCTCAAAGGGAAAATTCAACTCGACACACGAATCTTGATGCGCTATGGCAATGGACTGAAATCCCTTTTTAATTACCCAGTTGAAGAGGAGCTGTCAGACGATTGGAAAAAAACTTCGATTTCCGCAGGGAAAGGTTTCTATGAAACGATGATTATTGAACCGAAGCACAGTGTCATACAGAGAAGGTGAGGAGATGGGACAAGATGCAAGAAAAATCGGCTTTAGGCAACGTGCTGATTGTTGGTGCAGGCCCAGCGGGCATTCATGTTGCGGTAGATTTGTCTAAAGGCTGGTCTCATCGGATAGGTGTGGCAAACCGGAAGGGAACACACACACGGCGACTTCAAACAGAGCTTGATGAGCACGAATTCTACGTATCCACAGAGGTTCTAGTCGAACGTGCCAGACATCTTTCGGCAACTGCCCGTCTGGACAGGTTTTATGCAGGATTCGACACGATAGAAGACGAATGGCAAACAATTGTTCTGTGCGTTCCCTGTCACAGCTACGTTGATGTCATCCGTGAATTAAAGCTGGATTACAAGCTTCAGGTTAAAAGAATCATTTTAATCTCGCCGGGAATAGGCTCGAACATGCTTGTACAGGAATGCCTCGGCGTTGCGCGTGAGCGCATAGAGGTGATCAGCTTCTCCACTTACTATGCAGCTACCAAATTCGATCCAGCTATGTCTACTCTCCTGAAATCAATGGTAAAAGGCTTGAAGAAGAAGATTTACATCGGTTCCAGTCGCACAAGCAGTCGTACGCTGCTCCACCTTCAACAATTTTTGAATAGTTTGGGTATCGAAGCTGAGCGCATGCCTTCTCCCATCGAAGCTGAAAGCAGAAGCATCACGACCTATGTGCATCCACCGTTTTTTATGGATTCATTTTCTTTACATGAAATCTTCAGCCTTACTCGCTCCACCAAATATATGTATAAATTATACCCGGAAGGCCCTGTTACACCGGGCACGATCCGCAGTATGGTCCGGCTGTGGAAGGAAATTTCCAGCGTGCTTATAAAGTTTGGAGCGGAGCCGATGAACCTGCTGAAATTTATGAATGATGACAACTATTCTGTTCAGGAGCAGTCACTCTCCAGATCAGATATTGAGGGATTTGTTCAGTTTGATGAACGTCATCAGGAGTATTTGCTGTATATCAGGTACGCTTCACTCCTCATTGATCCATTCTCCAGCCCGGACGAACAGGGTCACTACCGTTCATTCGCTGCTGTACCTTACCAACAGGTAAGCTTGGATGAGCATGGTAAATGGGTTATTCCACGTGTTCCTTATGAAGATTACAGGAAATTAAAGCTGTTGTACCAGGTTGGACAAGCATTACAAATTCCAATGCCCCAAGCCAGCACACTGATGCTGAACTTTGAGCATCAATTAGGAACGTTCATGGAGCAACAAGGAGCAGATACATTGCCTTCTGAGCTTGTCCATGACCGTACATTAGAGGAAGCACAGACCATTATCCTCGAAATGCAAACACACAATTTAAAGGGTAGAGAGGATGTTTTCAAATCATGAGTTTATGGATTCGATCACAGCGTAATAAAGTCTTCTTTGGATTTATTTTGATATTATGTACGGCCATATTTCTGTCTGGATGTAGTCAGGACAACGGTGTAAATACTTCTTCAGGCTCATCTGTCGGGGAAAAAAGTTCAGTTGCATCGGCATCCAAGAATATTACGATCATACATAGTCTTCCCAATGATACGCTCGACCCGCATAATACATGGATTACGCTGCGTGGTGGTGTAACAGAAACATTATTGCGGCTGGATGAAAATATGAAGGTCTCTCCGTGGCTTGCAAGTGACTGGAAAGCTTCAGATGATCGAACATGGGTTTTCACGATTCGGGAGGGCATACAATTTCAGGATGGAACACCACTGAATGCCGAAGCTGCAAAAGCATCGTTTGAGCGTGGCATTGCCGACAGCAAAGCACTTGCCGCAGCTCTTAAAATCGCATCCATAGAGGCAAATGGACAACAGCTTCAAATTACAAATACCGAGCCATATCCAGCTTTTCCTACAGAACTGGTGCATCCGACCACCAGCATTATAAGTGTAGCTGCCGAAAAGCAAATGGGCAAAGAGGCATTCAACAATGCCCCGGTAGGAACAGGTCCGTTCAAGGTTACCAGCTTCACACCGGGCAGCGAAATGCATCTGGTTCGCAATGACGAGTACTGGGATGGCAAGGCCAAACTAGATGAGGTTACATTCAGATTCAATGCTGACGCTAATGTCAGAACGCTTGCTTTTCAGTCCAAGCAAGCCGACATTGTATTTCATTTGGCTCCAGAGATGCTGGCCTCCATCGAAGCAGACAACGAACTGAGCGTTAGCTCAGTCACGAGCTTGAGAACACATTATTTTACCTATAATCCTGCAAGTTCGAATGTCAGCGATCATCATGTTCGAGAGGCTCTGGACAAATTGATTGACCGTGATGTGATTGTACAGGATATTATGCTTGGTCACGCTTCAGCGGCCAATGGACCATTTAATGCTTCCCTTCCTTTCGGCAACAAAGAAGGGTATCAGAAACTTGACGAAGCAGGTGCAATCCAGCTCTTGGAAAGCGCAGGTTACACCAAAGGCTCAGATGGAAAATTACAAAAAGATGGCAAGCCTCTAACATTGAAGCTCATTGCTTTTACTGGCGTGAATCCCGAGTTACCGCTGATCCCGCAGGTGGTTCAGTCTGAAGCAGCCCAAGCAGGTATTACGATTGAGATTATTTCTGTGGAATATCCAGAAGTTTATATTGCAGATCATACGGATTGGGATATATCTACAGCGAGTTATTTAACATCGCCAAGAGGAGACGGAGGTTCATTCCTGAATTCGGCATATGTTCCTGGAGGTTCATATAATCCTGCCAACATTGAAGTCGATGGGTTGGAGCCTATTCTCAAGGAGCTGAATGAGACAGGTGATACGGATCAGCGAAACGAGCTTACTCAGGAGGCTGTGAAAGTGATCAACAAGGCTTTGCCCCATTCCTATATCATTAATCCTAATATTCTGGTAGGGATCAATCAGCGTGTAACCGGTTGGAAACCTGGAGCAGAGGAGTTCTACATTGTAACCAATACACTGGATGTGAAGTAACATGTTTCGGCAGTTCTTTTCACGCATTATTCAGTTGATTCTTGTGATTTTCGTGCTAACTCTGGCGACCTTCCTGCTGATGAAGCTGGCTCCGGGTGATCCCGTGCTCACAATATTAAAGGCCAGTGAGGGAGCCGTTTCCCAATCGGATCAGGAGCAGGTACGGGAAGAGCTTGGGCTGAATTTGCCACTCGTACAGCAGTACAGTCTCTGGCTTCGTGGCGTGATTCAGCTAGATCTCGGAAAGTCATACGTTAACCATCGGGCCGTATGGGATCTGATGATGGATCGACTGCCTGCCACAGTATACCTGACTTCAGGAGCGATCATCGTATTATTACTGATATCCGTGCCGCTCGGCATATTAGCTGCAAAATATAAAGGAAAATGGCCGGATTATCTCAGCCGTTTGTTCGCTCTGATTGGAGCTTCTATCCCAAGTTTCTGGCTGGGTTTGCTGTTAATCTACGTTTTTGCCTTCAAGCTAAACTGGTTGCCTACGATGGGGAGTGGCGACGTCAGGCATCTCATTCTTCCATCGATTACACTGGGGGTTGTCATGGTACCCGAGTACATCCGCTTGCTTCGGTCGGGATTGCTGGACGCATTATCGCAGGAATATGTGCGTGCTGCTCGTGCAAGAGGCATAGCGGAGTGGAGGGTCATCGCCAGACATGCACTTCGTGCCGCTCTTCTGCCAGTCATTACGATTTTCGGAATGAGTCTGGGTGCACTGCTGGCAGGTTCAGTCGTGACTGAAACCCTTTTTGCCTGGCCGGGTCTGGGAAGTATGGTCATGGAAGCAATCACTCAACGGAACTATCCGGTTATTCAGGGATATGTTCTGCTGACAGGCGTATTCATTGTGACAGCCAATGTGCTTGTAGATCTTAGTTATAGTCTGTTTGATCCCCGAATTCGCTCAAGAAGGGGGAAAAGGGTGTGAAATGGACATTTCTTGAGAAGGCATTGGAATTTTACAGAAGCCAAAGTCTTCGATTGAGTCCGCTGCTGTGGCTCGGTGCAAGCATCATTCTGTTTTTCCTCCTTATCGCTCTGTTTGGACCCTGGATATTGCCTAACGACCCTCTGCTGGTTCGTATGTCCGATCGTTTACTTCCACCCAGTGCTGAATTTCCGCTAGGTACTGACCATCTGGGCAGATGCATTTTATCCCGTCTTATAGATGGGAGCCGAACAACGATGAGCACATCCTTTCTGGTGTTGACTACAGTCATCCTTATAGGTGTTCCTATAGGCATGTTATCCGGATTTTGGGGTGGGAGGCTGGATACCTTCCTTATGAGAACCGTCGATGGCATCGGTGCAATTCCTGAATTTCTCTTGGCTGTTGCTGTTGCCGGTTTTCTTGGTCCAGGTCTGCTTCATGTCATGCTGGCTGTGGCGTGTGTGAAATGGATTACGTATGCAAGATTGGTAAGGAGTATTGTGCTGCTCGAAAAGGAAAAAGATTATGTCAAAGCTGCTGTTGTGGCTGGTAGTGGGATGTGCATCATTCTTTATCGTCATTTGGCCAGACAGGTTGCATCGCCGCTCGCGGTCATGGCTGCTCTCGATGTAGGCCGTTTCATTCTGCTGATATCAATGCTTTCATTTCTCGGTCTGGGTGTGCAGGCTCCTGCTCCGGAATGGGGGGCGATGCTGAATGAGGGACGATCGTACTTTCAGGCGGCTCCACAGCTGATGATTTATCCTGGGTTATGTATTCTGATGGTTGTATTCAGCTCTAACCTAATCAGCGACGGCATTCGGGATCATCTGGACGTACGTAAACGTTAATGTATTTTAATGTGGGAGGGAAGGAAAAGCATTGAGGAAAATAACGGAAGGGCAACCCATCCTGGGTGTAAGTGATTTGTCAATCAGTGCCGTCCATCATGGACACAGCCACAGAATTACGAAGGATATTTCATTTAATATTCATATCGGAGAAACACTGGCGATTGTCGGAGAAAGTGGAAGTGGAAAAAGTGTTACAGCCAGTGCAGTCTCCGGCCTTCTGTCCAAACCACTCGTCATTACCCATGGGCAGATTGTTTTCCAAGGGATAAACTTGTTAGAGTCACGGGCAGGGCAGGTGAAATCGCTGCGGGGTAAAGAAATTGGTTGTGTGTTTCAGGATTATCGCGGCAGCTTCACACCGTTCATGAAGGTCGGCCATCAGTTGATGGAAGTCATCCGTACACATACCCGGGCTACGCGACCAGAAGCGAAGGAAATGGCGCTAGACTGGCTACAACGTGTAAATCTTCCTGCCGAACGATCCTTTCGGAGCTATCCGTTTCAGTTGAGTGGAGGACAGTTGCAGCGGGTTGCGCTTGCCGCCGCTTTAATGCTAAAGCCGGCTCTGCTGATTGCAGATGAACCGATCACCGCGCTTGATGTCATCACTGGACAAGCCATCATGGACTTGATGGAAGAGCTTCAGTGTGAAGTCGGCTGCGCAATCCTGCTGATCTCCCATGATCTGAGGCAGGTCGTCAAGCGGTCACATCGAATCGCGGTCATGCAAAAAGGTCATCTTGTGGAAACGGGAACCCGGGACCAGATTAAGAATGCACCTCACCATCCCTATACGCAAGCATTGCTCAAGGCTTGTCCGAGAATCCCTCACAAGCAGCATACGAGTCCAGAAGTAACGGAAGTTTGGGGGTAACAGATCGTGGAGCCTTTACTGGTAGCTAATAATCTGGTTAAAACCTATGGACACGGCAAGCAGGTGGTCCATGCAGTTCAGCAGGTTTCCTTCACCATTCAAAAAGGCGAATGTCTGGGTCTTGTTGGCGAAAGTGGCAGTGGCAAAAGCTCGCTTGCACGTCTGCTGCTGGCTTTGGAAAAGCCTGATCATGGAGATATCCGACTGCTGGGAAGCTCCATGGTAGAGATAAAAAAGAGTACGCTCCGAAAGATGAGACAACACATTCAGGTTGTATTTCAAGACAGTAATGCTTCCCTGAATGATCGTTTACCTGTCTGGCGATCTGTGTTGGAGCCTTTGGATAATTTTCCAGATGTTTCACCATCCTTTTTGGCAGATGTCAGGCACGACAGACGTGAAACAGCAAGATGGCTGCTGGAAATGGTGGGACTTGAATCGGAACATCTTGATCGTTACCCTCATGAGCTGAGCGGAGGACAACGGCAGCGGATAGCCATTGCAAGAGGTATCAGCCTGAAGCCACAACTGCTCATCTGCGATGAACCCACATCCAGTCTGGATGTTACCGTGCAAGCGAATATTCTCAGGCTGTTAAAACAATTGCAGACCGAGCTGGAGATGTCATTCCTGTTTATTTCCCATGATATTGCAGCCGTTCATCAGATGAGCAATCGAATCATCGTCATGAAGGATGGAGCAATCGTTGATGAGTTTGCAAGCGAACTGATCAACGAGCCACAACGACATGATTATACTAAAAGTCTCCTTTCAGCAGTATACGACCTGGAGTAATACTTTTTTTCTTTATACAAGCTGTGATAAAAGAGGTTCTCATGAAAAACGGTGTTTGGTTAGCCCTGTTCTCCTCAATCGTATTCAGTGTGATGAATGTTCTCGTGAAAGAAGTCAGTGGAACGATTCCGCCGGCAGAGATCGCATTTTTCCGAGGACTCATTGGAACGATTCTGATTCTTGTATTCATGCGTTCTGGACGGATTTCTTTTTCCAGAACAGGAATCCCCATGCTGGCATTAAGAGGGGTGCTCGGCGGATTGTACATGCTGGCCTATTTTTTTACCTTGTCCAAGATTCCATTAACGGACGCGAGCATACTTGCACAGATGTCGCCTGTCTTTGTTATCGTGCTCTCCGTTATTTTCCTGAAAGAGCGGCTTTCCCGAAGAACTATAGCGATACTGCCCTTGATTTTCCTGGGGGCGATACTTCTGATCAAGCCTCATGAGTATGCTAGTTATTCAGCCTATGCTCTGGTGGGACTATTGAGCGCAGTCTTTTCGGCAGCAGCGGGAATTTCCATTCGCTACTTGAGCAAGACTCATCCGTCCTATGAAATTGTGTTTTATTTTGTGGCTACCTCGGCTCTGGTGGCATTGCCGTTTATGTGGAAACAATTTGTCATACCAGACCTGGTGCAATCGCTATACCTGTTAGCCATCGGCGTGGTTTCACTGCTTGGACAAGTGTTCCTGACCCGCGCATTCACGCATGAAAGTGCCATCGTGGTTCAGGTCGTCAGCTATTTGGGTCTGGTATTGAACGGAATGTTTGGCTTTTTATTCTGGCAGGAGATACCGGATTGGCTAACTGTTCTTGGCGGTATGATCATTGTTGCTGGGTGTATCGCCCTATCCAGTCAAAAAGGGGCGAACAAGACACGATAGATGTTTGACCAACGTATTTTAAATGAAGGAGGTTATGCTCTTGAACGAACAGACGCTGTATGATGTATGGTGGCAGCATCCCGAAGAAGGGGATCAGGGCATGGAGGAGGATCATATCCCGCACTGGAAGAGAGTTCTTGGTTTTATACCGGAAGACAATCTGGAGCAGTGCAGTGTTCTTGATTTCGGCTGCAATCAGGGAGGATTTCTGAGACTTCTATATAAGCTCCGGCCTTTCAGGGAAGGGGTGGGAACTGATCTGGCACGTCAATCCATTGACATTGCCCATCAGCGCAGGGGAGATCTGCCGCTGGAGTTTCATGCTACGGGGCAGCCTGAGCAGTTTGTGCATCGGTTTGATTTGGCTTTTAGTCTGGCCGTGCTCTATTTGATTCCCGATCTGAATAAACATGCATTGCAGATCAGAACCTGTCTCAAGCCTGGTGGCATCTATTATGCGACCTTTGCCGACTACGGTAGCAACCCAAGTTTGCCCGAGATCCGGGATCGCATTAATGGTAATGCAGCCATTCCTATGCAGGATCACACACTGGATACCATATCCGAAGCGTTCATGCTGGCAGGATTTCAGGTGAGCGTGCGTCGCATGCCGCCAACGGGATTCGTCGATCTGTCTCATGGTAAGAAGTGGTATAACCGAGTGCCAGATCAATTGCAGTTTGCTTATGAACAATCCTATATATTTCGGTTTGTTGCTCCTAAAGTTAACAAAGATATTCTGTATGAATAAATTGTCCAAAGGTAATGATATTGTTGTATCTTTGTCGCTCAAGCCATTGATTTCAATGGCTTGAGCTTTTTTTGTCACAAATTTTAGCTTTAATAGCTCATAGGGGCTATTACGAATATTCATACCATCAAGTACGATAAAACACGTATTGTTTTTATTCAATTAGAGACATTTATCAATGGAGGTTAGACAACGTTGCAGACACAAAAAAAAATAACGATGATTATGGTTTTAGCTTTAGTACTTTTCATTTCTGGTTGTTCAAGTTCGTCAAAGGATGCAACAACGCAATCTGCAGCGACGGAAGACAAGGAAGTTACGTTTTTGTTCAACTTTGCAAGCCAGACGATTGATCCACATTTGGATTATACTCCGCTAAGAGCCGGAGTTACCGAAACCCTGGTTAAGTTGGGTGAGGATCTGCAGATCGAGCCTTGGCTGGCTGAAAAGTGGAACACGACGGACGGACAGCACTGGACATTTGAAATTAAGAAGAATGTAACCTTCCAGGATGGACGGGCTCTGGATGCCGAAGCTGTTAAACAATCTCTTGAACGGGCGATCCAGGTGAATCCGGGTATAGAACAGGTTTTGAAGATTAAAGAGATGAGTGCATCCAGTCAGACATTGAATATTACAACTGAGAAACCCTTCCCGCAGTTTCCATCCGAGCTTGTTCACCCGAATGCATCCATTCTCGATGTCAATGCGCCTGACCCGGACAAAACACCTGTTGGAACTGGGCCTTTCAAGGTCACGTCCTTCACAGCGGGAAGCTCACTCAAGGTGGAGCGCTACGATGAGTATTGGGACGGAGCTGCTAAGCTCAGTCGTGCCTCATTCAACTTTAATGAGGATGCGAGTGCGCGCCTTTCGGCTCTGATGTCGGGAGATGCGGATATTGTATATCGCCCGCCAACTGAAAGTCTGGAAACGATGAAAAGTGATTCCACTCTTCATTTGGAATCGGTCACAAGCTTGCGGACACACGAGCTTATTTTTAATACAAACCAACCCGAATTCAAGAACAAATATATGAGAAAAGCCTTTGATGCCCTCGTGAATCGTGAGGAATTGAAGGACGTGATTATGGGTGGACAGGCTACGCTTGCAACGGGGCCATTCATGCCAGGCTTCTACTATATTCCTTCCTATGAAGCCAAAACGACAGGTGTCGAAGCAGCACTCGCATGGTTTGAAAAGGCTGGATATCAGGTGGAGCAGGGTAAGGTCAGTAAAGACGGAAAGCCGCTCAGCATGAAGCTTGTCACGTATACATCACGGGCGGAATTTCCTCTGTTTGCTCAGGTGTTACAAGCGCAAGCGAAGGAGATAGGTATCGATATTACAATTGAGTTTGTGGATAATTACGAAGACTATCTGCTCAACAAAGATGACTGGGATCTGGGCACATACAGCCCATTAATTGCACCACGCGGGGATGCCAGTTACTTCCTCAATGTCGCCTTCAAACCCGACGGGACGCTGAATTTCGGAAAAATTAATGATTCAGAGCTGAATCAGTGGATTGATGAGCTAGATCAGATGGTGGATACCGAGAAACGAAATGAATTAATTAAAAAAATCCTGATGCATATTGATGAAGAAACCTATTACTCCTACCTGGTTCATCCCAATACACTCGTTGTGTATAAAGATCGGGTGAAAAACTGGGTAACCAGCAAAAGTGAGTATTACATGCTGACGAATCAACTGGATGTGGAATAGACATGAACAAGCTCCTGAAACGAAGTATAGAGTTCATTCTCTTTATTTTGCTTCTGTCCTTCATTAGCTTTGTGTTCGTAAAGTTAGCTCCCGGTGATGCGGTAAGGGAAATATTGCGCTCGGATGATGTGGCCGTGACCTCTTCCCAAATGGAGAAGCAGCGTGAGGCTTTGGGGTTAAATGATCCTGTGCTTGTACAGTACGGGAAATGGCTGTCACATCTTGTGCGACTGGACCTGGGCACTTCGTATATGACCAATCGTCCGGTAACGGAGGAGTTACTGGACAAATTGCCGGCAACGTTGCTTTTAACGTGCACTTCACTGCTGGTGCTGATTGTCATCGCTATTCCGCTTGGCACACTGTCCGCCTTATATCCCCATCGTGTCATCGACCGGTTCAGTCGGCTTCTGGCTGTGCTGGGCACCTCAGTCCCTAGCTTCTGGCTGGGGCTTCTTTTAATAGAAGGCTTCTCCGTGAGAACACATCTGTTTCCCTCTATGGGGACGGGGAGCATTGCGCATCTGATACTACCATCCCTAACACTGGGATTAACCATGGCAGCCGTATACGTGCGCCTCATTCGTTCAAGTTTGCTGGAAAGTCTGGGGCAGGATTTTGTTCGGGGAGCACGATCCAGAGGAATAGGTGGCTCGAGTGTGCTCCTTAGACATGCCTTCCGGCATGCACTCACTCCCGTTGTGACCATGTTTGGCGTAAGCATCGGAAGCTTGCTTGGAGGAACGGTCGTCATTGAAGTGCTGTTCGCCTATCCCGGTATGGGCAAATTCATTGTTGACGCCATTCAGAGTCGTGATTATCCGGTTATTCAGGGCTATATGGTCCTGATGGGCCTGATCGTTACGATCATGCACATACTGGTTGACCTTCTGAATGATGTTCTCAACCCCGAGATCCGGTTGAAGGGGGAACGATAATCATGCTTAAAACCAAGTGGGGCGCTGCCCATGCGGTGCAAAAACCAAAAATGATCGTTCACATCATTATTTTGGTACTCGTTGTTTTGACCCTGATCTGTGCGCCTTATGTGGTTCCACATGATCCCTATGCGATCAACTTGGCGATACGACTTCTGCCCCCAGGTATAGATCATCTGCTGGGCACCGATGATCTTGGTCGAGATCTATTATCCCGTATGCTGCTCGGGGGAAGACATACAGTAGGAACCAGTTTGATTGTTCTCTTCGGTTCACTCGCGATCGGTATTCCTGCAGGATTATTGGCCGGCTATGCAGGCGGGTGGCTGGATCGAATCTATAAACGCATATCGGATGCTTTTCTTGCATTTCCGGATTTCATTATTGCGATTGTGCTAAGTGGGCTGATGGGACCAGGTATCTTCAATCTGATGATTGCCATCATTTCAGTCAAATGGATTACGTATTCCCGCATCGTTCGCAATAGCGTCATCTCAGAGAAGCACCAGGAGTATATTACCATTGCCCGCCTAAGTGGATTACGTCCTCATCAGATTTTGTGGAAGCATATACTGTCCCATGCGTTGTCTCATGTGATTGTGATCGCTTCGCTGGATATCGGTAAAGTCATTCTCATGATTGCCTCGCTCTCCTACATTGGACTGGGCGCACAGCCCCCTGCACCGGAATGGGGAGCCATGCTGAACGAGGGACGGGCCTACTTTCATAGCTCACCTTACCTTATGGTTGCCCCCGGACTCGCCATCATGCTCGTCGTGCTCTGGTCGAACATGCTGGGAGACCGAGTGCGCGATAGGCTGGATATCAAACAACGAAGCAGGGAGTGAGAAGCTGATGAGTTTACTCGAAATAAAAGGACTACGGCTTGTGGCCGGGAAGCAGACCCTTATTCACGATATGCACCTGTCCATTCAAGAGGGCGACTGGCTGACTGTCATTGGGGAAAGCGGCAGCGGAAAAACACTTACAGGCTTGTCCATCGGTCGCTTGCTTCCAAACGGGGTGCACCATACGTCTGGACAAATTACGTTTAAAGGCCAGTCTCTGTCAGCGTTGTCCGAGAAACAAATGAATCGGCTGCGTGGCAGAGAAATCGCATATGTATTTCAAGACTATACAGGCGTGTTTAGCCCGTTTCTTCCCATAGGCAAACAACTGGATGAGACGCTTAGGGTACATTATACATGGGGACGTCAGGAACGGAAGGAGCGGATCGTGCAAGCGCTGAATGACGTTTCCTTGCCAGCCAAACGGGTTGTTGTCAGCTATCCGTTCCAGCTAAGTGGCGGACAATTGCAGCGGGTATGCATCGCGATGGCCATGCTGCTTGAACCGAAACTGCTGATTGCGGATGAACCCACGTCTGCGCTGGACTGGGTAACGGGGGCGGAAATAATTGATCTGCTCATTCAGCTTCGAGAGAAGACAGGCTGCTCGATTCTGTTCATCACACATGACCTGAAGCTGGCTAGACGCTGCGCGGATCAGATTGTTATTATGCGGGAAGGACGAATCGTGGAATCAGGCAATGCTGAGGACGTGCTGACACAAGCCATACATCCGTACACGCAAAAGCTTCTGGCAGCCGAATCCATGCTGTCTTATGCTGAACCTGACGTCGTTCCGAAACGAGGTCGATTATCATGAGTGAAGAAGCTGTGTTTACGGTTCAAAACCTGATCAAGACCTATCCGGGACAGACAAGAGCAATCGACGGCGTTTCTTTCAGTCTCCACCCGGGAGAATGTATGGGTCTAATCGGAGAAAGCGGGAGCGGAAAAAGTACATTAGCACGCTGTATTTTATTAATGGAGAAGTTCGATTCCGGGCAAATGTGGTTTCTAGGAAAAGAGTTGGTACAACCACGATTCGGTTCCGCCTGTCGTGTCTATCAGGGGCAAGTTCAGGCGGTGTTTCAAAATCCTGCATCGAGTCTCAATCCCAGACTACAGATCATTGATTCCGTGATGGAACCGCTGGACACCCTCAAGCAACGAACACCTGTAATCGTCCAGGATTGCAGACAGGACAGGCTGAAGTGTGCCGAACGGCTGCTGGATCTGGTGGAGCTACCAGCGCATCTCTTGCATCAGTATCCCCATGAGCTCAGTGGAGGACAGAAGCAGCGCGTCGCTATTGCCAGAGCGATCAGCAGCGATCCATCCCTGATCATCATGGACGAACCCACGTCCAGCCTGGATATGATTACACAGGCTCAGATCATCGAGATGCTGATGACATTGCAAAAAAACATCGGATTTGCCTGTTTATTTATTTCACATGATCTGGCTACAATTCAGCGTATATCCGATCGAATTATGGTGATACAGAAGGGTCGAATCATCGACCATTTTGCTAAAGAAGCGTTGTTTACATCCGAAAGGCATGCTTATACGCAACAGTTGATTCACAAATATTCAAAGCGAGGGAGTAAATTATAAAATCCGGCTAACGATAGCCGGATTTATTTTTGACTATATCAGGTAAGGAAATACATTTACCACTTCAACAATTTGTTAGCTTGTTTCTCCATTCAAAATCAAGCCTTTTTTTGCTGACCGTACGGCAACCCTACAACAGTTATGAATTACTTCAAGACTCTACCAACATATTACTCTGAATGCAGGAGCGATGTTACTATAAAGTTAAGTAACACGTACTTCGAAAATAAAACACGTTTCTAGAGTTATTCAGCCATCATATATTAGACGAAAGGTTGAATCTAAGAGGAGAATAAAATTAGTTAAAAACCTTCACATACATCTATGAATTAAAGTACAGAAAGACAGTGCCGGAAAAATTACTTTTTAAATATACGGAAACTGACGATATTGAATCAATTATACTACGCATAACTCAAGATAAACGCAGCATAGGCTAAGTAATTTGAGTAAAATTTTCAATCAATGTTTATAATAATTTCTTCTTTTCTAGACTCCCAATCGCATATTAGTCCGATTCTAAACGCCTCACCTGAGTAATTTGATGTTATACGAATAGTTGAGTTAAGTGGTTCTCTAAAGAAGCTGACATATGCATCAATTATTCCATCATAACCGTCAATGACTATGAAATGTGCTTTAGGTGGAACATTACTTTTCACCCAATTCACAAGCCATGATGGCATTTTGCAACTAACCCAATATGAAGCTAAATCTCCCGCGTTGCAAATACTGCTTCGAAGCGGATCAAAAATGTCTTCAAGTATGAAAGCTTGGCCTTTAAAAAGGCTAAGGGCGTTGAACGCTGATTTTATATAAATCAAGGGAAAAGATACGTCTTTGACGTCATCAATCATATAGTTGTATTGATATTTTGAAGCTGAACTAAGGAGAAATGGATTTATATCCGGTAAAGCTCTCAGAGTTATTAGCTTACAAAAGTTATCCATATTAAAATTCTTTATTGAGGAGCATACATAAAATCTATTTTCGTGATAAGCAATACTTACAAAATTACATGAAGTTGAAGATGGAGGATTTATAAAAATATACTTTCGATCTGTGCTTCTTATAAAAGTATTTAAAGAAGAATGGAACTTTTTCAATGTACCTTCAGGTTGTTTTGAGAGGTTATCAGAAATATACAAAGGGCGCTTCATATTCCATGCTTCATCAAATTTTATAAATATTTGTGGTAAAATCCGAACAACTCCACTGAACATAAATCCTAACCTATATGGAACTAAAAGAGTATCTAGTTCTTTCTCAGGAGAGATAGCGGTAAAAATATGTACAACTGGATTTCTCACTTTCAATACATTTAATGATCCTCGTTTTCCGGGTCCGAAATTATTTCTATTTATTGAGAGTAAAGAATTTCTGAGTGCACGTAATTCAAATGAAGAAAAGTGATTATTTGCTTCATTTGAAACAAATCCACACGGTAATTTCTTAATCCCTCCCAAACCTGCTGGAATGACATGTTCTTGATTCGAATACTCAAGTTTCTCACTATAGTACTTGTATTAGATACACTGGTTCATGAAGCACCCTCTCTTTATTTATATAATAGGAAGAACTCAGATTTAAATAACTTCGACAATATATTCAAGAAAATGAAATAATATTCTCTCGGGCTCTATCTCACGTTAATTTGTAAGTTTATTATATCAAAGGAATTGCCCCTAGTGCATGCTAACGTATGATATAGTTGTTGTTGGAACAATAAGGTTGAAAAAGGTCGTACATAATATTAGTTTGGTAACCAAAGCATTGCTTTTCCGAAGAGATAATTAAACTGTTGAGGAGACGATGAGAATATGATTACTCAGAAGCAATTTGTTGATTTTTTAAGCGAAATTGAACCGAGTTCGACCACCAAGACTAATGCTAGTGATGCACATACAAAAGTTAGAAAGCATCTTTGCGAACACATTACATTTTCCTGATTACGATGACTTACCAGGTAAAGAAATTAGTAAGATTTATCCATGTTTACTTGACTTAATTCGTTCCCATAAGGCACGACCGATTACAAGGCAAAAGCTAGAGCAGGTAATAAATGATGCACTAAGTGAAAACTTTAGGTTGCCATCGAGACCAGTAACTATCATTACTGAAATAGAAAAAGTCACCCAAAAGGAAAAATCTCTGCAATTTGAGTGGGAAGCTTTTTTTGGTGGGGCTTCTAGGGAATATCCTCCTGCAAATGAATGGAATACTATACTCAAGTTTCAATTAAATCAAACATCGAAATGGATAAAGGAGAATCGCAGAAGCCGTAGAGTAGAGCTGAGGGGCAGTCGACGTATTTCAACTGCATGAGCGTTTGGCTCTCAATTCTCAGCCGTTGCTGGTTTCAATGTAGAAATGGAATATCGTGGAGAGGTGTGGGCAACTGATCAACATGCCGATTCTGAAACGCCAGACTATCCAATTTCCGGTATGTATCATGAAGGAACAGGCGAGCGTCTTGTAGTGACTATAGGGATTATGAAAGATCAGTTAGCTGAAGAAGTTAGACGTTTCTTAGAAGGTGGGTTGAATGATGATTTGACGAACCCAGTGTTAAATATCTATTCAGATAAGCCTATAATCAGCGCTAAACAAGCTAATATGGTAGTTGATAAGATTAAAAAGGAAATACAACGGATAACCAGTAAAAATGGAATTAAAGTTATAGATCTATTCTATGCAGGTCCAAGTCACTTAGCGCTTTTTTTTGGGCATCGTTCAAATACACTGCCTCCCATCCAGTGTTATGAGAGGGTTTCTAGTAATACTTACGTTGCTACGTGTAAAATTTAATAAAGCAAGGTAAAGTAAATTAGTCGTTGGTGGATACTATGTTTTTCTTGTTCTTTCAATTTTGTTAGTTTTGCTAAAAAGTACAATATTGAAATTAGTGTTGAAGAATTCAAAGAGTTTGAACAGTTTCTAATAAAACAGCCTTTAATGGGTACTAAAAACTAATTGGAGGTAGCTGCAGAGAACTTCATTTACTTAATGCTTCAACAAAAAGTTAAAAAACATCATAGTCTAGCTATTTTCTAATATAAATTTAGTGCTACGTTTTAAAGCTTTTTAACTCTGGAGATCCATTATGAGTTTAAAAATACACCATGAAAAAGAAATTGTTTTGATTGAAATTTTGGTTATAGAGTGACATAACTTACTAATGATTTTGAGACCTACTGATTTTGGAAGAATATAATATTACTGAATTTAATAATTCTTCTTCCTATTAGGAAAAGAGGACATAGCCCTCTCATTACTATTGTTTTTTGTATGTTTGGTTTTTCTTTGGGGTTGGTGGGAGCGTATCACCTTGCTTTACGGTAACACCGGTTTTAATCGTACCACCTCTCGGACCAAGAACTTTATAATCTCCTGTTTTTGGGGCTGAATTACCTGACTTTAATGGCTTTGACATGTTATCACCTCCTTGTACTTTCTTTTACGAAACACTTAAGTACAAGTTTCTAATTACTATGTTAGAAGAATTAAATAGGGAAGATGGATTATGTGTCAAAAGAAGATATGTAGCCGCAGGATAGCTTGTAATCAACCAAGTTTCTAATTATAATGCATATATAGGTGTAAGTGCTTCCAGGATTACAGGAGTCGTTTGATGATGAAACGTAGTACGGAGAAGCTGATTAAATGGTGTTGGATTTTTTGGGTAACGTTTCTGTTGTATAAATTACTTAGTCATTAATTAAAGAACAAAGTACGTACACCTATTAATTAAATCTAAATTCCTGGAACCTCCTCTTATTTTAAGGGGAGGTTCTTTAAACATAAAAATAATACTCTCATTGTTTTCTCAAAATATCCGTTGTATAAAACAGATAACAATGGTCAATACCACTCACTAATCTGATCACAAAGGAGAATAGATTAGTGAGTATAGAGAAAATCATTCAATTTGTTCAATCATCACAATATGAGCAAATGAACTCCACAGGTGCAAAAATACACTTGCTGAGACAAGTCATTGGTGAATATCAATCATCCCTGGGACTTCAACGACTTGAATGGACTGAGCATGGCGTTGTTGGAAAATTCCTTGCAAATAAACACTATGATATGAAAAATCCACAATTATTCGACTTATTAGAGAATCATGGAGTTCTGTCGAAAGTGGTCCGGATTAGATTAAGACAATTAAATGAGACAGAGAAATTATTGCTTCAAAAATTCAGTACGGCTGGCAACGCATATTTAAGATTTACTCCAATTAGAGGAATTGGTGGTCACAGTGAAGAGGAACTCAGTGTATACAGAAAGAATTTAACCAACAAAAACATATATGACCTCTTAGGCCAATGGAAGCATTATAAAAGGATATACTCTAGCTTTGTTGAACAGTGGGAATCTATACGTAATCTGGCATGTAAGGAGATGTTGCGTACGAATCAGCACAAAGTAACCTTATCTGTAGGAAAGCTAAGTGTAGTAATTCCAGATCCAAATATTGATACCGATGCTGCATATAAAATGGGAGGGGGTAAGCTACTACAACGAAGTGGAAAGATTAATATGGAACAAGTAAGATTATATGCAGCTAGAGGATACTTTTCTTTGTCACAAGTGTATGAGCATCTATATGTGAAGAACATCCAAACGAAATATTTGCTTTTAACATTAATAAGTGAGCGTAATATGATGGAGGGACTAGTACAGCAGAATAATAAATACTCTTGGATTAACATACAAAGTGAAGCAACCTGGAAGGAATAGATGAAACACAAAAAAGCCGATGTCAGATACATCGGCTTTTTTGTGTTAACTATCGAAAAATTCAGATAAGAGCAGGTTAACCTTTTTTAAATCGGAAGATTTCATAGGCCAAAGCTTCTCATTGATTTCGTTTAGCAATTTCTCTTTATCACTTTTTCCAGTCTTAACATACTTGCTGTAATAAAAAAGTTCATGGACATTGACTTGAAGAGCATCCGCAATTTTCTGGAGATTTAACAAGGTAATATTTTTCTCGGCACGTTCAACGCCCCCGATGTAGGAGAAGTGAAAACCAGCCATTTCGCCTAATTCTTCCTGCGAATATCCTTGTTTTTTCCGTAATTCGCGAACACGCTGTCCTACTAATCTTAAAACAGGTTCGTTCATTGCCACACCTCTAATTCAGTCTAAACAATGGGAAACCTTCGATACATTAATGTATATAAATTATTTTATTAAAATGATAAGTTTATATATCAATTTTTTTGGGCATACATGATAAAGGAGGTGGAGGGGATGACAAATCACCTAAAAGCAGATGTTGGAATTGCTACCATAACAGCTCAAGGGATTTTGTTTAATGGTCGATTTTACACAAACCGAGCAGTGATTAAAAAGAAATGGTTTGTACTAGCGAGAGAGGAAGGACAGTGGAGGATACCCGTTGTGTACCTACACAACTATTATGAAGCCATAATTATTATATCTTTAAGTCACCAGGAGGTAAGTTTGGCTATGTGGGTTAATATTAAAAATTTGAATTTGGAAGAAGTAGAACATTATCATAAGGAATTAAATCAGTTAAAGGAGCTGAAGAAAAACTTAACTAAAGAGATCAACTAGGAGCTATTTTCTGTGAAACCAAAAGAGCCTTATCTCGCTAAGATAAGGCTGCCTTGTAACGATACTCATTTGTTAATACTAGACAAATGAGATATTTCTCTAGTGCTTCAATATTTCGTTTATGCTGACGGACTTGAAAGGATAGACTTTCGCATCAAGCTTGCTCAAAAAGTTAGTAACTACCTGAACTAATTACTATATCTGATTGTTTTTCTAACTCAGAATATTCTTGCGCATTCATTACCTGAAATACTTCCTTTATTCTTTTTCTGGCTGTATTCCTATTTCACTTTATACATCTATGATTTAGTTCTTCCTTCATACGATAAATTATCAAATATAGATTCCAAAGGAATATCTAGAACATGAAGCAGCAGATATAAGTTATATGCACTAATCATATGCCTACCTCGCTCAATATTGGCTAGGGAAGAACGGGCAAGAGGATAACTCTGACAAATCTCTTCTTGTGTTTGCTTTTTTGACTTTCGAAGGTCTCTTAGACATTCTCCCAACCACTTATAGAACTCTTCTTCTGACATTTGAATCCCTCCGTCTATAATTCTATTACTTCTTAGTATGTTCATAGAGAGACACTAGATATACATAGGTGGAGTATAAAAAGTCGTTTTTTTGTTCATACATTAAACAAAATGAGAAAGGGAGGGCCTTTGTGGAGGAATATCATGACATCAAGTATCTCCCTCTCAAGATTTCACGAAGTAAAAAGTATGGAAATAATTATTGGACCTCACGAGGAAATAAAGTAGGGAAACGCAATATTGAACTATACAGTGATTTGGAATTTGATCACTGGCTTACTGTAGAGACAAACCCTAAGGTTATAACGTACTGTGAGCAACCTTTGAAAATATCATATGTTTTGAAGGGTCAGCTACGTACAAGCATATTTGACATGTGGATTCTGAATCAAGATGGTAAAGAAACCTTTGTCGAAGTCAAATATGAGAAGGAACTTACTTCGAAACATCCTAAATATGATCGAACAAAACGTCAGATTGAGGCACAACGAGAATGGTGTAGGATTAATAATAAATCCTATGAAGTTCGTACTGAAAAGACCATCAGGAGCGGATTGCACTCTATAGAGAACAGGACATCCATTGTGACAGCAATCCTCAACAGTAATAAGCCAACATGTATTTTAGATGTATTTAATGGTGTTTCATTAAAAAAGAGAAAAATCTCAGACATCATTCAAGAATTACCTCAATATTCAGCAGAGCAGGTTTATCTAGCGCTTAAATGGTTGTTTTATGAAGGACGTGTTTGTGGAAACATCGAAGATCAAATTTTCGGGAAAGGTTTGGAGGTGTATACATGTGAGTAAAGAGCGAGTTTATGAACAAAGCGGGTTAGCACTAGAACAAATGAATCCAGAACTTTGGCCAACAGTTGATGAAAGCACACTCGAACATTCAGTACGTCTTATTTATATTAATCGTAAAAAAGCTGTGATGATGTACTTTCAGAGAGTTAGCTTAGAAGAGATCAAGCAGGAAACAGGAATAGTTCGTCAGAACGTCAGAAGGTTCATCAAGCGTTGTATGCAATATGATAAAACAGGTACAGTTTGGGGATTTAGAGCCTTGATTCCCCAGAAGAATGTGAACGAATATCAGCTGGACGTATTCAATAGGAACCAAAAAAACGGGCGAAAGACAGGCGAATTTAATCGATTCTTGGATAGATACCCTGACATTAAAGAACTTCTGGAGGACCTGTTTCTCGGGAGAAAGAGACGCACTCTGGAGCCGGTTATGAAAGTAAAGTATATTCATAAACGCTTTATTGAAGAATGCCGTAAGAAAGGAATCACACAAGCAGAGTATCCGTTGAATACAGAGTGGATGGGATACAAAGCAGTGCAACGGTACCTTAGACGAATTTCCTATGAAGATTTTTGTAGATCAACAAAGCGTTTTGGGGATGACGCATCACAAAAAGCAAGACATGTAGGAGAAGGGCAACAAAATCAAATTTCAAACTTATTTCCATTTCAAAAAGTTCAATTTGATGCTCACCGAATTGATGGTTTCTTTGCTGTAGAACTGACTACACCTGAAGGAGACACCGTAACTAAAATACTACGGCGTTTTTGGATCCTTACAATTATTGATGTAGCTACACGAAATATATTGGGATACTCGATTAGTTTAAATCAAGAATACAGTGCAAGTGATGTTATGCATTGTGCACGTAATGCTGTATTACCTCATAAACAGCTAGAACTCACGATACCAGGATTAGCTTATCATCCAGTGGGGGGCTTTCCCTCAGAGAAGTTCCCAGAAATTGCTTGGGCAGTTTGGGATATTATTTGCTTAGATAATGCCAAATCTCACTATGCTCAAATGGTAAAAGACCGCCTTGAGAATTTAATTGGTTGTTTTATGAACTTAGGACCGGTAGCTCTTCCTATGAGGAGGGGAATTATCGAACGATTTTTTAAAACATTGGAGGAAAATGGATTTCATCGTTTACCTAATACCACAGGAAGTGAACCCAAGGATCCGCGAAGAAAAGATCCTGAACAACAAGCCACCCAATTAAATATCACGTACGAGCATCTAAAACAACTCATTGATGTATTAATCTCGAATTATAATGGAACTCCACACGGGGGAATTTATCATCAAACTCCCTTAGAGCTTCTGGAGAAAAGAATGAAAGTTTCTGGGCTAACCCCAAGACTTCTAGAAGAAGAGAAAAGATCGGAGATACTCTTTATGCAAACGATCCATAAACGAACTGTAAGAGGATCATTGAAATCAGGAAAGAAGCCGTATATTGAATATGAAGGTGTTCCGTATCGTAGTGACCAACTTGCGAATTCAGCATACTTGTTAAACACCGAGCTCTTACTTCATGTAAATGTTGATGATCTTCGTACATTGAAAGCATATCTGCCCGATGGAAGCGAATTCGGATATTTGACAGCTAGCGGAAGATGGTCTTTAACTGCACATTCCTTACAAACAAGAAAAGCGATCAATTCCTTAGTAAAGAACAAGGTACTACATCTTACAACTTGGGATGACCCCATTTTTGTATACACTAACTATCTTATGACTCAAAAAAAATCAAAAAAAATGGTCAATAAGCAAGTTCGGGTAAATGAAGAGAGTATTTATAAACCTGACAATCCACCCACTGAACAAACTAAAGCTTTGGAAGAAGCCAGTTTCCAAAATGAACTGCTTGATAAAGCTCGGGAAGAGCAAATCAATAGAGACAAGCTCAATGAGATGGAAAATTACGAACGCATGTTAAAACAGTTTAAGACCAAGATATAATAATTAAGGAGAAGATAGAAATGGATAAACAACTCATAGCTGTTGGGACACACCCTATTGAAGTAGGACACTATATGCTTCCAACTAAAGAAGTTCTTCGTTTGATGGACAATCTAAAAAAGATAGTAACGAATCGATTACCTGGAATGATTGTGTATGGACGCCCCCGTTTAGGTAAGACAACTGCATTAAAATTTGCACTTGAGAATTTACCAAATTTTATAAACGCGCCTATCCCCATTTTTATAGCCAACAGTAACACATACAGGTTTCCTAGTGAAGAGAAGTTCTATTCTGACCTTCTATATGATTTTGATTTTCCGTTTATATCACGAAGAAAACCAGGAGATTTGAGAAATCAAATTGTTAACTTATTAAAAGAAAAAGCGGAGACCTCTGGTACGAGACGGGTCATAGTAATTATGGATGAAGGGCAGAACTTAACCGAAGCTCATTATCAATGGCTAATGGATATTTACAATCAACTAGATCGAGCAAAGATTAGCATGTCCGTAATTTCTGTGGGTCAAGAAGAGTTGTTGAGTAGACGAACGTTTTTTCTTGGCCAACGTAAATCACAAATCATCGGACGATTTATGACTCACGAACATCGTTTTTTTGGAATTACTTCACTAGAAGATATCAGAAGTGTTCTTCACTGCTACGATTCACCCGAAATATCCGAGTATCCTGAACACAGTGAATGTAGCTTCACACGTTACTTTTTCCCGGAAGGATATGATAAAGGGCAGCGGCTTGAAAAAGATGCTGGCATTATCTATCGTCAATTTATGGATCTTCGCCGGGAACACGGTGTCAAATCAAAGCTTGAAATTCCTATGGAGTACTTTACTTATGCTGTGGAGAATGCTTTAAAAATTTTTGGAACACATGGAGAACAGCTAGAATGGATTACTTCACAACAGTGGTTGGAAGCGATAAAGCTTACGGGTTATATAGAATCCGAAATTTACATGGCATTAGCGCAGAGGGGAGACAATGAATGAAAATCGTTTGGAGGAAAGAGTGGGTTAATGAATACGAATCACCCTGGTCAGTTTTTGAAAAATTATCTTTAGTTAACCTTGTAGAACGAAATGAGATTCTAAAAGTTTTTGGTATTCCAAAAGTGAAAAATATTAAACAGAACATTGGAGACTATCATCGAAATCTTTTGCTTCTAAACGGATTTGATCTTCAAAAACTTCATCAAGCATTAGATTTCAATTTGTTAGAACACAATAAAAATACAATTCATGCATTGATTGCACCATTCCATGCTTTATACAGTTCACGTAGCCACTGGTTTCATGAAAAACTGCTTTGGTGCCCAAAGTGTATGGAAAGAGGTTTTCATTCTTGGCTTCACCAGTTTAAGCTTTTAGACAAATGTGCATTTCATAATCTTAATCTGGTTAAAAGCTGTCCTGATTGTAATGAGACTATACCTTTTTTATTGTCTAATAAACAGTTGGGTTATGCTTTCAAATGTAAATGCGGGTTCACTATAGCTTCCTTTAATATATCCAGTTGGAATGAATGGACAGCGCCGGAGCAAATAGATCAAGCTATATTAGAATGGATAAGATCAAACATGTATCAATTAGATGTACAACCCAGATGGATCGTTCATGAGCAACATTGTAGCTTGAAGTTGTTAATTAAAGCTGAGCCCAAGGAAACTAAACATATTGAATCAATAGAATCCCTTTATCAAAATGATTATTATTCTCAACGTTTCCAACAAATAATGTTGAGAAATTGCTTGCAGACGTTCAGACAAGTCGAGGACAAGTTATTAAAGAATCTCCTTAGAAAACATCAACATTGCATAACTCAATTGATGGAACTCAGAAAAATGAATGATATAGCTGAATTTCCTGAGATATGCCCTTACGCTTATGCATATGTTTTTTGGAGAAAAGCTCTTCTGAAGAAGGAATATTTCTATGATGAGAATGGGAAAGGTGATTCGTCTGAGGAAGTACCTTTACTAATCGAGGAGCACTTGGAGTATTTCTCTGAACAAATTGTAAGTCTTCAAATGAAAACTCAAAAATGTATTGATACAAAGATTCTTTTTTGGATTTTGGAAAAGATCATTATCCAATTTAGTGAGAATTTTTTCAATGCTTGGCTGGAGATAGCAGGGGAGAGAAGTAAAAAAATTAGCGCACCTTCTTGGAATGAAATAAATGAGATGAGAAATCGGTCTTTTCCAATAATAGCTTTTAAATATAATTTTATTGAGAAAAGCTCATCAAGTTGTGTTGAGTATCACCACTTAGAAAATGAAGAAATGCCGACTTACAAATATGTTTGCCCATATCAACACGAAAATGCCATACGTAATACTTATACTATGAAGTCTTATACACCTCAAGCGGTCGCAATACTGATCAGAGGTGACAAAGATGTTAAAAATAAAACACTCCAAAAATCAGTTGACGCTTACGTCAAAAAACTTAGTTTTTTTAATACCCGTTAATCTTGTGTGATATGATGAGATTAACGGTTTTTTTATTGGAATAAAAATGATGGGGTGTGGCAATGGAACAATGTTTTTGTCTTTTAAGGAACAATGTTCTTGTCCTCAGACACAGCGAGGGCGACGTGGATCTATCTTTCAGCCATTAACTTAACATATGTACAAAATACGAGTTTTGTGAAACAGTATGTAAGTTGAAAAAAAGCCGTACCAGATTTTAATCCTTTTAATTCCAGCAACCAAAACTCGCATTAACATTGTCGTTATTTTAGGCGGTTCATGCGTTTACCGATCGTTCGACCATACCAGTAAACTGGTAAAATAATTGAATATAACGCACTCAATACTCTGGCGTTCAGGTCATCTGTGTCATAGTGACCTGTGAGCATATACACGATTATGGCCACAGGAATCGAAATAATCAAACTATCCAAAATGCCTGCTCCTAATCTAATCCAAAAACTTGCTTTGTACAAAATGATTTCCTTTTATTATACATGAAAATTATTCCAAACATATGATTTTCTATTTAATCTTTATACGTTTTACTCCCTTGCAAGTTTGTGAATTTCAGAACAAACTCGTAAGAGAAAATTTGTACGCACCTGTTTCCGGCTCAATGCATTGCATACGTTAGCTCCTCTCCTAGTCTGCTTAACTGTTGTCCGCCACATTACAGAAAAAGAAGCCATATTGGACATATGGCCTCTGCTTTGCGCGCTTTTTGGAACAGATTATTCACCCATCCCCATTCACATTCACATATGAAAAGCTTTCCAGAAGGATCCTTCGGTATTGATAATATTCATGATCTGATTGAACGGAATCGTAAACGTCGGGAATCCTGCAGCATACGGTGCAATATCATAAGGGTTGAAGTAGAGATGCAGCGCGTCTGCTGTAACAAAAAACGGCTGATTGGCACTGATGCCTGTATACGTATCCGGGAAAACATAAGAATACTGCGGATCATTTTTGATCTGCTCCCCGACAATCTGGCTTAACACCTTCACATAGTCGCTGTCTGGTTTAAACAAATCCTTCAGCTCATACAGCTGTCCATCCGACAGATTAATAATGGCATAGATCATCGTCGGCATGCCGTGTGCGGCTCCAGCGGGATAGTTGTAACCGGTTAATTGCAGTTGAAGCAGCTGCTGCTGGTAAAACGTAATATCGAAATCCCCCGTATACGTATAATCCAGTTGCTGATCGGCCGGAATCGGTTTGACCTGGGAAAGCTCCTTCAGCTTGGCATTCAGTACATCCTGCTGCGTCTGGCTTGTTAAGCCTTCGACCTGCGGATAATAGACAAGGTAGTCCCGGTTAGGCTTGTATTTCTCCTCACGCACTCGATAAGGCGGTTGAAGCGGTACGATGGTGTTTTGATGCCATATGATCTGCCCCGCCCGGTTTACATAGGATAAACGCTGATCCACAAATACTTTAATCAGATCGGGTGCAACGACTTCAAGTGATCCCGCTCCCTCAATATGAGGATACCCAGGAGCAGGTCTGCCGCTCAAATCCAGCAAATACGTCTGAGTTCCATTCGATGCCGAAGCAAGACCATGTTTATAATTTTCCACATTACGATAGATGAACTCCGTTAATCTCCTGCCATTCACATCAGCAATCGCATACAATGAGCCGATATAAGGCTGCTCCGGATCAATGGCTTTCCCAAGTGCATACCTCTGCTCTCCCAGCTCACGAATGTCATTGTAAGCCGGCTGAATCACAAATGATCCTTGCTTATTAATGACACCATAATTCGATCGATAATCTTCTGCCGTATTTACAATCGCCTGCCCGCCACTAAAAGGAAGTGCAGAAGTGAACTTCGGCTGAATTCGGACATTCCCCCGTTCATCAATGTATCCGTATTTGCCTGAAAGCTCCTTCTGAAAAGCAAGCAAGCCATCCCCAAGCGGTCCTACATAGGCATAGGGATAGGTTGATATCCGATTTCCGTTGCGATCAATAAGTGCATATTCCTTCTCTTTGATCTGTACCACCGCTTTACCATGCTGGAAATCATTCGCAGACATATATTGTGCCCGAATCACTTCCTTGCCCGAGGCATCCAAGTACCCGTACAGAATGGAGCCAACTGCTGGCTGATCCGTGCCCGTATCGTAAAATACCGCACGTCCGTCCTGCACATCTGCAATAAACGGATAGGCCCTTGGGGTCAGGACCGCTCCGTGTTCATTAATCATTTTAAAACCTTGAGAATCTATAGCTATAGCCCGCTCTTCGAAAAAAGAATTAATAGAATCATATACGGGCTGAACCACATACTGTCCCTGTAGATTAATGACTCCTGCACGACCGTCTTTCACCACAACAGCCAAGCCATTTGGCTGAAACGCCTGAGCCTGCTGCAGAACAGGTTCAAGGCGAACATGTCCTTGTGCATCCATATACCCCCAGCGTATACCGTTTGTCGTGCGAACAGATATCGGATATAACCAGACTGCTGCTTGAGTACGCTCGCTGGGGGTTATGGCCTGTTTAATCTTTTTCTCCAGTTTCAGCAGCTCTTCTCTGGAAGGATAAGCTTCCGGTAAGCTTAATGCTTTCTGGACGGAAGTCAGCGCGGCTGAATATACCCCGGCATGAAACTGAGCATCCGCAAGATAATACCAATAGAACACATAGTCCGGATATTGTGCTGTAAGCTGCTCGTAATAATGCACGACTTTGGGAAAATACGCATGATATACATCCGTCGCTGCAACCCACTGCCCCTGCTGCCACCGAATAATGTCCACCCGATAAGCTTCACCAGTATCATGAACCCATAACGCGATTTCAACCTTTCCATCTCGGCCCTGCATGCCGGGCATATCCACAATCTCTGCATAGCTATAATATAGATCATCAGGCACGATATCGGTCAACCCGGATTCAGTCCATTCATACACAGCGAGCTTTGACCATATTGCGCCGATCTGCCAGCCCACAATGAGATTATTCCTTGCCGTTGATGTGACCGGGGCTGCCGTCAGCAGTGTAACCCCATAACCCAAACCTTTGGTAAGAGCCATTTTGATCCACTGACCTTGAACAAATTTCAGAATTAACAGATACAGCTCACTATGAAGCTGATATACTGCAGCTATCTCCGGTAACCCGTCACCTGTAAGATCGGCCGCATACACGGCTGGATGTTGAACCGGTTTATCAATCGTGATGACCGTTGCCCCGGCCGGAATATGCTGATTCACAATTTGCAGTAATAGCGGTTCACTCATCGACATCTCCGCTTCCTCCCTTATGACCGCATTCGCCTAATGGTATGCAGCATAACTCGGGATATGACACGAAAATGCTTTCACTCTAATCTCCAAGACTCACTTTCTTCCCATCCATTAAAATATAGCTCACACAACACAAAAAAATTGCAGCGGCCTAACCGAGCCAACTGCAATTTTAATCGTGATTATTTATAATTAGGGTTAATGCTCGAATGTGCACCTCCCCCCACTAGAACTTAAACTAATCCGTAACTAGTCGGGAGATATTCTGTTCAAAATCAAGCTTGTACGTTTGCATTGAGCTGAACATATTGAGACAGGCGACAATACTGATCCAGCAGTCTCTCCTCTTCACCTTCACCCAATGCTACCCGGCGCCCGGATTCGATAACACTTGTTACCAATTCGTGCAGAAACTGCATCTGTAGTCGCTGCGCGGCAGAAGCACACTGTTCAAGCAGTTCAATATCCCGAATAGTAAATTGAGATAACCCCCGAAGCAGTAATTCCTCGGACCAGCTGGATAAGTGCTGCATCAATCCATTATCTTCGTGCAAAACGTCCCATCCTTCCATTGCTGGAATCCAGCTTCAAACTAAGCAGCGTCTGACCTTTCAGGAAGCTGATCGGACTGATGCGCTTCGCTTCCAATCGTACAAACGCATAGAAGTGCTCCAGCTTCTGAGAACCGAAACCTGATTCCAGCCGATGAATCATGGACTGCCAATCCGAGGAATACGGAAGAGTGAGTGGCAGACACTGCCCGTCTGTATTTTCTATCATAAGAATCAAATCCTGCGTCTGTTTGTTAAATGTATGCTCTACAATGCGAGCAACCTCAATGAGGGCCAATCGTTCTTTCGGCTCCGTGAACAAGGATATCGAGTCCGGTTGACGCTGGAGTGCAGACGGTATATCCATCAGATACGTCCCAAAATCCACCTCAGTCACATTTGTTCGCGGCAACAGGGTCAATTTGGCTCCATCGCCAGACGATATGCGTCGTTCTTCATTCACTTTAACCGACTGGAACAGCACTTCTTCTCCAGTAAATTGACTAAACGTCAGGCTTGGCAACCATGGGGTAAATGCAGCATAATGCTCCGCAAACGAGAATTGCTGATCCTCATAATAGACCGCACGCACATCGCTATACGTATACATCTCTCCATCATCCAGACCATAGAAATAATACGTAATCCCGCGAAAGCCGGATCGGGTCTCCCAAGAATCTGCTCCCAGGCCATAGAGATGAAGAGAGGGCACGGTAAAATACTTGCTGCGAAAGCTGCCTACAAGCTGACTCTGCTGCTTCACAGATATATCGCCTTTCATAAGCACTTCTAACGCAAGATAAAGCTTGCTTATCCGTTCCAGCATCGTCTGCATGGAGAAGCGTACATGCCGCTTGAAAAAAAGCTGAAGCTCACCCTGAATACCGCGCAAACTGCGCTCAATATCCGGAAGATTACCGCTGTGTGCGGCAATGGCAAGTGTCTCCAGCTGCGCCAGATAAGATTGAGGCAGCCGGGCAAGCCCTGTCTTCAGCATACCTGCCAGAATCTCGCGGCATTCCTGAACGGTTTGAAGCGAAAACTTCGCTTCATATGCACGAACACTCAGAACCTCCATATCATGGATTCCGTGAAGCATCCGGTAACGCAGCAATGCTTCAAGCTTGGCCATCTTTCCGGCCGTCTGTTTCACCTTGCATAAAGCTTTTGCCAGACTAGGCTCATCTGTAAAAGAAACCTCAATGTCCTGAGTTTTCAGCTGCACAGTGAGCAGCGTGTCCTCCTTGATGTGAATTTCTTCAGGGTAACGCAGCCGAAAAACGACTTCCTCAATCATGGATGCAGTGTACGATTTAATAATCGTCGCAAGATCAGTCTCATGCATCCAGCGAAAACGGGAAGATGTATTTGCTGGCTCTAGTTGCAGCTTGTAGTCAGAATGGTCCTGCTCCATAACTACAGGCAGCTCCTTTGCCACGGAATCAGCAGGCTTGGCATATTTATTCGGCGAGCCAGAAGAAGATAACTGCGTTTCCGTTGGTTTCAAGGAAGACTCTTCAGAAATTGCATGAGATACTGCAGATGCTGCAGCGGATGCCTCCCCTTCTGCCGCTTGCTGACGCTGGTCATACAGAATGGCAATCAGCACATGTTTGCAGATATGCTCGGACGGACAAGAACACTGCCATTGATCGAGCGAGGCATAGAGGGTACATTCCGTACCCTCACTTAGCTGACAGTTAACTGAGGCCTCGCCCCAGGTATAATTCACATGTATACCTTGATCCAGCTCCTTCAGTGCCCTCTTATATAATCCCTTGTTCGCATAACGAATGAGATAATCCTCGGTGCACAGCTTCGAGAAGAGCCTGAATTTCTCCTGAAAATCATTCATACTCACGTGCTCAGCGCCCCGTCGCTCTCAAAATATCATAGATGGTCTCACTAAAGACGCGACCAGGAATTTTGCCCAAAGCAATAGATTTGTTATCTGCATAATAATAGTGCTGTCTCGTACCGTGTGATTTGAAGAAGTGCAAGGATTCCAGCGTAACATCTTCCATTCCTTCATAATAGGTAATGCTTGTACCGCTGAATTGAAGCTCGGCAACCAGATCGCCGTATTCCTTGTAAAATGCATTGAACCAGCCACCATCCTGGGCAGGCCCCTTGATCCAGCCGTATTTCTCCAGCGCTTTTGGAAGAGCCGTTGGTGAGAACTCTTCTTGTGGAAGACGATCATACTCTGTTTTGGCCTGATCCTCATCCTCAACCAGATGGATTGCACGCTTCAGTTGCTCGAACGGCTGCTTCACTTCATAATCCTCAAGCTGTGTAATCCAGCCCTCCAGCGTTTCCTGATCCAGTTCAAGCGGATGCACGAGCCCGATCTGAGCTCCTGACGGCAGCTCTGTTTCATCCTCATCTACCGTGTTAAAGGTTCCATCCTCCATATAACGGAACGTATGAACCAGCTCACCTTGCTCATAGATGCCCCAGATTAGTCCGACTGCGAACTTTTGCATAATGACATTGTCTACAAACAGAGCCGTCCATTCCTCTGCTGTCCAGAGACGCTGCTTGGATAACGATTCTTCCAGACGCTGCGTCTGGATCGTGACCATCGTTTTGAGATCCTTCTTCAGCTGAGTGAAACGTGCTTTGGATTGTGCCGCAAGCTCAGGATCATCCTTTTGGGCTGGAGCAGGCAAGCTTTTTACCGCTTTACCCGTTTCCTCATTCAATACAACCACTTGCAGGTCTGCATTCACTTTCACTTGGAAAGAACGCTCTCCGTAACTAAGCTGCAACGTGCCCTTCTCATCAAATCCAAGGGAAGTCACCAGCCGGTCCTCCAGCTGCTCAGCCGTTAGTCCAAGGTTCTCGGCAGCAAGCTGCAGCGCCTCTTCAGCTGCGCCCTTCACCTGACGGTTCTTCACACTGCGTTTGATCTTGTCGATGGCCATCAGTGCAGCAGGTTCATTCAGGAAAGCGAGCACCTTCACCGCCTCCGCGGCAATCGCACCTCGACTGTTCTCCGTCCACTCCTTAATCTGCGGAGTCAAAATATGAACGACCTCAATATCTCCGAATAAAGCGGACAGATACATGATCCATTTTTCCTTGGCCGGCGCTTCTTCTTGAATCCATAGCTGCAGCAGCTCTTTAGAAAAACGAATAAGCGACGTTTCGCTCACATATTCTCTCAGCTCATTTAACCGTTCGTTGGGTCCGGAACCGTGATCAATGGATTGCACTAATACATACTGCTTGATCCGATCATCCAGCGGCTGGCCGTCTGCTTCGCGAATCAGGGCAGGCAGTTCCTTCAGAGGCAGCCAGCTGATGCGAGACATTTTTTTGGCATCGGCCAGATCAGCAAGTGCGGCGTGTGCATACTCCGGACTCAGCTCAGCGGTATCGAGCAGAATCTGAATCAGATTTTTCCACTCCGCTGATTTCTCGTTCTCCATGAGCTCCGTGTACAGCTGCTTGCTGTTATCCAGACTGCGGATCGCTGTCAGCGCCATTTCTTTGATCGCAGCCTTTTTCTCCGCACGGTAGATCATCATATACAGCTCTTGATCTGGAATACGGTTAAATTCCGCCAGGGCGATGCTGTTCGCTCGCTTCGATGCATCCTGCAAACCTGCCTGAACGGCTGCCACCAATAGTTTCTTAGGCAGTGTATCCCGCTGTTCGAAAGCAACCTCCAGTGTCAAAATGCGTGTATCCGTTGGAAGTTTTTTGTACTGTTTCAGTGCATGTTCCATGTTTTGCTGTAAAATACGGCGATACTCTTCCTGCGGCATCGACAGATACGTATAATCCGTCATCCCATTCAGTGAGATCAAACTGGTTAGCAGCTGCTCCCGTTTAACCTGAGGATCATTCCCGTACGTATTCAGGATTTGCTCACCGCTAAACGCATAGGAGTGATACATGTCCGATACGATATCAAGCGTCCAGTCCGGGTGTGTCAGCAAAATAGCAAAACGGTGCATCGGCTCTGAATCGATTGGCAAGAAGCTGATGCTGATCAGAAGGTTAACTCGTTTCCGGTCCCGATTGACGTGATTGAACAAGCCACGGCTGTCCTTGTCTGCCCAGTATTCCTCAAGAGAATATTCTCCGCTTAGATATCTCGCAATAGCTAGCCCTTGTCTGCCGGCTTCCAGCGGCTGGCGCAGCACTTGGAATACAGCTTCTTCTATGGTCGTATCCGACTGAGGAAGGGAAATGTCCTGATCTGACATCATCTTCTGTAAACATAATTTCATAAATGGAGCTTTGACAATCTCATAGGCCCGTTTGGACTGCTCTGGCTGACTGGCAATGGCTGCTTTTAGAATACTCCAGGATACTCTGTACGAGTTCAGCTCCAGCCGCAACGTTTCAATCAATTGATAGGGTTCATCTAAGGGCACTAGTCCCGCCAGCAAGTCATCCGCATTTCTTGCACGATGGTTCATGCTGAGCAGATACTGGCGAACCTCCATTGGGTACAACTCATGCAGGTGCTGGATTGTTTCATGCAGAACTGCACCTACCCCACTTACATTTTCAAGAAAACGCTCTTTACCGCCATGAATATTCGTCAGAAATAACACCGCACTGCTTACTAACACCATCGTTTGATGAAACACAGCATGGGAAACATGATGTTTAGGCGAAAAAGTAATTTCAGGATAATGCTTGGCAATCAGCTCGCTACGGTTCCGCTGGAGAAATTCCTCTTCCAGCATCTGAGTCGAGCTGTTTTGCTTGCCTTGAATATGGCCTGCAATCAACGGTTCGATCAGGCTGTAGAGCTCCTTACGAAGCTTTACGGTATCATTTGCCAGGAGATGCTGGAACAGCCGGGGCAGCATCTCTCTGCTTTCTTTGATCTCATCGGTGTTCGTAAAATCATCCTGCAACTGCAAACACAAATGAACGAGCATCAAAGCATCAACGACATCTCTGAAATTGCCTTCACTATCTGCCTTTTTGGAGTCAAACAGCCATTGTGCGCGTTTCACACGTCGCTTGAGCTCGGTGAGAATCTCCTGCTCACCCGCGAATTGTTTCATTTTTTGCAAACGGGAGGATAAGGCTGCCATACGATTGGGGTTTTTGCTTTTTCCATTTAATCCGTAGGCTTCCGAATCCTCACCCAGACTAGCATCAAATGCACTTACACCCCAAGGGCTTCTTCGAAAATAATTCGATTCGAGATGCATCGCCACTGCGCCAGCGCGGAAAAAGAGATCTCCGTCATGCTTCTTACCAAGTTTAGTTAAAGCATCTACGGTTCGATACACATAATGACTCGTTTTGCCCATCATATCCGGGAACTTGTCGGTCGCCCCCATAACATAATCAATAATCTCGGAGCTGCGATCCGTCTTCAGCGAATAATCGTCTGAACAGACGGAAGCGAACTTCTCTACCAAACTCTCAACTGCACGGTCTGCGGTAAGCATAATAATTTCCTCCTTAAAAATGAGAAGATAAGATCATTCAATTGAAGTTTAAATATTTCAAATGAAGTTCAGGTAATGATATCTCCAATCCATTCTGCGAGTTCATTCGGGGTAATTGCAGCGACATGTGCGCCCATGTTGGCGAGCGTTTGCGCGGCATGTTCGTTGTACACCGAATTTCCATTAAAATCGAGCGCCGTAAGCACCAGCAGCTTGCAGCCTGCATCAATAATATCCTTACACGCCTGATACATCTGATTGATCGGGTATCCTTCCTCAAGATCACTGACCAGAATATAGATTGTTTTGCCTGGATTCTCGATCAGTGTCTCTCCATAACGCAGCGCTTTGGCAATATAAGTTCCTCCCCCGAGCTGCACATTCATCAGCACATCCACAGGGTCCTCCAGTCGATCACTCAGATCAACCACCTTGGTATCAAAAATAAACAATTTCGTACGCAAGGCATTCAAACGATAAAAAATACTTGCCATAACAGAGCTGTAAATCACCGAATCCATCATACTGCCGCTCTCATCAACACCGATGATGATGTTCCACTTGTTATGCTGCTGTATATTGCCATCAAAATAAAGACGATCAATCACAAATCTTCGTTTATGTTTATCATAATTTTTCAGATTGCGTGTAATCGTACGTTTGAAATTCAAATTGCGCAGGGAGCGCACCGAACTTGCTGCATATCGACTGCGTTTGCCCATAATGCTTGCCCTGACGTGAGATTCGAGTTTCCTGCGCAGATCCTCAACAACCGCCCGCACAATATCCTTGGCACTTCGCAGCACATCATTTTTCATGCGGCCTTTAAACTGCATGATGTTTTTGAGAAGATTCATATTGGGCTCAAGCGACTCCAGCAGCTTTCGATCTGTCAGCAGTTCCGTCAGCCCGTAGCGATCCAGTGCCTGCTTTTCCAGAATTTCAACCGTGGATTTGGGAAAAAGCTCCCTGACCTTATGTAACCAATGGGGCACTGTAAGCTCTGACGAACCGCGTCCGCCTTCTCTGCGATAGCCTTGCTCTTCCCCATATTCACGGTTGTACAGATATCCCAGAATTTCATCCAGCTCGGTATACTGAAATGCGTCAGATGCATATGAATCGGCTTCACACAGCCCCTCTTCTGCAGATTCCCCGAGAATCAAGCGCCACCGGTTCAATGTTTCAACAGCACTGCGCTCTGTAGATAAAAGAGGCTCTTTCAACGCTTCTTCCTGTTCATGACGGGATTCATCTATATTAAATTCCATGCAGCAAACTCCTTTCGAAGTGCCTCATCCTGCGTTCTGAACTGCATCAGAAGCTGCTCATCCAGCGCAGGGGTAGTCATCTCATCCGGCTCCACCTGATGCAGCTTGGCCACACGTTCCGCAATCAGACCCGTTTCCATCGGTGTAAAATAAGTAAAGGCCAGCCGCAATTCGGGAATCATCGCAATAAAATCATCGTAGGATAACTGTTCGATCAACCCGTTCAGCTCGGACAGCAGCTGATCTTCATACAAGAACGCATCCCGCGCCACCGTGAAGACCCCTTGTAGAAATAAAGCCGTCTGACGCATCTGTTCAGGAGTCCCGTGAATATATCCCCGGGCACGCTCCACAATCTCGTCTCTTGATCGATCACCCAGTCCTGATGCAATAGCGATACATACCCCTTCCAGCTGAGCTGGCAGCTTCGGATCACGTAAAAGCTCGTTCAATTGATTGCGAAACGTTGTATCCTGAAACTGCTCCTCTGATGATTCTGCCAGCATCGCAAGCAGCTTCAGTCCCTGAATAATCCCATCATGCTCATCTGCATTTGTTCGGGACAGCTGAAGCAGCTTGTCCACCGCATTGTTATAAGCTTCCGACACCAGTTCAGGAAGATGGGGATCATCCGATAAGCCCAGCAACCTGCGGTGCTGATGAATACGGTTCAGAATGGTCAGACTGCTGCACAAAGACAAGAAATGTCCATCTGTTCGCAGCGCTGCCCGCACCTTCGCATACAGCTGCATCGCTGTCTCCTGAAGGCCCATCAGCAGTGCATGAAGCATCAGCTGCGCAAGCTCGCCACTGTGATGATTCGGAATGTCCTGCATTTGCTGTTCCATTTTGCGAGTAGCCGCCGAAGCAAGTGTACCGCCATACAGGGAATTTTCAATAAGCCTGGCTTCGATCCGCGAAGAATACATATACTCCCAGGTTTCGCGAACCAAATTCATATCACGCTGTGCAATCCAGTCAGGGCCGGCCTGCCGTTTCGCAAACTCAGGTACGAGATAGGCAATGCATTGAAATAGCTGGCTAAGCAAGCGATGCTCCGGCTTGGCATACAGATCAAGCACCTTTTTGTGCTGACCAGTCGTTCGGATCTGGAGTTTAAACTCCGTGCAGCGGGTTTTGAAATCCTCCACAATCGGAATATGAAAAGCATTAGGCGCTACACTTCCAATGCCATCACCCGTTAGCAGAAGCTGCAGCTCCTGCAGCGGCTTGTCGGTAGCAAGCGTTAACTCCCCTTTGACAAATGAAGAGAGCGCCGCATCCATAAGCTCGTAGACTCCGCCTTCCTGCTTGCCACGAAGCTGTGCCAGCCCCTGGATCATGCTGTAAGCTTCAATCGCATCGCTCGTAGATACGTGCTCTTCATGTTCCCGAAGCCTGCGCATTAGCCTGGATAACACATTCAGTGTCGTTAAACGATAAGCTGAACCTGAAGAACGCAGCAGCTCGCCCCATATTTGATCATAGAAAAACACATAAGGCATGCCGCTGGCATAACCGTTCAGACGATCCGCCTCGGCAAACGTATATACCATCGGATACATCTGCTGCTGAATCTCTTCTGTATGTTCTTTTACATGTACTTCCTGTTCTACCTGTACTGCCTTATAGCCGTCCTCATTTAGTAATCCATAGGTATGAAAACCACCTGTAATCACAAGCACCCGCTCATGCTTTTCTCCGGCTTCCCTGATCCGTTTTCTCATATGCGCTTCCCTTAACAGATCACCGCTCGCAATTAATCGTTCCGGGGTATAACACATTCGGGATAATGTACAGTAGGTGAACACGTCCTGCGCGAATGCACAGGTTGACTTCTCCAGCCCCCCGATCTCAAACACCTTTTCCCATAACTCATCAAAGCTGCGGCAGTTTGTTTTCTCGCATAGTCGGTTAATAAAATCCGAGCTGGCCAGCAGCGTTTCATCCTGAAACGAAACGTTCTGCTGTTCCGTCTGCGCCGGGTTCGCAGGGCTGTCTGTACGCCTTGAGACATGCCGATAATCCAGATCCATGAAGGATGCCGGTATATCCCGTCGTTTCGCTTCCTTTAATGCAACATATTCGGGTGAATATCGAAGCATCGGATAATAACAGGCTTCCCGGCCGTGCTCATCTTCATAGGTGTAATAGAGACTGACTGGAGGTACGGTCGCCTCCTCCGTTAGCACGGAAATAAGCGAGTTTCCGCTTTCGGGTCCCTCAATCAGAATCATTTCAGGCTTGTAGTCTTCAATCACTCGCAGCAGATGATGTGCGCAGGCTGGACTGTGATGCCGTATTGGAAAATAGAGCGTTCGATTGTTCAGGTTGTATACCCTTGATTCAAACAAGGACTGCAGCTGCTCTAAAGCCGCAGCATCCGATAAAACGTCCGTGTCAGCAGGCGGGACTGTGCCTAACCGATCCATTTTCTTTCCTCATAATAATTTTTCCAGATTTCCTCTTCTGCGGAGCGAGCTTTCACAATTTTGGAAAAATAATTTTTCAGAATGCTAAGATCCTTGTCATTTTCCTTGGCAATCGTACCCAGCATATTCTGAACCAAACGATCCAGCGCAATCGATTTACCCTCGTAATAATACGATGTCATCGCACTCTGCACATATACAGATACCGCTTCTGCAGTGCTCATCGACGCCTGCGGTGTATCCAGCTTGTATCCTTCACGCGACATGCCTGTGCGCAGCTCCATAAACGTTGTTGCCAGCAGCTCCACCACGTCGGTTTGTATTTCGGTATCAATTCCACTATGTAATAACAGGTTTCTCGCCTGTGATTCAATGATCTTTGCTTCCATTTTCACATTTTGGATCGGCTTGATCGTTTCAAAGTTAAAACGCCGCTTGAGCGCGCCGCTCATCTCGTTAACACCTTTGTCCCGAATGTTGGCGGTAGCAATGACGTTAAACCCCGGTTTGGCAAAAAGGACACCCCCATCCAGTTCCGGAATGCTCATGACCTTGTCGCTAAGAATACTGATCAAGCTGTCCTGTGCTTCAGCCGGGCAACGTGTAATTTCCTCAAAGCGGGTAAGTATCCCCTTTTTCATTCCGTTATACAGAGGAGAAGGCACGAGAGCAGCTTCAGATGGCCCCTTATCCAGCAGCATCGCGTAGTTCCATGAGTATTTGATCATATCCTCGGTCGTTCCAGCCGTGCCTTGTATCGTATTCAAACTTGTGCCGGAGATCGCAGCCGTGAGCAGCTCACTTAACATCGTTTTGGCTGTACCTGGCTCACCGACCAGCATCAACCCGCGATTACCCGCAAGTGTAACAACCGCACGTTCAATCAGAACATCATTACCATAGAATTTACGTGTGATCGCAATCTTCTCCCCATCCAGCATAGCTGGCTGATCCCGTCCAATAATAAAATCCCGTACATAGGCCGGGGATAATAACCAGTTTGGTGGACGATGACCCTGATCCTCCTGTTGTAACGCCCGTAACTCGGCCTCGTACAATGTCTCGGCAGGCGGTTTTAGCATCTCCATCTTCAAGATGTCTCCTCTCATGTAAACAGATCGTATGTTCCTATTTTCCTCATATTATCACAGCTTTCAGCCCATGACGCTGAAAACAGGCAAAAATGGTTGAAACGTCCTTCTTATCTGCACTTCTCTGTAAGTCTCAGGTCTTACTCATGAACACGCTTGAGCACAAATATGAATACTCCAGACTACAAAGGAAGGGCACTACAAGTCAATAAACAACTCTATACAGGCTTTAATCAACATTTGAAAAATAAAAATCAAAAAGCACAGATTCCTGAGAACCTGCGCTCTTTCACTACATTCTGCGCCCGCAGGAAGACGAATACAGCTCGTACCACTCATCTCGTGTGAGTTCAACCTGGGCCGCATCGCGGCAGGCCAGAATGCGCTCCGGTCGAATAGAGCCGATCACCGGCTGAATGCCAGCAGGATGTTTCATCAGCCAGGCCAGCACAATCGATTCAGGTGTGACACCTCTTTTCGCAGCCATTCGTGCCACAAGCTCTGATGTTGCTTTAATCTCCGGCCGCTGTCCCTCAACCACTCTGCCTGTGAATCTTCCTTGCGCCAAAGGGCCCCAGGCCTGCAGCTGAATGTGCTCCGCCTGGCAGAATTCCATCGTACCGTAAGGGAACACATTCTGTTTGGCAGGTTCACGGTTCACGGTCACACCCGCTTCGACAAAGCCGATTTTATCAAGGCTCATCTCGAGCTGGTTCACAATGAAGGGAACACGGCTGTACATCTGAAGAAGGCGAATCTGCTCCGAGCCCATGTTGGACACGCCAAAATGTCTCACTTTGCCTGCCTGATGAAGCTTAGCCAGCGCTTCTCCAATCTCCTGGGGATGGGCAAGCGGATCAGGACGGTGCAGCAGCAGAATATCCAGATAGTCGATGCCAAGCCGGGTAAGAATTCCGTCAACACTTTTCAGAATATGTGCTTCTGACGTATCGTAACGCTGAGGACCTTCATCCTCCCCCGCCAGCCGGATGCCACATTTCGATTGAATAATAATCTGTTCACGCAGCCCCCCAATCTCGGACAGCACGCGTCCAAACACATGCTCCGCCTTCCCTCGTGTGTAGATGTCCGCAAGATCAAAATGGTGAATTCCAATTTCCAGTGCTGTTTCTACCGCCTGGCGGCCTTCAACCACCAGATCATTCGTAATGGGCTGTCCATCCCATTCTCCTCCAAAACGCATACACCCCAGAACAATGGGACTTGCGGGAATCTGATGATAATGCAAAGGCAGCTGTCTGTATGACATACGCATATTCTCCTCTTTTTCCAAATTTGCTAAATGTGCAAGCGCATTTCTTACTTGAATTGTTGTTTTCTGGAGCTTTGTACGATATTCCTGCATCTTTTTGGATATTTGTCGTTACGCAACAAGGTTTCGATGCTTTACGTATGGAATACATAGAGAGCAATAGGCTCTAACACCACAGGAGAGGAGATTGTGCATTTGAATTCGAATGAAACCAATGAGATTCATCAAAACGATGAGAAGCATGCGTCCAACCAGAACCGTAAGAACACAAACTCCCATTTGTTCACAGCTTCATTCACGAATAACCCTTATCCGGTCTATGAAAAATTAAGAAAAGATGAGCCTGTCTTCAAAGTCATGTTTCCACATGGCGAATTTGGCTGGATGATTTCCCGATATGAGGACGCCGTTCAGGTGTTAAAGGATTCACGGTTTAGCAAAGATATGGTCAAACGTTACGGAGCAAATCGCCAGAGCATTTTCTCCAGCACGATGCTGTTTTCGGATCCGCCCGATCATCGTCGCTTGCGAGGGCTTGTGCAGAAGGCATTCACACCTCAACTTGTCGCAGGCATGAGAAGCCATATTCAGGATATCGCTAGTGATCTCCTGGACAATCTGCCTTCACAAGAAACGATGAATCTGATTGATGACTTCGCTTTCCCGCTGCCCATTATTGTTATAAGTGAGATACTTGGAGTGCCATTGGAGGATCGGGACAAGTTCCGCATGTGGTCCAACACCTTTATTGAAGCCTCCACGATGAAGAATACAGAGCTGCTGCAGCAACACGTTCAGGAATTTACCGAGTATCTCACGGCCTGGTTCGCCAAAGTGCGCAAAGACCCTGGACAGGATCTGATCAGCCAGCTGGTGATTGCCGAGGAATCGGGAGACCAGTTAAGCGAAAAAGAACTGCTCGGCGTCGTGTCGCTGCTCATTATTGCTGGACATGAAACCACGGTCAATCTAATTGGAAACGGTATTCTGGCCCTGCTGGAGCACCCCGAACAACGGGATTTGTTAATAAAGCAGCCCGAGCTTATCCATCAGGCCATTGAAGAAATGCTTCGCTACAACGGACCTGTTGAGTTCAGCACATCGCGGTGGGCTTCAGAGGATATCGAATTTCGGGGGCAACACATCGCTAAAGGCGAGCTGGTGATTGTTGCGCTGGATTCAGCGAATCGGGATGAGGAGCAGTTCAAGGACCCGGATGTTTTCGATATTACTCGGGAGAAAAGTTCTCATCTCGCCTTCGGCAAAGGCATTCATCTCTGTCTCGGTGCGCCGCTGGCACGTCTTGAAGGAGAAATTGCTGTAAGCACGTTAGTGAATCGTTTTCCAAACATGAGGCTTCAAGCGGATGTCGATACACTGGAATGGAGACCGGGCATGGTCGTTCGTGGCGTCAAAGAAATCCCGGTACAACTGATATGAGCGGCTTCTTAATGGTTGTTTTCCTGCTGATTATTCCAATTCTGTGGTCAAAAATGAGCAGTTTGCAGCGTCAGGTCGATGACTTGAAATCCGAAGTGGAACGCCTTCAGAACAGCACACCCGGTGTGGGAAATTTTTTTACTATGAACAGCTCGTCTTCAGTCCATAACGCTTCTCCCTTTTCTAAGCCTGTTGATGGAGATTCGTTGAATGCAGTGAGTACAATCCATACCATGAATACAAGTGACCACAGTTCGCAGGATCGCGATCTGGATCGCGAGCTTTTGGACATGCTGCGTCGCGGCAACAAAATTCAAGCGATCAAGCGACTGCGCGAAGCCCGAAACTTTTCTCTGAAAGAAGCCAAGGATTACGTAGAAGCACTGGACAGGTAGGGGAAGAAGTCAAGTAACGGCAGCCTTTAGAAATTGACGAAGATCGTCAATTGGAGGAAATGTCGTGATAAAGAGGGACTTCGATATCCAACCTAGTATTGTAGCTCGGCAGGTATGCTCTATTACAGAAGTCATGTCTCCTATTCAACGAAAAAAGGAACTGTGCGGATAAACCACACGGTTCCTTTTTTGCTCAAGTCCTGTCTCAACATATAAATCTACCTTTTTATTGAGCAGTAACAGCACCATCAATTGCATATACAGCGCCGTTAATGTATGGTGCGTCGTCTCCAAGCAGGAAGGATACCAGATTAGCAATCTCTTCCGGCTTGCCCAGACGTCCAGATGGAATGCTATCTACCGTAGCCTGGAAAACCTCCGGATTATCTTTACCGAATTGAACGACCATCGGTGTCTCAATGGTACCTGGAGCAATGGCATTAACGCGGATGTTTTCCTTGCCATATTCAATTGCCGCTGTACGTGTCAAGCCAACGACACCGTGTTTGGTCGCAGCGTAAGGAGCAACTGCCGGAACACCTACAATGCCCGCTGTAGAAGCTGTGTTAACGATGGAGCCGCCCCCCGTTTTGAGCATTTCTGTAATGACATATTTTAAACCGTAAAATACACTTCTCAAATTGATATCAATAATTTGGTCAAATTGCTCAATCGTATGTTCAATTAATTTGATGCCGGGGCCAGCTATGCCCGCATTGTTGAAGAACATATCAATTCGACCGAACGCTTCGATCGTCTTTTTCACATAATTCTCTACTTCAGCGGCTTTACTCACATCGGCCTGAACAAAAATCGCTTGACTTCCCAGCTGTTCAATCTTCTTCACCGTTTCAAGTCCCGTCTTCTCAACCAGATCAACAACAACGATGGAAGCACCCTGTTCAGCTAATTTCAGCGCTGCTGCCTGACCTAACCCGCTACCTGCTCCTGTGATGATCGCTACTTTTCCTGTGTGACTCATGATGATCTCCTCCAAATTATGTGTCATTTCTAACTGTGCATATACATTCCCCGGATCATTTGGATCAACTATGTAAGAATCAGGAAGGAAGATTCTTCCTCCTGACTTTACCTATTCTAATTAAAAATATGTTCAAAAACAAACTTAAGCTCTGAACTTGCTCCTGAACCTAACGCACATGCCAACCGCCTCATCGAAGCAGATTCGTTTTGGCAAGCTCGATTAATTCATCCCCGCGCCCATTGAGAACAGCCTTCATCATCCACAATGTGAAGCCTTCGGCCTGTTTAAGATTGATTTTTGGCGGCAGGGACAGCTCCTGACGATTAACAACGGTGTCAATCAGAACCGGACCATCATGCTGCAGCGCACGCTCGATAGCTCCCTCCAGCTCCCCCGGATCTTCCACGCGTATTCCTTCCATGCCCATGGCCTGTGCAACCATTGCGAAGTTTGGATTCACAAGCTCCGTACCGGATTCCAGGAAACCGGCGGCTTTCATCTCAAGCTCTACAAAGCTGAGTGCGCTATTGTTAAACACCACTACCTTCACTGGAAGGTTATGCTGCTTCAGCGTGAGCAGATCGCCCATTAACATCGCTAATCCCCCGTCTCCTGACAGCGAAATGACCTGTCTTCCGGGATTAGCCACCTGAGCACCGATTGCCTGTGGAAGTGCGTTTGCCATCGTGCCATGATTGAAAGAACCCAGCAATCTTCGGTTCTGACTCATCTCCACATAACGTGCAGCCCATACGGTTGGAGTGCCTACATCACAGGTGAATATCGCATTCTCTGCAGCGGCATCACTGATAACTTTGGTCAAATACTGCGGATGAATCGGTTTTTTGCCTGGTTTACCCACAGCCAGCTCGTCCAGTTCCTCGCGGACCTTGGTATAATGCTTCACACTTTTGCGCAGATGTTTATCGCTATGTTCGGCCGTCAGATGTGGAAGCAGCGCTTCGAGCGTTGCCTTGACATCCCCGCACACACCATAATCCAGCTTGGTACGACGACCGAGATGGGAGGTTTGAATATCCACCTGAAGCACAATTGCGTCCTCGGGATAGAATTGTCGATATGGAAAATCAGTTCCCAGCATTAGCAGCACATCACAGTCCATCATCGCATGATATCCTGAGGAGTATCCAATCAGTCCTGTTAGTCCGACCGAATACGGATTATCATACTCCAGATATTCTTTGCCTCGGAGTGCTATGACCATAGGAGCTTTCAAGCGCTCACAGAGCTCCAGCAGTGGTTCACGTGCACCAGCACAGCCCGCTCCGCATAGAAGTGTAATTTTTTTATCCTCATTCAAATAATCTGCCAGCTTGGCGAGCTCCGGCTCTGATGGATGCACGACAGGATGCGGCGCATGATACACATGCTCAGGTACAGGAAGTTCGGCGGCGGCTAGTCCCGCAACATCTCCCGGCAGCACGATAACAGATACCCCCGAACGTGCAACAGCAGTCTGCATCGCCATCGTAACCGATCGTGGCATCTGCTTGGCGGTTGTAATGACTTCACAATAATGACTGCACTCCTGAAAAAGATATTCTGGATGGGTGGCCTGAAAATACTCGCTGCCAATCTCGTCACTCGGAATATGAGCCGCAATAGCCAGTATCGGCACACGGTTGCGGTGGCAATCATACAGTCCGTTAATCAAATGCATATTACCCGGCCCGCTGCTGCCCGCACATACGGCAATGCTTCCACTGACCTGGGCATCAGCACCTGCAGCAAAAGCAGCAACTTCCTCATGCCGGACATGAATCCATTCAATTTTGCCCGACCTGCGTATCGAATCGAGAACCGCATTCAGGGAGTCTCCAACAATGCCGTATATTCGGTGAATACCAGCGTTTAATAAAGCTTCGACAAGAACATCTGCTATCGTTTTTTTCATCGTGTGTGGTCACTCCTTTAATCCGTTGTTTAGATTAGGTTTCCATCCCGTGAATATACCTATTCTTATACCCCGGATTTTTGAAAAGCGAATCAACTTCATATGTTAATTCAAATATAAGAAGAGCGATGTCTCATTTGAACTACCTATCAGTTCTGAAATAATAAAAAATCCGCCTGCCCACAGGGCAAACGGATATTGATCACAAACAAAGCCAATCCAGCATTTATATGGCCGGCATTACATTGCCGCCGCTTACAGGAATATACGCCCCGGTAATAAAAGAAGCCAGATCGGACGCCAGAAAAGCAACTGCATTGGCAATTTCCTGATCTTCTCCCCTGCGTTTCAGCGGCACGGTTCGAGTGTAAGCTTCATCATGTCCAGGCTCACTGACTCGATCACGTTCACTGATTGTCCAGCCTGGAGCCACCTGATTCACCGTAATCTGATATTCGCCGACTTCCTTGGCTAACACCCGATATACCCCGTCCATGCCGCGCTTGCCAGCCGTATAGGCAGATTGGTGAGGAAAATTTTGCATTGCACATTCGGTATTAATGCCGATGAACCGACCCGCTCTCATACGCTGCATATGCGGAATAAACGCTTTGGCCAGATACACACTTTGCATCACGCAGGATTCGAACTGGCTCACATAATCCTCAGGCGCTTGCTCCAGCACACTTGTCCATTCATACTGAATGACCGCATTGGCAACAACGATATCAACCCCGCTCAGCCTGCTTTCAATTTCATCCCGTATCCGAAAAGAGGTATCCTGTTTGGTAATGTCACCTTGTACAATCAGGGCCTGACGGCCCATTGCTTCAATTTCGCGCTGTAATTCCATAGCCTTGGCTTCGTTGCTTATGTAATGCAGAGCCACATTTGCGCCGCAAGCAGCAAGAGTTCGTGCTATAACTCTGCCCAATTGCCCGGTTGCTCCGGTAACTAATGCCGTTTTCCCCATCAGGTTCAGCTGCATCTCTGAAATAACCTCCTTGTACAATGTGATTTATACATTCAAACTTATGCGTAGAAAACGGTTTCGATTGTCTGCATGTTTCGTATATTTTGTTATATACATTTTACCAAACAAGTCAGTTTCCTTTTTCAATTCATTCAAATCCATATGAATATAGAAATAAAATAGCTTTTTGCATCCTCGCTGCCCTGCACTTAGGCACCACTCTGCTGAATCAGGTCGATTTCCTGAAAGCGGCTGACTTCCTTCTCCCAGCGCTCTGCAACGTACTGACGATGCACCGGGTGATCATTATAAGCGTCATATGCTGCCTGATCTGCAAAAACCATCGAAAAGCTGTAATCAAACTCATTCTTGGCGCTCACCTGGCGTAACACCTGGAAGTCCTCAACACCCGGGATAGCCGCAAGCGCTTCCTTACTTTCCTTCAAAAAAGTTTCAGCTTCCGCTGTATCCTTGCCTGCATAAAGTGTAAATGTCACCATATGTGTTATTCTGCTCATCTCTGTTTCCTCCTTCATATGTTTAAACCCTATGCTCTAGTTTACAACTGAAAGGATTGAAAGCGCAATAATTGGTTGATCTCTACTTGATCGAACGATTGCTGAAGACACAAAAAAACCCCGGAAATAATCTTCCGGAGTTTCCTTTGAACGCTATGGGTAAACTAGTTTTTGAGGTTGTATTTACGGTTGAACTTGTCAACACGTCCGCCGATATCCACGTTTCTTTGTTTACCAGTGAAGAACGGGTGGGATGCGGAGCTGGTATCTACACGGATCACAGGGTATGTGTTACCGTCTTCCCATTCCATTGTTTCATTCGAGAATTTAGTCGAAGAAGCAAGGAATTTGTAGTCAGCACTTGCGTCGTAGAAAACAACGAGCTGTGTTTTAGGATGGATGTCAACTTTTGGCATAATCTATTTACACTCCTTTAATATGGGTACTCCCTAGAATCAAACTAAATTTTATTATACTCTTTTTTCGCACGAAGTACCAGCAAGATTTGCAGAAAAGACAAAAAATTTATAATCCATGCTTTGATCCATCTGATTCAACGTTATGCCGAGCCTTTCTCCAGTACATGCAGCATGTACTCGAGCGCCTCCAATTCATCTCTTCCCCGTGTCTGCAGGCGGACCACGCTGCCATTTCGAAGTGGAAGCAGTGCCATGCCAAGCAGACTCTTCACATCTACACGATGCTCGTGATCTGCCTCCGTATACGACAATAATATCTCTGAGGAAAAACGTGACGCTTGAGAAGATACCGACAACAGCTCATCCCGATGGAAATCCGCGTGAATCATAAATTCATGTGTTCTCACAACCTTCAGTTCCTTTCGCTAAGTTCTGAACACCTTCAGGGTGTATGCTATAGTTCATGTGTTTTCATTTATATATTAAAATCATCATGAATTATACCATGTGCTGGAAGGTTGTCCATGCTTTTCAGGCAGAAAAACAAAAAAATGAGCCTGACCGATAAGAAAAGCCCTGCACATCTCTATGCACAGGACTCCTTCCTACTTTTCACATCCCATTCGGGTAAACCATAACTTTCAAACTTCCGCTCTTGTTATACAGCGCCCGCTCCATAGCCTGCTGTGTCTCCTCCAGCGGATAACGATCCGTAATCAACGACATGACATCATGCTGTCCCGAGCTTAAAAAAGCAATGCCCGCCGGATACGTATTGGCATAACGGAATATGCCGTAAATATCCACTTCATTGTCCGCAATAAACGGTACATTGATTGCAATCTCATCCTGAGCGGGCAAACCGACAATGGCAAGCTTCCCACCTCTTCGCAGCGAGTAGAGAGCAGACTGTAAAGCCTTCGGGTTGCCCGCCGTCTCCCAGGCGGTATCCACTCCGGTGCCTCCCGTGATTTCCTTAATCACGGTCAGAGCATCTTCATGACGTACATTTATGGTGTGTGCAGCTCCCATCCTGCGTGCAGCCTCAAGGCGAACCTCTTCCAGATCCGTTACGATAATCTTCTGAACACCGAAGGATTTGGCAGCCGCTACAGCCATCAGCCCGACAGGCCCCATGCCCATAATGGCAAGTGTTGTACCTGGAGCCAGTTTACTGCGACGTGCGGCGTGAATACCCACAGAGAAAGGCTCGTTCATTGCCGCTTCCTCATACGTCAGATGGTCCGGGATCGGGAATACCATATCCTCGCGTATGACCATGTACTGTACAAATGCACCGTCTACCGGAGGGGTTGCCAGAAACTGAACGTCCGGGCACAGATTGTAACGTCCCTCTTTACATGCATGACATCGACCGCAGGTTACTCCGGGCTCAATGGCAACCCGATCCCCCGGTTTCAGCCTTGAGACTTGCTCTCCAACTGCCGCAATCATTCCTGCACATTCATGACCCAGAATAATCGGCTTTTCTACAATAAACCTGCCAATGCGGCCATGCTCAAAATAATGGACATCTGATCCACATACACCTACAGCCATAATCTTCACCAGCACTTCGTTCGCAGAGGGCCTCGGCACAGGCTGTTCCTCAATGATGATATGTCCGGGCTCTGTCATAACTGCAGCTTTCATTGTTACGGGCGGCTCATATGGTTCATGTCGAGTCATACGCATTCTCCTCCTTGTGTATATCAGTGCTGTCTTTCTATAACAAAGAAAACGCGGTACTGTTCACTATTAATAAATCTTTCTTGCATGCTCATCCTGAATACCGCTTTTGCGGTAGAAATAGGTGTTGATCATATCCCGCCATTCCTTCGCATGCTCTGCCTGTTCCGCCTGCAGTTCAGCCACCTTGCAGTAAATTACCGGGTCCACCTTGCCCTCCAGTTCTCTCCAGGTTTCCGCCAGTGCTTCTGCCTGCTCTACCCCTTCGAAATGAGTGTCGTAGATATGCTGTATGACCGTTTTACCGGAGTGCAGCACATGCGTATAAGGCACATGATGGAAAAAGAGAATCAGCTCATCCGGACAAGTCTCCAATGATTCATATCGAGCCGCATTTTCAGGATGATATTGTGACGTGTATCCTGTACCATTTTTTACCGTCCGATCAACCCCAATTCCATAACAATCGGCAAAGTGATACGTTCCCCACTTGGAATACTCATACCCATCCACATTTGGCCCGTAGTGATGATCCGGATTCACCATCCAGCCTACCCCGAGAGGGGCCGTATACTTTTCATAGATATCCAGTGAGGATAACAGCATCCCCGTAATCCGCTCAACGACCTGCTCATCATGACCGAACGTTAAACGCACCCACTCATCTGCAATCTGCTCTGCTGACAGCTCGGGATTCCATCCCAGTCTGCCATAGCCGTACAGATTGGCTTGAGCCAGCGGATGCCCGGTCCAGCATGCATCAGCACCAATATTGGATACCGCGGCGAACCCGCTATATGGACGCTGATAAAGCGAGCCGTCAGCAATGCGTTTGATCTCGGAGCCCTTACCTTTGGCATACGTGTCGAAATCCAGTACTTCCTTCCACTGAGGCACAAGATACGCCAGATGTCGCTGCTGCCCTGTGTATTCCTGCGTGATCTGGAACTCAATGATCTGATTTGTGTTTTCCATTGCTCCGAATAGAGGTGAGACGGCCTCCCTTACCTGGAAATCCATCGGTCCATTTTTGATCTGCAAAATAACGTTATCCGCAAACCGGCCGTCTAACGGCTTGAAATGATCATAAGCGGCACGTGCACGGTCTGTAGAACGATCTCGCCAGTCCTGCTTGCAGTTGTATACAAAGCAGCGCCAGATAAGCAGCCCGCCAAACGGACGAAGAGCTTCAGCCAGCATGTTGGCTCCATCTGCATGATCACGATTGTAAGTGAACGGCCCCGGTCTATTTTCAGAGTCGGCCTTGATCAGGTAACCACCGAAATCAGGAATTGCAGCATATACCTTCGCGGTCTGGATGTTCCACCATTCCCGTACCTGCTCATCGAGCGGATCAGCGGTTTGCAGCCCGCCTACTTCAATCGGATTCGCATAGTTGGCACTGAGAAATAAACGAATGCCATACGCTCTGAACGCAGTGGCGACCTTTGCAACATCACCCAGATACCGTTCGGTGAGGAACAGGCTCTCTTTCCTGTGAACATTGACGTTATTGATCGCTACCGCATTAATACCGGTGGAGGCAAGCAGCCGTGCATAGTCTCGAATGCGACCTATATCTTGTGTGAATTCTCCGTTTTCATAAAAAATAGAACGTCCGGCATACCCCCGCTCAATACTGCCGTCCACGTTATCCCACTGATTGATCATTCGCAACGAATTCACAGGCTGCTCTCTCATGACAATTCGCTCAGGCTGATTGTCATGAGCGGCACCGGCTGTGCCAGCTTCGGCGCTGTCCTGCTTCAATGTCAATTCGCGAAGCAAATGAAAGACTGCATACAAAATACCTTGCGGTGTTTCTGAACCAATCACCAGTTCACGTTGTAACTCATCTTCCCGAATGATGAACCCTTCACCATGTACAGCGGCACGCTCAGCATCGGTAAGCACGTTCGCTGCGAAATCACTCCCGGCCCAAGTACCCAACCGGATAGCTGGTCCACGTTCGTTCTGCTGTGAGCCCTGCGCTTGAGATTTCATAATTTCGGGCTGGACACCATATAACTTACCGAGCCCTTGGGAGAGCTCAGTAAGTGCTGTATCCATCACTTCATGCTGTTCCTGTACTTCAACCCGCTTGCTCCAGAGAGGAGCTGCCTTTCGTGCAGCATCGTTCGCTCCTGGCAGTGCAGCGTGATAACCCAGCCAGGCATCATACTGTGGACCGGACAGACCGGATTGAATGGTAGTTTGACTCATCGTACAGCCTCCTTGCTTGCATAAATCTCTGCCAGACGATTGCCTTTTCCTTCAAGCAGCCACAGAATGGAGGTCACGCCGCGTGGATAGTATTTGCTGCCCACCGCAACACCGGACAAAATCTGATCACTCCAGCACCAGTAGGACTCTTCTGGATGAAGCAGCCATTTCACATGAGCAGCGTCTGCAGCTTTCCCGGACTCATCCCATTCCACGCCAAGTATCTCACGAGCAATAAATTGCGACAGATAGATTTTGCTAAGCCAGGAGTTGTTGCTTGTGGAAGACAGCTTCCATCCTCCATCTTCAAACAGACAAGTTCCCGGAACAAGTACCGTCTGCAGATGTGTGTGGAGTGCCTTTATATAGGATCCGAATCGGCCGTTAATATCCAGTGCTGCTTCACAGCCTGTAAAGTACGGGAATACCAGGCCTTCAATGGCCGGAATAATACGGGAATCATTGTTTTCTGCAATGACAGCTGGGATATAACCACCATCGGTCAACTGAGCTGCCACGCTTGCTGCACAGCGATCTGCCTGCTTGCCTGCCTGATGAGACAGTTCAGTCAGCTTCTCCCCTGCAAACAGCTTCTCCAGGGCAACATATACGGCCCAGCACTTGCCAGCAAGATAGATATTGTTGCGAGATTGTCCGAGTGATACATCCAGACTGTCGTACGTTGTAATCTCTGCTCCACCCTGAGTACGGCTGCTATCGAGACCCATCAAGCCATTACGCTCTGCCTCTTCAGGATGATCGCGGTTAAGCATGCTTTCGAAGCACTCCTGAATCACTGGCAGCATCTTCTGCACAAAATCCCGATCCTTCGTCTGTTCAATATAGACTGTTGCACAGCAAAGCCAGTTCACCAGCTCTTCATGGCTCATCTGTGAGAAGCATTCATCAATGCCGACCAGTTCGTATGCCGAGTGGCCCGGACGAGAGAATACATTGGCAATACCAATGTCATGCGTAAACGTAATCCCGCCTGGATACAGTTTCTCTTCTCCCGGGAAACGCACCTCATCCGTATAACTGTAACGTTTCACAAACCATTCCAGCTCGTTGCGCACTGTCCAGGGATTGAGAGCAAGCTCGAAATACAGCTGGTCTGCGGTCAGATCCAGCGTATTCATCATCCGGTATTCCCCTTCATTGACAATCCATAGCGGCTCGCCATCGGCCTCCAGCAATTGTGTGCTGGCGTAATAACTGTGAATGGAATGAGCCAGCATGAAGGATTGATCCTCACTAAGCGCTGCCGTTCCAAGGCGCTGATCCACCTCGGCGCAGGATGCAGTCAACACATCAAATCGGTTCAGCGCATACTCACCCGCCTCCAGAATGTCTGAGAAATAACGAGTGTACCAATACGTTGTGTCCATGCCGGTCGTGACATTTCCGCCGCGATAGAAACATACTGCGAACTGGAATGTACGCTTCTCGCCTGCCGGCACCTCCATCAGCAGTACAGATGTAGACCCTAGGCCAAAGGCAAGATTATCCCGGTGCTTTTCCTCCAGAATCTTCTCCAGTGTGAATCCGCGCGCCGGCCACAGGCCTTCATTTTTGGATACAATCGCGGTCAGTCGGCCTTGTCCAACCCCGGTCAATGATCCGCCCTCAGGTCCACCAATCAAACGCATCGCAGAATATGGATCACTGCCTTGATAACCGAAGTAGCCTTTACGCGTCTTTGTGCCTTGACTGTTGTCAATGGTCAGCTCTACCAATACCGCTGGCACAAGCGCATCCATCAGAGCTTCACGATCGCCGCTTGTCGGGTCTGGAACAGAACGTACAGGTGAATAGATACGGAACTGCAGATCACCCGCATTCCACGTATCTGTGCCTGAAGTGAACTCACGCGTGATATCTTCATCCCGAAACGTAGCGATCAGCGGGTGCGCCCCTGAGCCATCTGTTGTCTGATTTCCGTTCTCGAGCTTCTCCACATCATAACGGCTGCTCTCATCCTCGCTTGCCTCGTAGAAAGGCAATGCCTGATAATGCTCTTCATCACGAGCCTGTAATCCAATATATACATTCTGGTCTGCCGGCTTGCCGAGTTCAAGACCCAATCCGCCTTTGGCCCCCTTGTAACCTAGCGTGAAACTGGCAAATGCCCCGATTGGTGCGTGATGCGCATTGTAAAAAATAGATCTGGCTGTACTCATTCTCCGTAACCCCTCTCGGAATAGATATGCATACGTTTTCATTAGCCCCATCCTACCACGCACTGCCCACGCATACCATGATCAAATCAATCGGATATTTACCCAAATCAAGCTGATGTATGTTAAAATATAAAGCGGTTACAACCATTCGGCTTTATGGCTACTTTTATAAATACAGGTATAAAAAGAAACATACATAAGGAGAAATTCAGATGTCTTCCACCTATTTACCGCCCGACCTTGGAGAAAATGTGCATGAAGTTTTTTACCCGGATGTACAAACAACCGTCAATCTGTTCGCAATCCACCTGCGCAGTGTCGGGAAAGATTGGGACTATCCCGCGCATGAGCACCCTCAGTATGAGCTGAACTACGTAACAGAGGGTGTCCAGTATATGACCATCAACGGCACGTTATATGTACAACATGCGGGCGAGCTGCTCCTGATCCCGCCGGGAAGCGTGCACTCCAGTCAGAGCCGGAACGGGCAGGGCTTTACTTACTTCTGCATGCATTTCGACATTGATGATCAGCTCTTCCTCTCCCTTCTGGCTCGAATCAAACAGGTCTTGTTCAGCGCAGACAGCCCCGTAACTCGGCAGATCGAGCCCGTCTTGCACAAGCTCATGTCCTCAGCTCATGACCAGTCGGGCAGCGCAATGGTGCAGCGCATGCAGCTGCAGTCGGCGGTATTCGAGCTGTTCGGGCATCTGTGGGAGACCGTGTCCCAGGAAGCAGCCCAGACGTTTACGGATGGATACGAGCGAATTGAACTGGCACACATGATCCGTACTCGGCTCCAAGGTCTGATGAGTCAGCAATTCAAGCAAGGACACGAGTCCGACAGTCACTATGGCATTGATGATATCGCGGCTGAACTGGGGATCAGTACTTCACATTGCAATCGGGTATTCAAGCAGGTATTTGGACAGTCTCCTCGAGCGGTATTATCCCAGATGGTGCTGCATGAGGCTAAAGTTCTGTTAGGCAACCCCCAGCTCTCTGTGCAAAATATTGCGCTAATGCTCGGTTATAAAGACATTGCCCATTTCAGTCGTCAATTTAAACGGTGGTCGGGTATGTCGCCCTCCCGGTACAGACAGGAACAGCCTGCCCTGGAATAGTCCAGCAGCAGGCTGTTAGAAGATATATTCCTTTATGATCGCTTAACAGCACTTCATGTCTATAAGCGATGGTTAGCTGCTATTTCAGCAAACGCTTGATCAGCTTCAGCTTGTTATCATACGGCGGGTACAACACAGGCGGGTTAATCCTGGTGCTTTTTTTCAGAATACTCTTCATATGAGAAAAAGTCTCAAAGCTATACCGCCCATGATATGAGCCTATACCTGAATGACCGACTCCTCCAAACGGCAGACGTGGATTGGCAACATGTGTAATCGTATCGTTAATACAGCCGCCGCCAAAGGAAACCTCGGTTAATACTTTATCCTGAACATCCTTATTGGAAGTGAACAAATACAATGCAAGCGGCTTGGGACGTTTCACAATCTGAGCAATCGCTTCATCCAGGTGACCATAACTGATTATTGGCAAAATAGGCCCAAAAATCTCGTCCTCCATCGTGGCTGCATCCCATGAAGCATCAATTAAAGTGGGCTCGATAAAACGACGCTCCTCATCCGAAGCCCCGCCATAAATCACCTTCTCGCGATCTCTTTCAATGAGTGTGGTTAATCGTTTAAAGTGTGCATGGTTAACAATGCGTCCGTAATCCTTATTATTTTGAATCTCTGTTCCGAAGAAAGCAACAATCGCTCCTTTCAATGCTTCAATCAAGGGCTGTTTTACACGCTCATGTACAAGCAAATAATCGGGTGCGATACAGGTCTGCCCTGTATTGAGCAGCTTGCCCCAGATAATGCGTTCAGCCGCCACTTGGATATCAGCCTGTTCATCCACGATGACAGGGCTTTTGCCACCTAGCTCCAACGTGACAGGCACGAGGTTTTGGGCCGCAGCCTGCATTACAATTTTCCCGACCGGTACACTGCCTGTGAAAAAAATATAATCAAATGGCGCATGAATCAGCGCTGTTGTTGTATCCTTGGCCCCTTCGACGACCTGCACGTACTCTGGCTCGAACACCTCGCCAATCAACTCCCGTACAACAGCAGATACGGCTGGGGTATGCTCCGATGCTTTAAGCACCGCCGTATTGCCCGCAGCAATTGCACCAACCAGTGGTTCGATGAGAAGCTGGAATGGATAATTGAATGGTCCAACGATCAGAACCGCACCGTATGGCTCAGGAATGATGCAGCTTTTGGAACCGAGAAGTGCCACTTGAGTTTTGACTTTGGTAGGTTTCATCCACTTTGATATCTTGCGAATCGTGTGTGTGATGCTATCCAGCATAAAACCAATCTCCGTCGTGTATGACTCGAATTCACTCTTGCCCAGGTCTTGATATAACGCCTCTGTCAGTCTGGTTTCGTACTTCTGTATAGCCTGCTTCAGGCGGGTTAGCCTCTGTATTCTCACTTCAGCCGAACGTGTGGCACCTGAACGAAAAAACGACTGTTGTTTTGTCAAAATCACTTGAACATCTTCACTGCTTAACTCCTGTAACGTTGTCATAGTTGCTTCACTCCTCAATTAATATAGTGTTTAAAAGTAGTTATTAAAGGTTTAAACCTACGAACATATATTATGCATGCCGAGGCATGCTGTCGTTGGCAAACATAGCTTCTTGCTTTTGGTCGGCCTATGACCGATCGTTTTACATGGTTCCAATTACAAGCATTCCTCTTCCAAAGCGGCAACAAGCTGTTTCAATAGATCAACGGAAGCATGCAGGGAAGCCGAATAATAACGCTGTGTGCCCTTCTGTTCCACCGAGATCAGACCCTTCTCGAGCAGCAGCTTCAGATGATGGGATATGGCTGGACGGGAAAGACTGGATTGTTCCGTAATTTCATTTACCGTCATCCTGCCTTGTTCACTAAGCATCAGCAAGATCGACTGGCGATGATTGTCGCTTAACACCTGAAACAACGGAATACAGGTCTGGAAAATGGATATTGCCTTCTGGCTCATCTTTGCACCTCATTTGTCTATTTCTGATTTATTTTGACTTTTTATTTACGTCGTTTAGTTTAAACGTTTAAACCTAATAGTTAAATAATATTACAAACCGGAAACAATCGCAACCATGTTCTTCTCCCCGTTTAATCGATACTCTCATATCATTCAATGGTTTCCATAGATTTTGGCAAAAAATAAAACGCTTCCATTTCACCATACTTGTATGGTAGTATGGCAATGAAGGAGTTGAAGTTGTGGATCAAATCCCGAAGTTGTCAACCAAAGCCGCCTTGCCGCCCATAACAAGTCATCTGTCTGCGCTGAACAAACAGGCCTACTCCACGCGAGATCTTGTTTATGACACGCTGAAACAACAGATTTTGAGTCTGGAACTGCCACCGGGCACAGCCATATCGGAGAAGGAAATCTCGCTGGACTTCCAGGTTAGCCGAACGCCTGTCCGCGAAAGCTTTGTAAGGCTGGCCCAGGAAGGTTTGCTGGAAGTGTATCCGCAGCGCGGGACGTATGTCTCCCTCATTCATGTAGATCTGGTTGAAGAAGCCAGATTCATGCGAGAGCATCTTGAACGAGCAGTCATTCGTCTGGCATGTGCACATTTTCCGGCCGAGCAGATGTCAGCTCTTGAACAAAATCTTACACTCCAGCAGCAATGCCTGAAGGAACCGGATGATCGGCGTATGTTTCAACTGGACGAGGAGTTCCATAGCACTCTTTTTGCAGGCTGTAACAAAAGTAAAACCTGGACCGTGATTGAGCAGATGAGTGTGCATTTGAATCGAAGCCGTATGCTTCGTCTGTCCTCGGATCATCATTGGGATCACCTGATCGAGCAGCACAGATCCATGGTTCGAGCGATCCAGCAGCAGGATGCAGATCAGGCAGAACGTCTGGCACAGGAGCATCTGCACCTGACCGTGACGGACCTGACTATGCTTCGGGATACATATGCTTCCTATTTTCAATAAGCTACATTTACTGCCCCCACATCACAAAGTTTAAAGCAGCTTCCACTAATCATGATGAGGTGAATGGAATGAAGATGGTTTTTCGCTGGTTTGGCGAAGGCAATGACACAGTTTCACTGGATCACATTCGGCAAATTCCTGGAGTTGAAGGTATCGTATGGGCCTTGCATGATGTTCCCGCCGGCGATGAGTGGCCGATGGACAAAATTCTCGCGGTCAAGGCAGCTGCGGACAAAGCCGGGCTGCACCTGGATGTTGTAGAGAGCGTTAACATTCATGAGGATATCAAGCTTGGATTGCCTTCCCGGGACAAATATATTGCAAATTACATTAAAACGATGGAGAAACTTGCCCAGGTAGGTGTCAAAGTCATCTGTTACAATTTCATGCCGATCTTTGATTGGCTTCGTACTGATATGCACAAAGAGATGGAAGACGGTTCAACTGCCCTTTTCTATGAAAGCAGCAAATTGCATAACATCGAACCGCTGGAGCTTGTTCGCAAAATCACAGAAAACTCCGCGCTGACCATGCCAGGCTGGGAGCCGGAACGTCTTCAGTATCTGACCAGTTTGTTTGAAGCCTACAAGGATGTAACCGAAGAAGATATGTGGGAGAACGCCCGTTATTTCCTGCAGGAGATCATCCCGACTGCCGAACGCCTTGGCATTCGAATGGCAATCCACCCGGATGATCCGCCTTGGCCAATCTTTGGTCTTCCTAAAATCATCATCAGTCAGGACAATCTTCGCAGATACCTGAAGCTATATGACAGCCCCGCTAACAGTGTAACCCTGTGCAGCGGTTCTCTCGGAGCCAATCCTGACAATGATATCATTGCGATGATTCATGAGTTCAAGGATCGTATCCCGTTTGCCCACATTCGTAATGTGAAGGTCTATGACAATGGTGACTTTATTGAAACGTCTCACCGCAGTCAGGACGGCAGTGTAGATATTGCGGGTGTTGTGGAGGCTTACCACGATATTGGCTTTGAAGGATATGCAAGACCCGATCATGGACGACATCTGTGGGGAGAACAATGCCGACCGGGCTACGGGCTGTATGACCGTGCACTCGGTATTATGTATCTCTGGGGTGTCTGGGATTCTCTGCAAAGGAGGTCAAACGCATGAGTACAAATGAGCACAGCTCGATCTCACATTCTGAACAAACGTCACGGCTGAAGGGCAAAACGGCTGTCATTACCGGTGGTGCCGGTGTCTTGTGCCGTGCCATGGCTGAAGAGCTTGCCAGACATGGTGCACAGATTGCCATTCTGAACCGTACCGTATCGAAGGGTCAGGAAGTGGCTGCTTCTATTGAGCAGGCAGGTGGTCGTGCCATTGCCGTTGCATGTGATGTAACGCAGGCTGACAGTGTGCAGGCAGCGGCGGATATCGTTCGCGAGCAGCTCGGCCCTTGTGACATTTTGATTAACGGTGCAGGTGGCAATCATGCAAGTGCCAATACAACGAATGAAATTTTTAAACCCGAGGATCTGGGCAACCCGGATGTAACCACCTTCTTTGACGTTAGTGTTGATGGTTTTCGTCAGGTGATGGATCTGAACTTTGTCGGCTCCCTTATCCCTACTCAGATTTTTGCCAAGCAGATGATTGAACGTGATGTGCAGGCTACAGTTATCAATATATCGTCCATGAGTGCTCCTTCGCCTATGACCAAAGTTCCGGCGTACAGCGCTGCCAAAGCAGCCATTAACAATTTCACGCAGTGGCTTGCCGTGCATCTGGCGGAGTCCGGCATTCGGGTCAACGCCATTGCCCCCGGCTTCTTCCTGACCGAGCAGAATCGTAATCTGCTCCTGCAGCCTGACGGATCGCCAACCGAACGCTCCAGCAAAATCATCGCACATACACCGATGCGCCGCTTCGGCAAACCGGAGGATTTGCTGGGAACATTAATGTGGCTTGCAGATGAGCAGCAATCCGGCTTTGTGACGGGCATTGTTGTACCTGTAGACGGTGGATTCATGGCTTATTCAGGCGTATAAACTCTTTTTTCACATACTTTACCTCTTGAATTGATTATCTATATATCTGTAACTCGAACCGAAGCTCGTGATTTCATCATGGGCTTCGGTTTTTTCATGTTTGCAGTCTGGAGCAGAAGGAATAAGTTGCCTGCTTGTGGGCAAGGATTGTGGATGTAAAGGACGGTGAACTGTACATGATGGAGGAAACGACGGTCGTTGCCGTGCGAGCTATTATCGCTTTTCTCACCTTAATTATTTATACGAGGGTGCTGGGAAAACAGCAGATGGGCAACCTGACCTATTTTGATTATATTAACGGCATTACGATCGGTTCCATTGCAGGAACATTTGCGACCGATTTGTCGTCCAAGGCATGGATTCATTTTGTGGCCCTGACCATATTTACGCTAATTACCATCCTCTTTCAATACATTACACTCAAGAGTCGTGCCTTCTCCAACATCATGGACTCTGAACCCACACTCGTCATTCAGAACGGGAAGATTCTGGAGCAGAATCTGAGTAAAATGCGCGTAAAGTTCAACGAGCTTACCATGATGCTGCGGCAAAAGGATGTATTTGACCTGACCACCGTCAATTATGGCATTCTGGAGCCGGATGGCACCCTCTCCATTGCACTGAAACCGGAGCTGCAGCCCGTCACTACAAGTGACATGCATATGCATCCACCGCCACAAAAGCTCATGACTGAGCTGATCGTTGATGGCATTCTGATCAAGCCAAATCTGGCGCAGCGAAACAAAAGCAGTCAATGGTTATCCGAGCAATTAAAAAAACAAAATCTGACCATTCAGGACATTGCCTTTGCCGCCATTTTACCCAATGACAAGCTGTATATTGATCTGTACCAGGATCAGTTACCTGAAAAGACAGAACCTGAAGAGGACTGACAAGGAGGGCAGAAAATGAAAAAACAATCATGGCTGCTCTATGCAATCCCCATTGTCATGTTGTTGCTGTTTATCGCTATTATGGCTAGCGGCCCTTGGCTGAAAAAACCTTTTGGCACGCAGGATCGGTTATTCGAATCTATACAGCTGCTGGAGAAGCACGTTCAGGACAAGCAGTGGACCAAAGCCAAAGCACAGGTCGACTATGCCATGCAAGCCTGGGATCGTATCGTCAATCGTATTCAGTTCAGTGTGGAACGCGAGAGCATCTATGATATTCTGGGTGCAATCGCACGAATGCAGGGTGGTATTGCAGCGAAGGATGACCAAGCGATTATGGAGGAAATTTATTATTTTTATGCATTGTGGGATAACCTCGGGGATTAACCGTTACTGTTCATGAAATGAAAAAGCAAAAAAACACTCCCTCTCTCTGTGAAAAGGAAGTGCTTTTCGTTCAGGCATGGCAGCCTGTTCCCGTGATAACCGCTCGATTATGCTCTGTCGAACCTGCGAGACCTAGGCGCCTTTGCGGTGCCTTCTTTGCGGAAGAAAAGTGTGAGCGCTCCCCTTGCACACCATAGAGCAAACAAAGCAAACAGCGTACCCCAGAACAACGCAGGCAGAAATGTCTGCTGTGCCAGATTCGCTGCATCTCCAGCCTGAGAAGGACGTATCCAGGACGCCCAGCCGATATACATCGCACTGACCACTGACTCCTCCAGCGTAATGAAGGCGAGCAGCAAATAATAATACTTGGCAATTTTCGCCCCGAAGATCATGATAACCACATTCAGAGCAATAAACCCGGTCAACCACAGCATGCCGAATTCTCCTCTGACATATAACAGCAATGAGACAAGAGCCACAGCCGTCATTAATCCCAGTCCCCACATGTGCCGACCTTTGCGATACAGATAGAACAGTAACCATGCAAACAGCGATGCCCCGATGTATCCGGCCAGCGAAACCAATATCGATCTTCCTGGTGTCAGCATGGATGAATACGTTACACCACTGTGGTCCGCATACAATTCAATCCGCAGCACCTTGCCGGACAACACCAGTGTCATTAGCGCATGCGCGAATTCATGAATCATCGTATCCAGATTACGAAATAAGGATGAGAACGGGATCATCCGGGTCAGAAATACAGAGGCCATCAGAAAAAGAATCGTTTTGAGCCACTTGTTCACTCTGTTCAGACCTCCTTGCCTTCATGTAAGCGAGCCTATCCCATTATACTACGTGCACTTCCCCTGCTTCGTTTCGTCTTTTGAAGTCCAGTGCACATCGTTCCATCCACCAGCAGAAGCTGCGATTATGCCCAATGAAAAAAGAGGAAAGATCATATCGGCCGCGCCCGGGCTCATATGTTACCAATAATCGGTTTTTCATTCGCTGCAGCGCATATTTCACGAACTGCTCGGATGCCGGGCTATGAATCAGCGTTACATAAGCATACAGGGAGTGATCGACAGGTTCATCCAGCGGACTGACACCTGCACATGAAAACTCCGTCTGCACACCTGCTTCATGCAGCAGGTTTAGCGTAGAGACTAACTCTGTATCAACCTCAATCCCGTTCCAGATTGCTGTCTGTTTGGGAAAAACAACCTGTTTATCCCGCTCGGTCCAGTGCATCAATTCCTGCTTTCGTCTTCTCCACAGTTGGGCGGGCTGCTCACTTAACAGTACTTCCTGCTCTTCATATTGTTCATGCGGGTCCATCGTATCCTCCTGTTCTGCTTCATCCGGTCGATTCAAGCGAAAAAGAGCACATCGCTGTGCTCTATGCTTCGCAAAAGGCAAAGGAATCGATCTCATTCATTCCTTAGCATGTTGTTATATTGTACCTTTTTCGGTGCTGAGCATCAAATTGAATAAGAATTCCTGATTATTCATTCAGAGCCAGCTTCAGCGCCTCCATGTTCTCTCTCATGACACTGATGTAGTCCTTGCCTGCTTTGACTTCGTCCTCGGTCAGACCTTCAATCGGATTTAAAACAGCCGTTTTGGCCCCAACCTCCTGAGCAATTGTATCGGACACTTTGGAGGATACCAGTGTTTCGAAGAAGATTGTTTTGACCTTGTGTTCTTTGGCAAAATCAATCACTGACGCCATCTGTGCTGCGGATGGCTCCTGTTCAGGAGACAACCCGGCAATCGGTACCTGCTGAAGACCGTACTCCTGTGCCAAATAAGCAAAAGCCGCGTGCTGTGTAATGAAGTCTTTACGTTTGCTGTCCTTCACAGCCGCCTTGAAATCCTGATCCAGTGCTTCGAGCTTGGCAACATATGCGTCAGCATTCTGTTTGAACTGATCTGCATGCTGAGGTGCCGCCTTCGCCAGTCCCGCTTCAATATTGCGAACCTCTTTTATGGCCAGTGCCGGAGATAACCATACATGAGGATCAAGTCCGCCATGATCATGGTCATGCTCTTCACTGCTGGCTTCTGCATGGTCGTGACCATCCTTTGCAGCAGCATCATCCGCGTGATCATGCTCGTCCGCATGGTCGTGGTCATGCTCTTCCTCTTCTCCACCCTCACGAATGCTAATGCCTTGACTCGCCTCGACTTGGATCAGCTTGCTGCTGCTCAGACTGTCCTTGACCTGATCAATCCAGGATTCCATGCCTGCTCCGTTGTAGACGAGCACATCTGCCTTTTCGATGCTGGCCATATCCTGAGGAGTCGGCTCCCAGTCATGCGGCTCCATTCCAGTAGGAACAAGTGTATGCACATCTGCCAGATCGCCCGCTACATTTTTCGTAAATTCATACATTGGATAGAAGCTGACCTGCACATTCAATTTTTGCTCCGTTTCCGCCGGAGTGGATGTGGATGCATCCGACTCCGCGGCCGGGGCCTTCTGCCCGCAGCCCGTTACAACGAGTGCCATGCTGAAAATCAGTGCAAGCGCGGAATTTTTAGCCCATTTCATATCATAAGTTCCCCATTTCATATTATGTGTTCCCTTTGGAATGTATATATAGTGTCGCTGTCTGCTGTTGCTGTACTGAGCGGTGTCGTTTACGGTTATATAGTGAAATCAGCTTCTGAGCCGATATTCCGGTCAACAGGAAAAATAACAGGATAAGTGCAATCGTTCCACCTGGTGGTGTATTCAATTGATAAGAAGCGGTCAGTCCGCTGAAAATACCTGACAACCCCACAATGACCGCAATGAGGATTGCTGTTGCAAAACTGCGTGATATCCTCAAGGCTAACGCTGCCGGCAGTACAATCAGTGCAGACACCAGCAGTACGCCGACAATCGGCATGGCCGAGGCAACAGTCATTCCTGTAAGTATGGCAAATGCAAACGATAATCCTTTGACCTTAACTCCCCCGATTGAGGCAGTCTCTTCATCAAAGGTCAGATTGTAGAGCGGTCTGCGCAGACCCATAAAAAAGACCAGGCCAATCAAGCATACAGCTGCCATCATCCAAAGCTGTGTGTTGCTTACAGCTACAATTGAACCGAACAGATATGAACTGAACGTTTTGGAGAGATTGGTCTTCAAACTCATTAATACAACAGCTAAGGCCAGACCCGACGTCATAATAATGGCCACGGGCACCTCGCTATAGGTACGATAGCTTCGCCGCAGCTGTTCAACCAGCAAAGCACCGATCATGGCTACCGCAAAGCCGCACAGCACGGGATTCAGGTTCATGACAGAACCAAGCGCAACGCCGGCAAGCGAAACGTGAGAAAGGGTATCCGCCATCAGTACCTGCCGTCTGAGCATCAGATATACACCCAGAATAGGTGCAATCATCCCGATTAGCCCTCCAGCCCAGAAAGCACGTTGCATGAATTCGTACTCAAACACTGCCATTCCTCACTTTCCTGTCGCTCCAGCGTGATCGTCCGGTCCAGCCGATTGCCGATCTCCTCCAGACCATGTGTAACCATAATAATGGTCAGCCCGTGCACATCTGCATAATGACGCATCAGATCATAGAAGCCTTCTCTGCTGCGCCGATCCATACCTGTAGTCGGTTCATCCAGCACAAGCACATGGGGCTGGGCAGCCATTGCCCGTGCGATACAGATGCGCTGCTTCTGTCCGCCCGACAGTTCGCCAACCCGTGTATTACGATATTCCCACATCCCCACTTCACGCAGGCTGCGTTCAACAATCGCTTCTTTGTCCGCAGTGAACCTGCGAAAAAGCCCCAGCTTGTGGTAACAGCCGGAACGAACCAGTTCGATGACCGTGCTGGGAAAACCGCTGTTAAACGAGGCCACCTGCTGTGGCACATATCCTATTTCCAGTTTGCCCCCTCGAAGCTGCTGTGTGTTCATATGGACCGAACCGCTCCAGGGCTTTAACAGCCCCAGCAGCAATTTCAGCATCGTTGTTTTCGCAGAACCATTCGGGCCTGTGATGCCAACGAATTCACCCACATGAATATCCAGCGATAGTTGATCAATGACCGGCTCTTTGCCATATCCAAATACAACATCACGCATGGAAGATAAAATCATGGTGTACCCTCTTTCATTTTCGTAAATTTTACGATTTGGAGAACTCAAAATTTTTTTACTTATGTTTTTGTTTTATTGTGTTGCCTGATTTTAGCGTGTTTCCCGATGAATCGTCATTTTCTTCAAACGCGGCGAATACTTTTTCATTTCCAGACGCTCCGGATGGTTACGCTTGTTCTTCGTTGTTGTATAGTTGCGATCTCCGCACTCTGTGCAGGCTAATGTTACAATGACTCTCATGATGTTGCCTCCTCTTTTTAATTCGTAATAATTACTATTTAATGATACTAGCTTATGCCTTTTCTTTTGTCAACTTTGTAAATTACCTCGTTAAATTTTTGTATTCACACATCATATCCCCGGAAGGATGGACAGGTTCATTTGAAGTTGGACAGGCTCATTTGGAGTAAATCTCTCTTTCGGTTTTAGTCACAAATAAATGGAAATGGCGGTTTTTATTGATGCAGCCTGCAATTCAGTTATTCCATTTCGCGCAGCATTACAATAAAGGGGCTGTCCCATAAGTCATGAAAATGACTGGGGGGTTGCCCTGCCTGCTTCGGCGCTAACGATCAGGAGAAGCCTTATTAGTTTCGTTTTTAGCGAGTTTCAAATCTAACGATTCCCAGAAACGCTATTTCGACAGAAACAGTCCTATGTGGGACAAAATTGGCTTCATTTCACAAAATAACGTCTCCTGGATTCGTTAGATTTCAGAACAGCTCAAAAAGCGGGAAATAAGGCTTCCTGAACCTCCTTTATTATCGAATCAGCTCCACTGTGGAAAAGGGTCTTTCAGCTCACGCCAGTTCATCTGCATTTCTTCATCGGTAAGCAGCGTTTCATCCAGTGTCCGCTCTATGGTCGCACGATCCATGTCAATGCCGATAAACACAAGTTTTGTCACCCGGTCGCCCCACTCATCATCCCAATCTGGAATAGCAGGCAGGGTGTCGCCAAAGTGCAGATGCCGCTCCTCTTCGCTCATTGCACCAACCCATATTCCAGCAGGTGCAAGCTGTTTGGAGGTTCCTGCGTGGCTGAACGATATCGCCATATGGTTGCGTGTAGCCATCCACATCAATCCTTTGGAGCGTACAATGCTATCCGGCCATTTGGCTATCCAGCGCAGCAGGCGCTCCGGATGAAACGGGCGTTTACGAAGATATACAAACGAGTGAATACCGTATTCCTCGGTTTCAGGCGTATGTTCTTCCTTCATTAATTCGCGGATCCAGCCCGCGGACTGGCTTGCTTTTTCAAAATCAAAGCGTCCTGTATTCAGAATCTCTCTCGGATCAATCTGTCCATGCGTTGTACGAACCAGCTTGGCCTCAGGCTGCATCGCGTGCAGTGCTTTTTCCAGCTTGGTCAGCTCCTCCTCGGACACCAGATCACACTTGTTCAGCACCAGAACATCACAGAATTCCACCTGGTCCGTCAGCAAATGCACAATACCACGCACATCGTCTTCCCCAGCTTCCTGTCCCCGATCCTTTAATGTCTCTTTTGAATAAAAGTCACGCCAGAACTGAGCGGCATCGACCACTGTAACCATCGTGTCCAGGCGGGTGAATTGGGTCAAATCAATGCCCAGCTCCTCATCTATATACGTAAATGTCTGCGCTACCGGGACCGGCTCGCCAATCCCTGTTGATTCAATCAAGATGTAGTCAAACGAACCATCGAGCGCAAGCCGCTCGACCTCTTTCAGCAAATCCTCTCGGAGTGTGCAACAGATACAGCCGTTGGACATCTCTACGAGCTTCTCATCAATTCGCGATAACCCGCCTCCGTCACGAATCAATCCTGCATCAATATTCACTTCACTGAGATCGTTTACGATGACGGCGACACGCATGCCCTCCCGATTATGAAGCACATGGTTTAACAATGTGGTTTTGCCTGCTCCGAGATAGCCGCTAAGCACGGTAACGGGAATTCGGTTCTGAACTTGCTGTTGATCTGACACTGACGATGACATATTGGCTTCCTCCACTCTTTAACGGTATGTGTAATTCATCATGTTTTTCGGGTACTGCTTCTGTTTCAAAAATATATCTGAGACGTGTATTAATCGTAATTATTACGATTAATACACAAGAAACTATACCTTACTTCACTTTTGCTTGTCAACCAGTGCGTGACGAACGAGAATTGTTTAATCGTAAAATTGTTGATTTACAGGTCAGAACGATGTATGTTACAGCACGTACAAGCATATATTCTAGCAAAGTTCTAGTGACGGAGGTCTTTTCATGAGAATGGCAGCCAGTTTGAAGCTTCTAACCTTCCTGGTTCCATGTGCATTTGTGGTCCCGGTCATCATCACATTTGCTCCTGATCTGAGTCGGGTCTGGAATAGCGAAGCTTTGCAAAATATAAAAACGGTGTTTGTCAGTATTTTTCTGGAGGCGGCCCCCTTTCTGCTGATGGGTGTTTTCTTGTCCTCTCTTATGCAGTGGTTTGTATCGGAAGAAATGGTGCGCAGACTTACACCTAAACATCCCGTTGGCGGCGTATTAGTTGCCGGGCTGCTCGGTATTATTTTTCCAATCTGCGAATGCGGTATGATTCCTGTCGTACGCCGACTTATGCGTAAAGGCATGCCTGTGTATATTGCGGTTACGTTTATCCTCAGCGGGCCTGTTGTCAATCCGATTGTGTTCACCGCCACCCTGCTCGCATTTCCCAATCATCCAGAAATTACAATTGCTCGTATGGGGCTTGCCTTTGCTGTTGCTGCTGCTGTTGGTGGACTCGTCTATGTGTTTGTTAAACGCAGTCCGCTCCGCTCACCCAAAGGTGTGACAACCGAAGTGAAGACACATCCAGGCTTCAAAATGGCCTTTTCTCCCTCACATTCACACTCACACACTCACACTAACTCGCATGATGGCTTCGATGATCATCATCATACACATCCAAAGGACTGGCGCAGCTTTTTTATTCATGCAGGTGACGAGTTCGTTGATATGAGCAAATATTTGGTGATTGGCGCGCTGATTACAGCGTGTATTCAGACGTTTGTGAGTCGCAGTGATCTGATTGCGCTGGGGAACGGCCCTGTTGCGTCGTATGTATTTATGATGGGGTTTGCTTATGTGCTGTCCCTGTGCTCAACTTCAGATGCTTTCGTGGCTTCGGCTTTCTCCCATACGTTTGCTTTGGGCCCGCTGATTTCCTTCCTTGTGCTCGGGCCGATGCTGGATTTCAAAAGCACGCTGATGCTGCTCTCTACCTTCCGCACCCGCTTTGTCATTGGATTAAGTGTAGCGATTGTTATACTGGTCTTTGCCGGGTCGTGGCTGGTGAATTTCTTTGGATGAAGCGGGGATTTGAGATTGAGTTGTACGGAATTAAGAATAGCGATAAAAATACGGAACGTTGAAAATGGAATATAGAATAGTTCAATATTAAAAATGGTTCATCACATTAATGATTAATGCCATTAACTATTTATCTTCAGGTTATGATTCCACCGTTTTTGAAAAAATGCTGATAGAGAGAGGGTGAAATTTGTGGGCTACGGAAATCATGCGATGAACAGGAGCTTTTTCTCAAAATCAAATGTGATTCAGTGGCATTCTCTCATACGTGCAGGCTGGATTGGCAGTCTGGCTGGGTATATCATACATCTCCATTCAAGCAACGCCTTGCATTATTATCTGGCTCCAACTCTGCAAAAGCTGCTGCTCGCTTGTGTCATTCCGTTCATTTTTATTGCTGTCATTATGGCCTGGCATGCTCTTTTTGACAGAAATGAAATGCAATGCGGGTGTGAGCACCCTCCACCTTCCGGAGTTTTGCGCAGTTCGATGGTGTATGGTTTGATTGCACTCCCGTTATTGCTCGGTTTTCTGCTGCCGGATCAGGCTCTGGGCAGTTCAATGGCAACTCAGAAAGGCATGTCCCTGACATATGCAGCACCTGAGATTCGGCGTAAAGAGCCGCTGCCCGCTGCCTCGCCTCGCTTGAACGTGCAGGACGTGAGGTTGCCTGTTCCCCAAGCGTCAGCAGGTCTGCCCGCTGCCCCTGCAAGTGTACAGTTTGTACCTCCCGATGAATACAGCCGTGAGTTCGCTGAGCTGGCAAAAAGGTTATATGCACAGCCTGTCATTCAGGTATACCCGCAAATATTTTCAGAAACACTTGGCACGATTGATATGTTCCAGCGCCAATTCGCAGGCAAGGAAATTATACTTACCGGCTTCGTATATCGGGATGACAGCATGGAGCATGATTCTCATTTTGCGCTGGGGCGTTTCCTCGTCATGTGCTGTCCGGCAGATGCGGCTCCGTTTGGTGTGATGATTCATGTGCCGGAAGCGAGCAGGCTGACCAAGGACAGCTGGGTTCAAGTCCGCGGTACAATTGGTTCCGCTCAAGTGGATGGAAAGGATACGATGGAGATTCGAGCAACAAACGTGACACCAATCAATCAGCCGGCCAGTCCATACATCTACACCAGTGCAGATTCCGTGAAAACATACGATAAGATTCTGAGCGCGCAGAAGTGAAATCCTTATTAGGCTGAAAAACAAGTAACTCTCATCAGCGGTTTCACTTCACACACTTCATTCATTCTAACGAATCGAGAAGAGCTTATTTGCGTGAATATGTGCTTCAGGAAATTGTAACGAATCACAGGAGCCTTATTTCACTTAAAACACAACAAAAATGCCACTTTTCTCCCCATTCTACGGAAATAGGGTTTCCTGAAATTGTTACAAAATAAAAACGCATGAAAACACCCAAATAGCGTTTCTGGGAATCGTTAGGAGTAACAAGTTGCCTCCAGCGGGTTCATCCCAATCATTTTGCACACCACTAGTTAGAGGTCACACTGTTTACGTTCTTTGTGTTGATCGAATTGCTTGGGTTAGATTGGTTGCTTGAGTTGCTTGGGTCGGATCGGTTGCTTGCGTTGATTGAGTTACTTAGGTCGGATTAGCTGCTTGCATTGATTGGGGATTGCTGGGGGTAGAGATTGGTCACTTCGGTTGGTTGGATTGCTGGAGGTGGATTGGTTGGTTTGGTTGCTTGCTCCAGTAGCGTTTGGTTGTGTTGCTTGTGTTGTCTGAGTCGCCTGATCGCTTACACTTCCTGACGCCACTTAAAACACTTAAAAAGACGGGCAGAATTAAGCTGCTCCGTCTTTTAAGTCTCGTTATATTACCTGTATCCCCACAATTCGGGTTGAGGCAATGCAATGCCTTTTATTTTAAGTTACCCGGCTATCCTCTTACTCGGTTACGATGTCATGTACCAATACCGGTGCATCCGCATGGTCAGCAATGGTAATGTTCTCTTTAATTTTTGCGATAACGGCCTCTACATCTTCACGGTTGGCATGAATAGTGACCAGAGACTCGCCGGCTTTCACTGCATCGCCTACTTTTTTGTTCAGCATCAAACCAACAGCCAGGTCAATCTCGGATTCTTTGGTTGCTCGACCCGCACCAAGCAGCATAGCCGCAGTTCCAATCTCATCCGCAACGATACCAGCTACACACCCGTCACGATCTGCTGGAACCTCGATCAAATATTTGGCTTGTGGCAGGCGATCTGGATGATCCACGACCGAAGCGTCGCCGCCCTGGTTTGCCAGGAAGTGTTTGAACTTCTCCAGCGCTTTTCCGTTGTGGATGACTTCTTTCAGCTTTTCTTCGGCCTGCTCCAATGAATCCGCTTTGCCCGCAAGGAACACCATTTGACGTCCAAGTGCCAGACACAGCTCTTCCAGATCCTTAGGACCTTTGCCTTGCAGGGTAAGGATTGCTTCCTTCACTTCCAGCGCGTTACCGATCGCGAGACCGAGCGGCTGGGACATGTCCGAGATAACCGCCATCGTTTTACGGCCGACATTGTTACCAATGCTCACCATCGCATGTGCCAGCTCTTTCGCGTCTTCTGTTGTTTTCATGAACGCACCAGCGCCTGTTTTTACGTCGAGTACAATCGCATCTGCGCCTGCCGCAATTTTTTTGCTCATAATGGAGCTTGCGATCAGTGGAATGGAGTTAACTGTTGCCGTTACATCACGCAGTGCGTACAGCTTTTTGTCCGCTGGTGTAAGGTTGCCACTTTGGCCGATTACCGCTACTTTATGCTCGTTGACGAGACGGATAAACTCTTCTTTTTCAAGCTCCACATGGAAGCCCGCTACAGATTCCAGCTTGTCCGTTGTACCACCAGTGTGACCAAGGCCACGCCCGGACATCTTCGCCACAGGCACATCCAGTGCAGCGACGAGTGGTGCAAGCACCAGTGTAGTTGTATCACCCACGCCTCCGGTGGAGTGTTTATCTACCTTGATGCCTTCAATGGCAGAGAGGTCAATTGTTTCGCCCGAGTTAACCATAGACATAGTCAAATCTGCACGTTCTTTATCTGTCATGTCTTTGAAAAATACAGCCATCGCCCAGGCGCTGACTTGATAATCCGGAATTTCTCCTTGCGTATATCCTTGAACAACAAAGTCGATCTCTTCTGTTGTCAGTTCTTTGCCGTCACGTTTTTTGGCAATAATGTCTACCATTCTCATGATGATCTCTCCTTTGGGATAAATTGATTAAACAGAACACCTGTTAATGCATCATCCGTTCCGGCTCCGGATCGTTCTTCCGAGCGCTGTTGTCTCCCGATTTTCTTTGAATCACCTTATCCATGGTCGAAATTCGGGAGACAAAGGCGCACGCTTCGCTTCTCCAGAATCGATTCCGGTTCCTCCACTCCGTGCTTCAACACAGTTTCGATCTAATCCATTTGGGATTGGTTAAGTAACACGTGTTATGCCGCAGCCGTTCCTGTCGTTCTTACGATCGCTGTTGTCTCCCACCCGGCCCGAATCGGCCCTTCATTTACAGTGTAATTGCAGTCTCCAACGCCACAACCATCATGTCGTTGAACGTTTTTTGGCGCTCTTCTGCGGAAGTTTCTTCACCCGTCAGCAGGTGATCACTTACTGTCAGGATGGTCAAAGCGTTCACGCCGAATTTGGCAGCAATGGTGTACAGCGCTGTTGTTTCCATCTCTACACCAAGCACGCCGTGCTTCATCAATTTTTCTGTCACGGAGCGGTCATCCCGATAGAAGGAATCGGAGCTGAACACGTTGCCGACATGAATGTTCATCCCTTTAGCTGTCGCACGGTCGTAAGCTTCCTTCAGCAGCGAGAACGTTGCGATTGGCGAGAAATCATATCCACCGAAAACATGTTTGTTTATGCTTGAATCCGTGCATGCTGCTTGTGCAAGCACGACGTCACGTACACGTACATGCTCCTGCATACCGCCGCAAGTTCCTACACGAATCAGATTTTTCACACCATACTCGCTGATCAATTCATTGGCATAGATCGCAAAGGATGGAATCCCCATACCCGAACCTTGCACCGAAATCCGGTGACCTTGATATGTACCTGTGAAGCCAAGCATTCCGCGAACCTCGTTGTAACAAACGACATCCTCAAGATACGTATCTGCGATGTATTTTGCACGCAAAGGGTCTCCTGGCAAAAGGATCGTTTCTGCGATATCTCCGGGTTTTGCTCCAATATGTGTACTCATGTCATTTCCTCCAATATATAAAATTATCTATGGTTATTTGCGATAGGCGGCCTGGCTCGGGAGAGACTTCCTCTTACATCACTCCCGCAGTCCGGCACCATGATGAATGCCCGCATCAGTTTGAACAGTCCAAACTTTCAGTCACTTACGATTCAGTTCAGACATTCATTGTTATTTCAGATCATTCAGGAAGCTTTTGCCGTATTCAGGCAGCTTTACACCAAAGTTATCTGCTACTGTTGCACCAAGGTCTGCAAAGGTGCTGCGCAGCTCCAGCTGTTTACCCTCGCTGAAGCGCGGGGAGTATGCAAGCAGCGGAACATATTCACGCGTGTGATCTGTGCCGCGGTAAGTTGGATCGTTACCATGGTCGGCAGTAATGAGCAGCAGATCATCGTTGGTCATTTTTGCAAAAATCTCAGGCAAACGTGCGTCATAATCTTCAAGTGCCTGCGCATAACCTTGCGGGTCACGGCGGTGGCCGTAGAGCGCATCAAAATCAACGAGATTCAGGAAGCTCAGACCCGTGAACTCTTCATCCATCGTTTCAGACAGCTTGTCCATGCCATCCATATTTGAGACAGTGCGAACTGCTTTGGTCACACCCTCGCCATCATAAATATCGGAGATTTTACCTAAAGCAATAACGTCAAAGCCGCCATCCTTCAGCTCATTCATAACTGTGCGCCCAAACGGCTTGAGTGCATAGTCATGACGGTTCGCCGTGCGCTTCCAGTTCCCGGCTTCTCCAACGAAAGGACGTGCAATAATACGGCCGAGCATGTACGGATCTTCAAGTGTGATTTCACGGCAAAACTCACAGATTTCATACAGTTCTTTCAACGGAACAACGTCCTCATGAGCTGCAATTTGCAGTACGGAGTCAGCCGATGTGTAGACAATCAGAGCACCTGTTTCGACATGCTCCGCACCCAGCTCATCCAGAATTTCCGTGCCGCTGGCTGGTTTGTTGCCAATGACCTTGCGGCCTGTCTTCTCTTCGATGCGCTGAATCAGCTCATCCGGGAAGCCATTCTCGAATACACGGAAAGGTGTGTCAATGTATAAACCCATAATCTCCCAATGGCCTGTCATCGTATCTTTGCCACGGGAAGCCTCCTGCATTTTGGTGTAATGCGCTTTAGGTTTATCCGCCACCGGAATACCTTGAATTTCTTTAATGTTAGACAGTCCGAGACTTGCCATGTTAGGCATGTTCAGACCTCCACGTTCACGTGCAATGTGACCAAACGTATCGACGTCAAAATCATCGAACTCAGCCGCATCCGGCGCTTCACCGATTCCTACTGAATCCATGACGATTAGATGTACTCTTTTGAATGTTGACATAATCTAAGCACTCCTTCCAATAATCCGGCTTACAAAAACAGTCCAGTGATGATCGCAGACAGCACGCTGACAAGCGATGCACCATAAAGCAGCTTCAGTCCGAAGCGGGCCACCACATTGCCCTGTTTCTCATGGAGTCCCTTCACCGCCCCGGCAATAATACCGATGGAGGAGAAGTTGGCGAAGGATACAAGGAAGACGGATACGATCCCTGTTGTTCTGGCAGACAATGCTGTCTGTTTGCTCAGATCAAGCATGGCAACGAATTCGTTGGACACCATTTTGGTAGCCATAATGCTTCCTGCCTGAATCGCTTCTTTCCAAGGGACACCCATAACAAAGGCAAATGGTGCAAATGCATACCCTAGCAGTTCCTGGAACGAAATGCCGATCACAGCGCTGAATATTCCGTTAATCAAGGCAATCAGAGCGACAAAACCGATCAGCATCGCTGCAACGACAATCGCCACCTTGAAGCCATCCAGAATATATTCACCCAGCATTTCAAAAAACGATTGTTTCTCTTCTTCCTGCACTTCCAATATATCTTCTTCCTCGGTTACCCGGTACGGGTTCACAATAGAAGCAATGATAAAACCGCCAAAAAGGTTGAGCACAAGCGCCGTCACCACATATTTCGGATCAATCATCGACATATAGGCACCGACAATGGACATCGATACCGTGGACATGGCTGAGGCACAGAGGGTGTAAAGCCGATGTTTCGGCAGTAACCCGATTTGTTTTTTCACGGATATGAACACTTCAGATTGCCCCAAAATGGCCGAAGCAACCGCGTTATATGATTCCAGTTTGCCCATTCCGTTGACTTTGCTTAATACCAGACCAATATATTTTATAACAAAAGGCAGGATTCGGATATACTGCAATATACCAATCAAGGCAGAGATGACCACAATCGGCATGAGCACAGTCAGGAAAAACGGTCCACTTCCGCCTTCTGCTCCAACGTTTACTAAACCGCCGAAGACAAAGGTAATCCCTTCGTTTGCATAGTCCAGCAGGTTCTTAAATACCGTGGAAAACCCGCCAATGAGCCATGTCCCCACTTCGGTGTTCAGCAAAGCATAGGCCAATATAATTTGTAAAACAACCATAACCGCAAGCGGTCGGTATCGAATCTGTTTCTTGCCGTTGCTCGCGATATAAGCCAGTCCAAACACCACGAGTAATCCAAGTATGGCTATAAGATATTTCATGTTATCTCTCCTTTGAAGATCGTTAAGCAAGCGTTGTATAAACTGCTCAAAGGGTACTGAACCTCAAGTATGAAAATCGGATATCACTATTTCATTTTTTCAGAAAATACATTAAAGCGCTTACAACATTCGCCGATAAATCAATTTTCATGAACTTCTTTGATTTTGATTAAAGCTCCTTGCGTACTCCATTCATCCAGCTTGCAAACTTCCTGAACCCTGTCTTCATAACGACAAGGTCCAGGAAACAATCAAGCTTTAGTAAGACGAAGTAGACTCGCCGCCCTGCATGATCTTCACACCAGAGCTTGCCCCGATTCGGGTAGCGCCAGCTTCAATCATTTTCTGCATATCTTCAAGGCTGCGTACGCCGCCCGATGCTTTTACCCCCACGTCTGGTCCAACGGTGCGACGCATCAAAGCGACATCTTCCGGTGTTGCTCCTCCTGTAGAGAAGCCTGTCGATGTTTTGACAAAATCTGCTCCGGCTCTGACAGCCGCTTGACAAGCACGTACTTTCTCATCGTCTGTCAACAGAGATGTCTCAATAATTACTTTCACAAGCGTACCTGCTGCAGCTTCAACAACAGCACGAATATCCTGCTCCACGTAATCATCGTTTCCGTCTTTCAATGCGCTGATGTTGATCACCATATCGACTTCCGTTGCACCCTTGGCAATGGCATCTTTAGTCTCGAACGCCTTAGTTTCGGTTGTGGACGCTCCTAGCGGGAATCCGATAACGGTGCAAATATCAACGCCTGTGCCTTGAAGCTGCTCTGCCGCATAAGACACCCAGCCCGGGTTAACACATACAGATGCAAACTGGTACTGCTTCGCTTCTTCTGTCAGCTTGGTAATTTCGTTACGGGTTGCATCTGCACGTAGCAGCGTGTGGTCGATCATTTTAGCCAATTGTGTTGTAGTCAATTCAATCTCTCCCTTATCTGAAGTGAACTGTGAACTTATATGCTTACATTACCATGAACATATGTAAAAATCAATTTGAACTTTTGTTCATGTGTAATTTTTGGATAGAAGCGTGAACATTTTGTTACACATAGAAGCACTACTATTTTCGTTTTATTTTCCGCTTTACATAATAAAACATCCGCCCTAGTGCATGGCAGATGTTGTCATCGTTGATCTGGTTATTCAGTTTCGGAACCATAAACCATTTACGAAACCCTCTATAAACGAAGCAAAGCCTGTGCTGTGTACTGATCTGTAACAAGAATGTTGGCGTACTGACCCTTCAGGGCGGCATGGATCGCTTCTATTTTGCGAATACCACCGGCGACAAGAATGGATTTCTCTTTATTCCGTAACTCCGCGAGATCAATTCCAACCGTTCTGCTGTTAATCTCCTCGCTGATCAAATGCCCCTCCGCATCAAAAAAACGTGAACAGATGTCCCCGGCACCCGACTTCATCAGGAGCTGCTGCTCTTGCTCATTAAAATATCCAAGCTTGAACAGAAGTGCATCCTCCTTCACCGTTCCCACCGTAAAGATGGCAATGTTCGCCTGTCTTCCCAGCTCTACAATTCGTCCAATGTGCCGATCGGCCTCAACCATTTTCTTCACTTCAAGGCTATCGAAGATAACAGGAAGCGGCAAATACCTTGGAACCGTGTGAAAAGCTTCTGCAAACAGATGCACAATCTCCGCCGCATATGTATTCACATGGGAGTGGCTTACGCCCCCCTTGAGCTGCACCACTTCAACACCCTTGACCTGTTTGGGACGGAGCTGTCGTGCCACGGCATGCATCGTTGTTCCCCAAGTCACACCGATAATGTCCGCATCCTGCACAGTGTCCTGCAAATAGTCCGCTGCTCTCTTGCTGATATGCTTCTGAATCTCCTCATCGCTCTTGAGTGGTGCGAAACAAACAAGTGCTGTCTCCAGATGATATTTCGCCTTGAGCTCTCCCGCAATAATATCAATATCCTCAAGCGGGTCCATAATCTCGATGCGTACATATCCCCGGTCCTTGGCATATTGAAGCAGTCTGGATACGGTCGGGCGTGATACCCCGAGTCTTGTAGCTATATCCTGCTGACTGTAATCGGACTGGTAATACAATTTCGCCGCTTCAATGCTTAAACGCTGTTTCTCCAGGTCCATTCCCATGTGCATTCATCTCACTCATCTTATTATCGTTGAAAATAGAAAACGTGGAACATCTCGGATCCAGCCTGACCACACTTGTTTTACAGGGCTTTCTCCACCAAAATACTCGTCCTATATATTATACATATATTAAGTATCCCATCACTATATTTTGCCAAAATACATCTCATGCTGCGGGTAATCCCTAACTATAGTGAATAAAATAAAGCTACCCATAGCATACTACTCCAGTCAATGAACATATATTCGGAAAGCGAGGAAATATGGATGTCAACTCTCTTGTACATTACTGCCCATCCGCATGATCATCAAACCTCTTTCAGTATGGCTGCCGGAAAAGCTTTCATTGAGGCTTACAAGCAAAGCCATGCATCTGACGAAATCATTCATCTCGATCTGTACCGTTCCAACATTCCACATATTGATGCGGATGTATTCAGCGGGTGGGGCAAGCTGCAGGCTGGCGGCGACCTGACCTCTGAGGAGCAGGACAAAGTTCAGCGTCTGAACGAGCTTTCCGACCAGTTTGCGAGTGCCGACAAGTACGTTTTTGTTACACCGCTGTGGAATTTCTCATTCCCGCCTGTATTGAAAGCCTACATTGATTCCATCTGTGTAGCAGGCAAAACGTTTCGTTATACAGAGCAGGGCCCCATCGGTTTGCTCACAGACAAAAAGGCACTGCACATCCAGGCACGAGGTGGCGTTTACTCTGAGGGTCCTGCAGCCGAGATGGAATCCGGGCATCGTTATCTAAGCATTATCATGTCATTTCTGGGCGTGCCCAAGCTGGATGGTATTTTTGTGGAAGGTCATAACCAGTACAAGGATCGTGCGGAGGAGATCAAGCAAAAAGGAATCGAAGAAGCACAGCATTTTGCCAAGCAGTTCTAGTCTGCTGAAGAAAAAAATAAAACCCGCACCACTTCCTCGAGTATAACTCAAGGCGGGTGCGGGTTGTTTAGCTTAGACAAACGTTATGGTTTTGGCGTTCCTGCACTGGCACGGCTCATCGTTTCGAGCTTGCGAGTGATCGCATGCCGGTCAATTTTCAACCCCCAGATCAGTTCAATGATCTGTTCCTTGTCCTCAGGAGAATCAGTATGTTTCAGCTGCATCAATAAATCGTGCATCTGCTCGTTAATATCCTCGAATTGATTCCAGAGATCCTGACGCACCTCGGTGGAATCCACGTGATGGTTGGAATCGACTTCTTCCTTCAAGGCTTGCAGGATGGAGTCCTTCCACTCCTCATCACCTAGCTGCTTTGCAATATTCAGGAGATCCAGATAATCGTCAACAAGAAGTGAGTTCAATTCAGCATATGTTTTCATCGTTTATTGCATCCCCTTTTCGTTCTATTTACCCAGTATTATACTCGGTATTTCAGGTTATGCAATAGTTGTCGAGAAAAAGGTTGAAATCTGACTTGATCATGTCACATTCTGACGAACCGGATTTCTTCCTGAAATCACTTGTACGCATTCAGTATGTCTCAATATGAACGGTGAAATGATCAGATCAGGACTTGAGCTGCTGTAATAATTGCACACGGTAGGCTTCACTTTCAAGAGACTGAATCTCTTTATATTGCTCGGCAGTCAGAACCTTGGGTTCCCCCGCAGCCTTTGCGATCATATATACCTTGGCACTTTCTTCAACCACTTGTGTGCGGTAATATGCTTCTCGCAGATTTTTGCCTGTCGTCACCAGACCGTGATTGACAAGGATAAGGGCTGTGTGCTCTGTTACTTTGGCAGCTACGGCATCCGCCAGAAGTTTGGTTGTCGGCAATACGTAAGGTACGAATCCGATATCTCCAACCAGTGCTGACTGGTCAGGGAACAAATGCGGCAGGCTGTCATAGACAAGACTTAGTGCAATAGTATATGCGGGATGCGTGTGCACAATGGCCTGAATATCGGAATTCACTCGATAGCTGAACAGATGCATCAGCACTTCAGATGAGGGACGTGCGGCCCCTGCACAGGTCTCTCCCGTCTCTATATCAATGGCGATCCATTCATCCGGCTCCAGCTCCTCCAGCGCGAAGCCGCTCGGTGACAAGAGCATGGTGCCATCTGAGCGCGCGCTAATGTTCCCGCCTGGACCAACAACCAGTCCTTGAGCTACCGCCTTACGGGCGTATTTGGTCAATTCCTCTCTCACCTGTTGTTCAGACATGCTTCTCTACCACTCCTTTATCTGTTTCTTTTACTTCTTCTGTCTTACAATTTCATGGCATTAAGGTTGCTCCTGTTTCAGCCCATTTAATTGCTGATATATTCCATACGCCTCCTGCCAGCCATCCTGCTGTTCAGGCGTGTAGATGTCAGGTTCAAAAGAACCCCCTGCAATTTCACGTGCATCGGACAAGCTGTCTAGTTCACCAAGTGCAATATACTGCATCAGGCAGTTACCTGCTGCAGATGCTTCAACGGGCCCGGCGATTACCGGGACTCCAGCCGCATTTGCTGTAAACTGGCATAACAAGCGATTCCGTACCCCACCTCCAACCATATGAATAACCGGAGGTTTATTGCCTGTAATCTGCTCAAGTTCATCCAGTGTCTGCCTGAACTCCAGTGCGAGACTTTCCAATATACAGCGAACGATCGCTCCCACACTTTCAGGCACGGGTTGACTGGTTCCTTGGCAGTGCTGGCGAATTCGCTGCGGCATATCACCAGGACTCATGAACACCTCGTTTCCAGGCGGTACAAATGATTGATGCGGACGCGCCAGGGAAGCAAGCAGAATAAGCTCTTCATGGGAATAGACCCGATTTTCCCGCTGCCACTGGCGTTTACATTCCTGTAGCAACCACAGACCTGAACGATTTTTGAGCGTCCTCACCTTGCCGTTTACCGTTCCCTCATTGGTAAATCCAAGCTTGCGGCTCAGATCACTCAACACCGGGGTATCCCGTTCAATGCCCATCAGAGACCATGTGCCGCAGCTGATAAAAGCATATTCAGATGCAGATGCAGGGATCGCTGCAAGTGCTGAAGCTGTATCATGTGATCCTGCGGAAACAACGTGCATCGGACCACTGTGCAGCTCTTGAACCAGATCGCTGTTTAATGCACCAAGCACACTGCCTGGCTGAACAAGCTTCGGGAACAAGGAGTGCGGCAGACCCAGACGGCTCATCAATGCTTCATTCCATCTTGCTTTCCCGGTATGAAGCAAACCGCTTGTGCTTGCAATCGTATATTCACAAGCCTGTTCACCTGATAGATAGTAGTGGAACAAGTCCGGCATGAATAACAAACGCGTGCCAGCATCGACATCCGCTACCCGTTCCCCAAGATCACCAAAGAGCTGAAATATCGTATTGATCTGTTGAGGCAGTACCCCGGACATGGAGTACAGTTCCTGCTCACTCACTACAGAAAGCACATCTTTCATCCATCTCCCATGACGTGTATCGCGGTAATGACGAGGATTACCAAGTAATCTTCCCTTGCCATCGATCAGTCCGTAATCTACACCCCACGTATCAACTGCAATAGAATGTATGGCAGAGGATAAACCGGCAGTGCCTTTCATCATGCCCTGCTTCAGCTCATGGAATAAACGTGGGAAATCCCAATATATTTCCTTTCGAAGCTGTACAGGATCATTAGGAAAGCGATGAACTTCCTGCAGTGTCAGCTTGCGTCCCTCCAGCGCTCCCCGAACCATGCGTCCGCTTCCGGCGCCGAAATCGGCAGCAAGCACATAAGCGGCTCTAGCCTGATTTCCCATAGAATGCCCCCTTCGCTCAACGTCTTAACGATACAACGGGCCAAATACATGACAAGCGCGATAATCCGCACTTTCCGGCTCACTTGTGCCAAACATGCCCCAAGCCCGCGGACGGAAGATGTCTGCTTCAGGCACATTGTGCATATTGACCGGAATACGCAGCATGGAGGCGAGAGTAATCAGGTCCGCACCGATGTGTCCATACGAGATTGAACCATGATTCGCCCCCCATTGATTCATCACCTCGTACACCGAAGTAAAGGCTCCTGAGCCGGTCAGTATTGGAGCAAACCAGGTAGACGGCCATGTTGGATCAGTCCGCTGATCCAATGTGTCATGCACATGCTCAGGCAAATCCACCGTGTAGCCTTGAGCCAGCTGCAGCACCGGGCCCAGCCCTTTCACCAGATTCAAACGGGTCATCGTTACCGGCATTCCACCTTTGGTGAGGAAGTCTGCGGAATATCCCCCGCCCCTAAAATACTCAACGGAAGCAGGTCTCCATGAAGTCGCTTTCAGACAATTCTGCACCTCCTCGTCCGTAATTTCCCAAAAAGGCTTGAGCACAGGCTTGCCATTCCGTGTTTGCTCTCCCGTACCGTCTAGCGCTGCAGAGCCTGAATTAATAAGGTGCAAAATTCCTGCCGCGGCCTGTCCCTCCAGCTGATGTTCTGTCACACGTTTCACGGATTCGGGGCTCCAATACGTACGTACATCGGCGAAAATCTGCGCGGTATGTGTCAGTAAAGAACCAAACAGCATAGAGACACCGTTCAGACTGTCATTTTCCGTAGCTACCAGATATGGCGCACGTTTACCGTTCCAGTCAAAGGAGGAGTTCAGCATGGACTCCAGAAAATCCCCGTTGGGTGCATGATCCGTCCACTGCCGCTGCCCCTGAAACCCGGATACAATCGCATGATGTCCCATGGCTTCCTCTTCAAAACCGAGTGCAGCGAGCTTCGGATTACCTGCCATCAGATCACGCACAATCTGAGTCATTTTAACAACCGTTTCCCACTCGGCATCTTTGCGCTTCCGATCACTTTGAAGATGCTCCGGGTTGTTATCCGGGCCCTCACTGCAATTCTCCTTTACCCAGGCGAGTGCAAGCCTGTATTCCTCAGGATCATAGATTCCCTCTTCCATCCGCCGCGTCAATTCGCTCATATCCACGTATTCATTCCGCATGCCCAGATATTCCTGGAAAAAAGAATCATTCACGATGGAGCCTGCAATCCCCATCGACACCGAACCTATAGATAGATATGCTTGCCCCTTCATCATAGCCGCCGCAAGACCGGCACGACTGAAACGAAGCAGCTTCTCACGCACATCGTCTGGAATCGTAGAGTCACCGCCATCCTGCACCTCTTCACCATAGATGCCGAACGCAGGAATACCTTTCTGAGCGTGTGCAGAGAGTACTGCCGCCAAATATACAGCTCCTGGACGTTCCGTACCGTTAAAACCCCAGATCGCCGTAGGAACTGAAGGTGACATATCCATCGTTTCTGTACCATAACACCAGCATGGCGTGACCGTAATCGTTACACCTACATTGGAACGACTGAACAAAGCCGCTGCTTGCGCTGCTTCCGCAACCCCTCCGATACAGCTTTCGGCAACGATGCATTGTACCGGGGAACCATCTGGATAACGAAGCTCTGCCGAGACCAGCTCGGCTACCGATGTGGCCATACGCATCGTCTGTTCTTCCAGTGACTCACGTACCCCTTTGCGTCTGCCGTCTATCGTGGGACGAATGCCAATCTTGGGGAAATCCTGTTTGTAACGGTAATCCTGTTGAGTCATGCGAGAACGTCCTCCTTTTAGTGCATTTCAATAAATGCATATGGATTTGAGAAGTTTCTGACTGAATACGAGGCCGTATTTGGGGAAAATGGCTTGTTCCATACCGGAAATATGTGTTTGCCGATAACCTTCCGTTTTTTTGAATGCGTTTACATTAGGGTAAAAAAATAAACCTCTCTCATGAATCCATCTTTTAATGTCATTCACTGTACCTTAGGCGCACAAGGGAACATACATGAAAACGAACGAGAGCGGTTCTTCTGTCTAATTATACTATTCCGTTTAGGGTTATCGGTAACCCTAACATAGCATGCACTTATCTTGATGTCAATCCACATTATCCTATAAAATGAAAAGACTACACTGCGGAAAGGTCAGATTCCATGTGATTACCATTTATGATATTGCCAAAAAAGCCAACGTCTCCGCGATGACCGTCTCCAAAGTTATTAATCGCACCGGGCGTATTAGTACAGCTACACGTGAGCGAGTGCAGCAGGTGATCGATGAGCTTGGGTATATCCCCAACTCCAATGCTCGGAGTCTTGTGCTGCAGCGAACACAGATGCTCTCTTTACTGATTACGGACATTACCAACCCTTTCTATACCACGCTCGCACGCGGAGCGGAAGATGCTGCACATCTGCGTGGATACCGTGTTTTGTTCGGCAACAGCGACGAGGATTACCAGAAAGAGCAGGAGTATGTGGAGGCTATTCTATCGACACGGGTAGATGGTGTGCTCTTTGCTCCAGCAGGTGATCGCTCTATTACCCATTTGCAGCAGCTGCAGGCGCGCAACATTCCGTTTGTGTTTCTGGACCGTACAGTACCTGATATTCATTCCGATGTCATTGCCGGAGACAGCCGTCAAGGCGCTCTGGAGCTTATGCGTTATCTGATTAAGCTGGGACATCAGCACATCGCGCTGGTGAACGGTTCGTCAGAGGTGTCCACAGCCAGATTACGCGAACAGGGATATGTAGAGGGGCTTCGTGAAGCCGGAATTACTCCCGATCCTTCGCTCGTGCTTCGTACCAGCTATCGGGATTTCAGTGATGATGAGGGGTTAGAACGTCTGCTATCCCGCCCGCAGCAGCCTACTGCTGTTTTTGCAGCCAATAACATGCTTGCGATTGGCGTTATCCGTCTGCTGCGCAAGCGTGGACTTCGAGTGCCGGAGGATATTTCCGTCGTATGCTTTGATGATCTTGATCTGGCGTCGGCCTTTGATCCTTTCTTAACGGTCATTGCACAGCCTGCATACGAATTTGGTTATCAGGGGATGCAGATGCTGATTGATCGCATTGAAGGGAAATTGCCACCAGACCCTCAAACGATCATTTTACCATCGGAGATGCGAATACGCGCTTCTGCTGCGGCTCCCGCCCCTGGCTGATATTTCCCGCAGCCATACATAAGAAAAAAACAGGATGAACCTGAGAGCACTTCTCTGGTTCATCCTGTACCTTGCCCCGCGCTTTATTTCTCGGACTGTAGAGCCAGCGCAACCTCTCGCACAAGACCCGGGAACCAGTTCATGAGCGCTTCAAACGTATACCCTGCCTGCTCCGCTTTCGAAGTATCCATTGTCCAGGACTGCTCTACTCCAAAGGGCGACATGTCCTCGTCCACCGTCTGCTTCAAAATCTGCGACTGCATACCTGTCACGGTTTCGATGAGATTCATCATAGCTCTAAGTGTAATGGAGCCCTTGGATGCTGCATTCACTGGACCTGACAGCGACACATGACCAAGCCAGGCCAGAAAGCGCCCTGCTTCCGTGGAATGAATGAAGCCAATCTCGGCTTCGGGATTTGGCATGCCAATAGGTTTGCCTTTTTGCACATGTTTAATATGAAAATGAAGTCTTCTTGTGTAATCGTCGATTCCAAGTACAATTGGAATTCGCATCGCCGCTACCGGGAAGGATGCCGTTTGGAAGAACACAGCCTCGGCAAGCCGTTTGCCCTCACCGTAACTGAAATCTGACTTACTCCCATACTGCAGCGGGTATGTATACGGATCAAAATCCGTTTCCACGAATCCCGGTCTGGGTTCTCCGTATACAGACAACGTAGATGTCAGCACGTATCGCTGTGTACGCCCGGCAAATGCTTCACAAGCAGCCTTCGCTTCATTCGGGGAATAACAGATATTATCATATACAACATCCCACTGATCCGACTGAGCGGCCTCTGTGACAGATTGGGGGTCTTCCCGGTCCATGCGAATTCGCTTCACTTCCTCGCCAAAATCCACTTCTGTCTGTCCGCGTGTCGCGACCGTGATCTCTGATTTCCCTTCCCATAACAGATGATCCACCAATCTTTTGCCAAAAAAACGCGTACCTCCAAGGATAAGCACCTTTTTCATCTGGTTTCCCTCCAATACAAATCTATTGTGACATCTTCTGAATACGAAGCATGGTATGTGCATTCCGCTGAAATTCGTATGACGTCTTGACTTCGGACACCATATATCCTCTTTTTTCCAAAAGCAACTTCAATTCATCCATATATTCATAACGCTTGCCTGACAAGTCTGCGGTCGGAAAAACACGCACCTCATGTCGGGATACACGCAGCATTTCCAGCAGTGTCTGCACATGAAAATCAACATTCAGCCGATCTGCATAGGTAAACAGGAAATGCGCAGATAAGGTTAAATCAAACTGTTCATCAGCAAACGGAAGTTCAGGCAGTACAGCTGCTGTATACCCGCCCGGATATTGCCTCATGTCCGCAACACAATCTGTAATGGCACGCAGCCGTTCTTCCTTCAAGCCCTGAATCGATCCGAACCGATCCCAGACATATGCCCCCTGTGCAGCCTGCATCTGCTTCATCGTATGTTCAATGTCCTGCAGCCCTTTGGCGTTCAGCTCATTCGTATCGAACTGATACACGATATCCGCTGCCACTGGACGTGCGCCGTGCTTCCGAGCCTGACTGCTAAACGAACATGCGCCCCCGGGACAATCGAGAATGTGCTTGCCTGCAAGCTCCTGCTCTGTCAATTGAAACATGCTCATATACTCTTCGTACGTTCTTCCGATAAACACAATCTGTGCCAGTTCGAGGCTGCTCTCTTCTCTGCTCTGCTGATCGTTCACACTTCTCTGCTCATCTCTGCTCATCTCTTCGACATCCTCTCACTGTCAATTAATCGTTAGGAAAAACAAGACCAATCTGCTGCCTGATCTGATCCATCACCCGCATCGTTTGGTAAGAGCGTTCATAGGTGTTCATCGCAGATTCTTTCTTTCCTTGCTGTACCAGATTAACAAACTCCTCCATCTCATAATACATCACAGGATGCTGCTGCTCTACGGTCAATGGCTCGATCGTCCCGTCATTATAACGAATCTCAGCGTGTTCAGGCGCACCGATCTTGTCAATCAGGATACTGCCTCGTTCTCCGATGATCTCGCTTGGTGCATGCGAATTGGCAATTTTGGAGTATGTTACCACTGCTTCCATTCCGTCATAATTCAGTAGCACGCTGCCCTGGCCGTCCACACCGGATTCCAGCATGGTGGCTTGTGATTGAACCTGCTTTGGCGCACCAAACAACGTAATGAGCGGGTATAAACAATATACACCCAGGTCCATCAAAGCTCCGTTCGCCAGCTCAGGCTTGAAGGCGTTAAGCACAATGCCCTCCTTGTACTTGTCATAACGCGAGGAATACTGCGAATAACCCGCTATGTATTTGCGAACAGGGCCGATTTTATGCAGATGCTGCTGCACACTTTTAAACACCGGAACAAGCGTTGACTTCATGGCCTCCATCAAAAGAACGTCATGCTTCCGCGCTGTCTCGATCATACGGCTCACTTCAGCACGATTAGCCGCGAGCGGCTTCTCACACAATACATGCTTGCCGTTTCTAAGGAACAATTCGGCCTGCTGGGCATGCAGTGTGTTTGGCGTTGCAATATATACCGCATCCAGCGTATCGCTGGCCGCCATTTCCTCCAGATCCGTGAAGCGATAAGCGGCATCATATCGGTCTGCAAACGCGTTCGCTTTCTCCTCTGTTCGCGAGTATACCGCTGTAAGCTGGAAACCTTGAACCTGTGCTGCTGCCTCCAGCAGCTTTTCCGTAATCATATTCGTACCTACGACCCCGAATCGAACCATACCGATCTACCTCTTTCCTTATGACTGATATTTGTTAGATATTGAACGTGTTAAACATTGGAGTAATTCTTGTTTCACAACCTGTCTCTCTATTGTAACGTATAATTCCATTGGAATGAAGAAAGAGCTCGTTGCGTTAATGAAATAGAGCTAATCGTGATTTTAAAAAAGAGCTAATTATGATTTTGTAAGAGTGATAATTGTGATAATTCAGAAAGATATGGTTAATATTGAAATCTTGCGATTTGATTCGAAATCTCGTGATTTCCTGATCGCCATGGGTATAATTATAGCTGAGGTGATCCCATGAAACGTACAGAGCAGCTTCATTCCCTGCACCAAACCATTCCTGAGGAGTATTGGAATGCGATAATCGAGAACGATTCTACGTACGACGGTACGTTTTTTTACGCGGTGCAAACGACAGGTATTTTCTGCCGTCCCTCGTGCAAATCGAGACCGCCCAAATACGACAACGTGCTCATCTTTCCCCATGCAGAGCAAGCTTTGGCTCACCAGTTCAGACCGTGCAAACGCTGCAAGCCTACTGGAGCACGAGTGCCAGACCAGGAATGGATCTATGGAGTTACCGAGTATATTGACAAGCATTATACCGAATCGTTAACGCTGGATATACTGGCTGCTGTTAGTCACGGGAGTCCATATCACCTGCATCGGGTGTTCAAACGCATTACAGGACAAACCCCGGTTCAATATATACAAGCCAAACGAGTAACAAAGGCTCAGGAACTGCTGAAACAAACCCATTTGACCGTGAGCGAAATTGGACGCCAGGTAGGCATATCCAACGCGGCTTATTTCGTTTCCGTTTTTCGCAAGCATATCGGTTACACCCCTGCACATTACAGGGAAAGGCAAGGTAGCAGCTCATGACCGTTCAATTGAACTATAAAGCACCCAAAACATTATTAAACAAAGGCAGCGGCTTCCTGAGCGGCTACACCCACACCTTAAATCCGTACACAGGCTGTTCCTTTGCATGTTCTTACTGCTACGTCAGACAGATGCCTGTCTCCTTATTTCGCAAGGAAGACTGGGGAAGCTGGGTGGATGTGAAAAAAGAAGCCTCCGGCATTCTCGCCAAAGAACTGCAGCGTGCCCGTAAGAAAGGTAAAATGACCATTTTCATGTCGTCCAGCACCGACCCGTATCAACCCGCCGAAGCTCGCGAATTGATTACACGCTCCTTGCTCGAAACAATGCTGCTTCACCCGCCCGATTTTGTGCTGGTACAGACTCGAAGTCCACTTGTCACCCGTGATATCGACCTCCTCCAGCAGCTCGGTGATCGTGTGCGTGTAAGCATGACAGTGGAGACAGATCAAGATAACATTCGCAAGCACTTTACACCCGCCGCACCGCCCATTGCCGGTCGATTGCATGCACTCAAGCAATTGCGGAATGCCGGCATTCAAACGCAGGTTGCCATTGCACCTGTTCTGCCAAGCAGTGATCAGTTTGCTGTTACGTTAAGACCGCTCGTTGACCGTGTCTGCATTGATGATTATTTTATGGGAGATGGCAGTGAAGGCAAGCGCACGCGGAGACTTGGAATGGAGCAGCTTTACCAGGAGATTGGACTGGAGGAATGGTATCGGCCCGGGGCCTATAAACGGGTTGTAGAACAGATGAGGACGCAGTTTGCCGAGCATGAAATTTATATTAGTCAGGCCGGATTTGAGCCATGATATCGATGCCACTCTGCATGCGGGTCAACACAGAGGCGTTTCCATCCTTGATCATACCAAGAATAGCAAAGAACAGCCTCTTTCCGTTCATCAGGAAAGAGGCTGTTTCTTCGTTGGTAAAACAGGCTATATACTTCGCTTTACTTAAAGCTTCACTGTACTTCACTTTACATTTCTTACGGTGCTTATATTAATAGAAATACATCATCACATGTCTTAAATGTGCTTTAACTTATTTATCCAATGTATACAGTGGAAGATTAACAGGCAATGCCGCTGGACGCTCGCATGTGCTCTTCATCGCGTAGAAGGTCTGCTCATCTGAAGAATCATGGAACGCCCACATCGCTTCAAGCACATGATAGGCCAGTTCACCACTGGCCCGGTGTGCACGTCCGCTCTGTACCGCATAAGCCATATCTGCGACGCCGATGCCTCGTGTATTTTGCTGATATCCCGGAAGCAACGGAGCTTCTGTCCATTCATGCTCGCCCATCAAGCGGTATCGTACCGGGCCGCCAAAGGTATTCGGATCAGGCACCTGAAGTGTGCCATGTGTGCCGTAAATCTCAATCGGAGGCAATGCACTTCCACCAAACACATCAAAGCTTGTAATGAGCGTGCCGATGGCTCCTTGCTCAAATTGCAGCAGGCCGGTGACATGCGTCGGGATGTCGACGGGAATGATCTGGCCCCTTTTTTTCTCACTGGTAATCATACGTTCATTCATCGCTTTTCCGGTCATTCCGGCAATAGACTTGATCGGTCCCAGCAGCTGCACAAGTGCAGTCAGATAATAAGGCCCCATGTCAAACATAGGCCCGCCACCACTGGCGTAATAGAACTCGGGATCTGGATGCCAGAATTCATGTCCCCGGCTCATCATAAAGGCTGTTGCCGCTACCGGCTTGCCGATAATCCCGTCCTCTACGAGCTGAAGTGCCGTCTGAATACCTGAACCAAAGAACGTTTCAGGTGCACACCCCACCAGAAGACCTTTACGTTGGGCTGTCTCCAGCACCGCCTGCCCTTCCTCACGAGTCACTGCAAGCGGCTTTTCAACATAAACGTGCTTGCCCGATTCCAATGCACGGATGCATACCTCTGCATGAACAGCAGGGATCGTCAGGTTGATAATCAGCTCAATCTCGGGGTCAGCGAACATTTCGTCTACAGTATAAACGTTGGGCACGTTATAGGCTGCGGCCTGCTCCTCTGCGCGCTTCCGGTCCAGATCGGCTACAGCCACAAGCTCAAGCACCTCGAAACGGTGACAGTTCTCCATGTAGATGCCGCTGATTTTACCACAGCCGATAATACCAACTTTCATTGTTTTCATACTCTTGCTCCCTTCGCCGTGGATCAAATATAGGGTAGTAAAATCCTGCATAAATATCTTTCAAGTCGGCAGATTTTAGCCCATCGTACAACCTCAACTAGATATGATTACAAATATTCCAAACGTCAAACCTGCCACGGTCAGATTACAGGTAGAATGTCAGCCTCAGGTTTGGTTGTCGGCCATGCCAGTGTAAGCCTCGGCTGCACCTGTTGATCTGCTTTTCGCCAGCTCTTTGCCAGCTGCTGTCCAGAGGAAACCACTGCGCATCATCTCGGTTACCGGCTTCATATCTACGATATCCGCATGATGTCCGAGCGAGTTGTAGAATACACGCCCTGCACCCCAACGCTTCGTCCAGGCTACAGGCATATCGACTGGCCCGTTTGCTGCGTGAGGCCCTGATACGATCGGGAAGCGAGTGGTTGCCAGTACCTCCACAGCGGGATCAACGTGCAGGTAATACTGCTCGCTTTTCACCTGAAAATCCTCGATATGATCAAACAGCGGGCTGGAGCCGCGTTTGATATTGACCATGTATTCCACACCGTCATTTCCCGGATGAGCTACCCACTGTCCACCCGTCATAAACTGCCAGTCTACGTTCGTACGGAACGCATCACACATGCCGCCATGCAGCCCGGCCAGACCTACACCGCTCTGTACAGCTGCCGAGACGTTATTGACGAGCTCTTGCTCAATCTGTCCCATCGTCCATAGAGGTACAATCAGATCCAGACCGCGCAGCTTCTCCGCATCCGCATAGGACTCCAGCGTGTTGGAAACCTCAACCTCAAACTGCTCTTCCTTCAAGATACGCTCAAAAATAGCTGCTACCTGCTCCGGCTCATGTCCATCCCAGCCGCCCCATACAATCAATGCTTTCTTCATCGCTTGATCACTCGCTTTCTGTTTCATTCAATTTGATTTGCGTCGTTCATTATTACATCTCTTCAAGCGTAACCCAGCGACGCTCAGCGACCGAGCGTTCTACCGCTTCCAGTACAGCTTGACACGCAACTCCATCATGGAAGCTTGGCGACGGCTGACGGCCCTCGGAAATTGCCGTAACAAGCTCCAGCATCTCATGTGTGAAGGTGTGCTCAAAGCCGATCGTGTGACCGGCAGGCCACCAGGCTTCGGCATATTTATGCGCAGGATCGGTAGCCAGTACGCGGCGGAAGCCCTGAACATCCTCATCGTCCGTTGTGAAATACACTTCCAGCTCGTTCATCCGTTCAAAATCAAAACGCACACTGCCCAGGCTGCCATTAACCTCAAAAGAATTTGTGCTGCGATGACCCGCCGCAAATCGTGTCGCTTCGAAGCTGCCAAGTGCTCCGCCCGCAAATCTCGCGAGGAATAGCGTAGCATCATCCACCGTTACTTCACCTTTCGGTGCATCTGCACTTGAACTGCCTTTCGCGCTTAGACCTGTCATCTCGGACGCAAGCGGACGTTCTTTGATGAACGTTTCACTCATGCCGATGACTTCCTGAAACTCGCCAACGAGGAAACGGGCCAGATCGATCAGATGTGCTCCAAGATCACCATGTGAGCCAGAGCCGGCGACTTCTTTTTGCAGACGCCATACGAGCGGGAAGTTCGGGTCCAGAATCCAGTCCTGAAGGAAAAACGCACGGAAATGATAGATTTTGCCCAAACGTCCGCTCTCGATCAGATCCTTTGCCAGCTGCACGGCTGGAGAGAAACGATAGTTGAAACCGACCATATGAGTGATGCCCGCTTCTTCGGCGGCCTGCAGCATTTCACGGGAGTCAGCCAGCGAGAGCGCAAGCGGCTTCTCACAGAACAGATGCTTGCCTTGGCGAGCAGCCTCAAGCGCAATCTCTTTATGAGCATCACTTGGAGCATTGATATCAATCAGGTCAATATCATCCCGTTTCACCAGTTCACGCCAATCTGTAACACTCTCGGACCATCCAAACTGGCTTGCCGCCGCCTGCACGCCCTGCTCATTGCGCCCGCAGATGACAGACATTTCGGGCTGCAGTGGAGCAGAGGGGAAAAACATCGGTAAACTGCGATACGCATTGCTATGGGCCTTCCCCATAAATTTGTATCCAACCATTCCTACACGAAGACGTTTTGACATGAACATTTCCTCCTCAAATAGAATGTATAAAATCAATCTCATATCTACATAAGTTGAAGTTGAACTAAAGATTTTACACAATCCACTCCGATGACAGAATAACCTTCCCATCGCTGTTATCCCCAGATTTTTTCGATCCCCTTTTCCAAAGGGAAAAATCCGGTGATGTGTAAAAGAATCGTTCAACTTATCTACATCACGTTTCGACTGGATGAGGCTCGAACAATCAATTCAGTTGGCAGAAGTGTCCTAGGAGACTGCGACACACCAGCAGGATGCATCAATTTGGAGACCGCAATCTCGCCCATCTCGAAAAAAGGAACTCGTACACTGCTTAGTGCCGGAACGGCCATCTCTGCTGCATCGGAATCATCATAACCAACGAAGGCTGGGAAATCCTCGACCCGTACCCCCCGTTCACGCAAGCCATGCATCACCCCGATCGCCATCCGGTCATTCGCTGAAAAGACCGCATCAATCTCATGCAAGCGTTCAGCAATGATTGCTGCTGCCTCGATCCCGCTCCGTCTGCTGTAATTGCCTTCAAGCAGCAAACTCGGATCAAGCTCCATGCCAGCCTGCTGCAGACCCAGACGTACACCTTCCATCCGTTCCTGACTGTTCGAGTAACTGTCTGGTCCGTTCAGAAAAGCAATGCTGCGATAACCCTGATCGGTGAGATGACGTACAGCAAGACGGCTGCCCTCGACATGATCAGCATCCACTTCAGAGAATGACTCCCCTGCAAAATGCTGGTTCATCACGCAAAATGGATGTCCTTCCCGGTCCAGCTGCTGGATTGCAGCCAGCTCATCATGATCGTGCCTCGCACCCAGAATGATACAAGCATCAATCTTCTGTCTTCGGAACAGATCGGTATAATTCATAACTTCACCCGGTGTTTGAAACATGACCAGCAGATCGAGACCGTTGTCTCGCGCTTTGCTTCCAATGCCACTTAACATTTCCGAGAAAAAATAGGCCGAAAACAGATGTGCCTTAGGAACATAGGGCAGCACGACACCCAGATTACCGCTTTTGCTTCTGGCAAAGCTGCGGGCAAGTGCACTGGGCACATAACCTAAACGCTCGGAAGCTTCAAGCACCCTGCGGCGAGTCTCCTCCCTGATCGGTCCAACGCCGTTGAGAACCCTGGATACCGTTGCCTCGGATACCCCTGCAAGCTCAGCCACTTCTCTGCGAGAAGCCATGTCCTTCACTCCCTTCAGATGAACTGAGCAATTATAATCAGCTGTAATATAATTATGTACGCGCGTACATTTTCTCATGGCATGTAACCGTTGTCAATGCAAAAACAACAAAAAGAATGAGGAATTCAGGATTAACCTTTTTCCTCATTCTTGATTTGTCTATAACACAGCTCATAATGGCTTCTATTATAAATGAAACTTTATTGTACAGATAAAGATAAAGATGAGATAGAGATAGAGATAGAGTTTTATGCCTTTGCTGCAGCGCTAGGTTCCTTGGCGGACTGATTAAATTCGGCCTGCTCCTTATCCTTGCTAAGCTTGCGCACACGATCCGACGGTTCAGCCGAAGCTTGAAGCTTGCGAACTTTATGCAAGACCTCCTTATTAGGTAAAAAGTGCTGGGACCGAATAAAACGAATGGTTTTGGTTTTGGCACGCATAACGATGGAATCCGTCTCTGCCCGGTCATCTGCAAGATAACGCACTCCACCAAGGATCTCACCCGGTGTTACTCCCGTAGCGGCAAAAATAACATCCTCTGTCCCGATCATGTCTTCCATCGTTAACACCTTGTATGGATTGTCGATCCCCATCTGCAGGCAGCGCTGGAACTCATCTGCATTGGCAGGCATCAAACGACCTTGAATCTCACCTCCCAGGCAGGATAAAGCTGCTGCTGCGAGCACCCCTTCAGGTGCTCCGCCTGATCCGACATACAGATCGATGCCCGCTTCCGGGAAAGCAGGAGCCATTGCTCCGGCAACGTCGCCATCACTAAGAAACTTGATCCGCACACCCACTTTGCGCAGTGTCTTAATCGTGCTCTCATGCCGTACACGGTCAAGTATCATGACTGTCAGATCGGATATATTTTTGTTCAGGGTAGCGGCCGCCTTTTCCAGTGTCACCTCAACCGGGTCTTCAATGCTGACCTTGCCCACAAGTGCAGGGCCAACAGCCAGCTTCTCCATATACATATCCGGAGCATGCAGCAGATTGCCTTTTCCCGCCACAGCAATGACTGACAACGCGTTATTCAGACCTTTGGCTACAATCTCTGTGCCCTCCAGAGGATCAACGGCCACGTCAACCTCCGGCCCTTCCGCATTGCCTACTTCCTCACCGATGTACAGCATCGGGGCTTCATCCATCTCGCCTTCCCCAATGACAACGGTTCCGCGAATAGACACGGAATCGAACATGGCCCGCATGGCCAAAGTAGCTGCCTCATCCGCACTGTTCTTGTCGCCTCTTCCCATCCACGGGGCTGAAGCTAGTGCTGCCAATTCTGTTACTCGTACAATTTCCAACGCCAGTTCACGTTCCATGCCTGCCACTTCCCTTCTGGTTTTTCACAGCATATCGTGAAGGGCGGCCGAAATCTATCGCAAATCCATATGAAATCAATCTATAATCAGCGCAGCGACAGCATTTTCGCTTCGTTTTACTTATTTTAACATTTATTAATTGAACTATTTTTTCCGTTTCAGAGCATTTCTTTGCAGCTTGATTTTGTTCCTTTCCTCCCCTTCAAACATTAATATTTTTTCCAATTTTACTGGCCATTTTTGTGCCTTTTGTTCGGATGGCAACACTCCTCTCTTCAGTGAAGCACGAACTTCCTCTAACCCAAGAAACATCACATTTTGCATCCACAATCAGAGCTGGGCCTGCCCGAATTCTGAAAAAATCGAAAACGATTTTCGGGAATTCTCATCTGCTTCAATATGTGCTAATAAAATGGAAGTATCGAGTCACTTATGAGCATATTTCAGCCTTACAAAAATGACTGCAAAGAGAATTATTTTTTAGTATTAATCAGGACTTTAGCCTTTGCTAATTTCATAGATACAGTCTATATCGGATATCGAAAAATATGAGTTTACATAATATTAATTACGTTATATTTTTCAGATGATCAAACCATTATTTTCTACAAATTTAAAAATACATCTCACGCATCGATCTCATCCAGCTAAAAAAAGACCAAATCAGCTTCTTCACTGACTTGGTCTTCTATCTATTTCATGTTCATTAAGGTTCAATGCCCCACACTAACTGATCGTTTACATATCCGGTAACCTTATTATGGTTCGTATACTGACTCCCTGATGCCATAAAGGAATAGTCGTCTGCCTGATTGTAATTGGACCAGTTATTTTTGGAGAAGCGTGCCTGAATCTCTGCGCTTCCGCCAGGCTTCAACACTCCGGCACTGCTGGTGAAGCCCAGCTCCACATAATAGTCAGCTCCGGCAGCCTGTGGTGTCATCTTTACAAATATACTGGTGACGTTGGCACTTCCAATACTCGACCAATCCGTCCATAAGGTCTGCGCTTCCTCACCATCGATCGTATAGTAGTACCGTACCTTCACATCGCTAAGTTGAATGTCCGTATCGCCGGAATTAATCAACTTGAACTTGGGAGCAATGCCATTGGTAGAGGCACTTGTATTGCCATTATACGCCTGAATCGTTAACTGAGCGTCTGTTGGAGCAACCACCGAGCTATCCGTTACATTCACTTTGAGTACAGCAGCTTTCCCACCATCAAAATGAAAAGTCAGACTTGACTGGCCCACAGGCAAAGTGGACAGGTAAGACGAGTTAAAAACTACCGCTGATCCCGATGCTGTATAATCCTGACCGGATACAAGATGCACACCACCCTTTGAAATGTTCGTGAGCTGATGCCCGTTCAACGTAAGTGTAATCGTAATATCCTGACCAGCCCCTGCTGCTTTATCAAAGCTTGCACTTTCGGGTGAGATAACTGCGCTTGGATTCGGCTGATTCACCTTCAGATCTGGCAGCTCATCCAGGCTAATCACGTAGTCGCTCTGATAGAGCGTCTTCAGTGTAGCCGGATAATTGAACGCATCGCTCATCAGATGTTCGCCGTACCACGGACAGAAATAGAGCCAGCCCGCTTTTTCCTCCGTCAGATTCTTCACACTTGGAACCGTATCATTTTCTGTCATGGCCACCATTTTCTTGCCATTTGTCAGCTTCACCAGCTGATAGAAAATGGAAGATATCGCATCCTCATTCGGTACACCGGATAAACCGTCATACCGATTGTAGATCGTATTGTATTTGTCATAACCGACCAGATCCACCTGATCATCTCCCGGATACCAGGCTGGAGAAGTGCTGTAAACATAACTGTTGTACGTCCAGATCAGATTGTGCAGGTCATAGGTTTCAGTCAGCTCCGTGTAGAGCATATCCCATAACTTTTTATAAACATCCGCTCCAGCAGAGGCCCACCAGAACCATGCGCCTTCGCCGTTCAATCCTCCGTTCCCTTCTGCCTCATGATACGGACGGAAGATGATGGGCACATCGTTATCCTGTAAAATCTGCAGCTGCTCCGCCAGATCGGCAATCGTCATCATGACATATTGATATTCCTTCGTACCGGGAACAACCGCTTTGGCTGTATCAAAATTTGTCTCGGTCGGTTTATAGGTTGCCTCCTTCCAATCTACGAAATCGCCCAGCTGATACGTAGTAAAGTTGCGTGGTACAGTAATATGCCAGGAAGCCGTTGCAATACCACCACGGTTGTTAACCCAGTCAATCATCCGATTGGTGGTTCCATCCTCCCAGCCGTAGAGCGGATTATAATTCAGGAAGTCGAATCCACGGATTGCGGGATATTTACCCGTCAGATCATGTATCCATTCGAACTCCAGCTCAGCATTTCCATCATTCCCTCCTCCATAAATCTCCTGTTGTCCCGAAATAATGTTGTGTCCATATACCTCCGTCAAGTAGTTCATTAATATTTGCGTTTCCGGTGTAGCCTGAGGGTCGGTCAGTACAGGCTGCACATTCAGCGGATCAAGATCGGCATAATCCACCGTGAACGTATCAAAATAAGCGTAGCCCCAGCCAGCCTTCAGCTGAATCGAGTTGTTACCCTTGTTCAATTTGTGAAAACCAAAGTCATAATCCGACCATGTCGTCGTGTAAGGAAGCATATAGGAGCCTTTGGTCATTCCGTTAACTGCCAAATATTGCAGCCGACCATCCATGCTAAGCTCCTGCATATAACGTGTGGAGATGCTGTACATGCCTGTTTCCGGCACAGTCACGTTTAAAGTAATCGTTCCCGAGCCCTGCATCCAGACGAACCCGCTCCCTGAATATCCGGGCTTGGGCTGTCCATAAATCTCAGAAACCACTTGTAGTTCGGGGCTTAACTCAGCATCCTCGCCTTCAATGGTCAACAGCGGTGCATCCGCATGAGCTGTATCAGGTACTGCTAATGCAAGCAAACCTAGCAGGAGAGTACCCAGCAGCATAGTACCTGTCAGCATCACGGCAACTGTTTTCTGAAGCCTTTTCCTCCATCCCGTATTCATTCCGATCTTCATTTCCATCTCCCTTTCCATATTGAAATGTGAGAGCGAAATGTGCATAAACCTGATCATGATGACGCTTTCAAAGTAAACATACCACGAGCGAGAAAGGTTGTAAATATATGGTTATTTTGATTTCGAAAACGATTCATTTTAGCCCTCGCAGCTCCTAATGCTTCTAGTGTTATGTACAACTAGCTGCCTTCATCTATTTCTGTATTTCATCTGAGCCTCCAACGCAAAAAAAATAATAAAGAATTTCTGCGTTCTGAGCTTGCTTCATCACTCGATTCGCAGAACATTCTCTATTATTCATAATATAACCATAATACAATTACTGGGGTAAAAAATTCAGTTATTTCACATTTGCATAATCAGCAAGCAGACAGCGAGATCGCCTAGACTGCGTTGTTTTCTGATTTTTTGATTAATTAGCGGACTCTATAGCCGTTTCGGTTATCGCTGTGCCGCTTTTCTCTCTTCCACCATATCGCTCACTTGCTTTGTTCACCGCTCTTATAATTCCACCATAGCCTGTGCAGCGGCAAAGGTTACCGCATAGTCCGGTTTCGATCTGCTCCCGAGTAGGGTTCGGGCACTCATCCAGCAGCGCTTTTGTTGAGATAATCATGCCAGGTGTGCAGTAACCACACTGGAATCCCCCCTCTTCTACAAAGGCTTGCTGAATGGGATGCAGCTGTCCCTCCTGCTCGCCGCCCAGCCCTTCGATCGTTGTAATTTCGCAGCCATCACACTGATAAGCCATGACAAGACAGGCATTCACAGGCTCACCATTCAGCAGGATCATACATGCGCCGCACCGTCCAACCTCACAGGACACTTTAGTGCCTGTCAGCTGTAATTCATTTCGCAACATATCGACAAGCCGGGTTCCGGGAGCTACAGACAGCTGTCTGGAATGTCCGTTCACTTCAGCGCTCCATTCCTGTTCAAGTGGCAGGTTTTTCATGATGGCCTCACTCCTTCCGGCAAAAAAACATTAAAGGCTCTGGTCAACTCTTCCCTCGGCACTGGAAGATGGCTAACCCACACCCCTGTAGCCTGATGGATCGCTCCAGTAATCGCAGGAGCCAGCGCTACAGAACCAATCTCACCAATGCCTCTCGGTCCGAATGCATCACCTTCAGGCAAATCCTCAATGGCTTCTACTTCCAGATGTGTGTGAATGTCCTTGATGGTTGGAATCAAATACGTGTCCAGATTGCACGTCACATAGCGGCTGTTCTGCATAACAGCATCCTCGGTCAGCGTAAATCCAAGAGCCATCACACTTCCGCCTTCAATCTGTCCTACGTACCCCATCGGGTTAATGACCGGGCCGGCAGCCACAATATGCCGTGTATCCAGAAGTTTGGTTTCTCCCGTCAGCATATTTACCTCCACCTCCGCGGCTACTGCGGCATACGTATAGAGGTAGTGACCGCCTACAACATGATCGGGTGTGGTAGGATAGTGAAAGGTCGTATCAAATATCCAATCCTTCGCTTCACCACGCTGTACAAGCTCCGCATAAGCAGCCACCAAGCGGGAAGAAGACAAAGATGACGAATCCTCTTCTTTCGTCCATATCCCCCCGGGTCCAGTCATCAGATTATCGGCAGGAATACCTGAAATCTCGGAGGCCACGGCGAGCAGCTTCGAACGGAAGCCATGCTGCACCCGTTGCAGAGCCATCCAGGCCATTGTCGTGGAACGGGAGGCCGTACTGGAGCCGCTATGAGGTACACGATCCGTATCTCCAATGACGATGCTCAGATCAGAGGTGTGGCACTGAAACAGGTCACAGAGCATGATCTCCAGTGTAGCAACGAGACCCTGCCCGAATTCCTCATAGCTGAACGCTACTTCAATCTTACCCTCGGCGTTCAAGGAAAGACGTCCCCCTGCCGGGTCTGGAATACCATACCCCAGCCCTGCACCATGCATTGCGATGGCTGCCCCGACCCCGCGTTTTATCCAGGGTGGACGTGACGTTTCCTCTTCGGGATGAAGATGCTTCTGCCATAGATCGGAGCGATCCAAAGCCTCCCACACTTGAGAAAGTCCATCCGTAGGCAGAATCTGCTGATTCAGCGGCCCCGGATCCTGCTTTTGCCGCAAATTACGTCTACGAAATTCCCATGGGTCCATATTGATCATCTGTGCCAGCCGATCCATCTGCCCTTCCATCGCAAAAATCGCCTGATTGCCGCCAAAACCGCGAAATTCGCCAGATAACCCGTTATTCGTATATACAGAGATTCCCTCTACATCAACGTGCGGAATCACATATGGCCCCATGCAGTGCTCGGTGCAGAAATTCAGCACCGGGGCTCCAAGGGTAGCATAGGCTCCCGTATCTGCGGTAATCCGAACACGGTGCGCCTGCAAAATGCCTTCACGGCTTATGCCCGTCTGCATCTCGATCTTCATCGGATGGCGTTTCAAGCCGGCCCTTACCGATTCCTTACGGGAGTTATGCATCTTGACAGGACGACCGCACTTCAAAGCAAGCAGTGCTCCATAAGGCTGCACATTCAGCTCATCCTTACCTCCAAATGAACCGCCAATAGGGGAAGATACGACCCGAATATGCTCTTCTGGACAGCCGATAATCCGGGCCAACTGCATGCGGTCTTTATATCCATGCTGCGTAGCCGCATATACATTCAAGCGCCCGGCTTCATCTGGTACAAAAAGACCACCCTCTGTTTCCATATATGCATGCATCTGTCTTGGCGTATAATAGGTCTCTGTTACAACATAAGCACAAGAGGCGAAAGCTTGCTCGGCGTCTCCCCGTTTAACCTCTGTGCGGTGCAGAACGTTACCCGGGCCGTGCGGATGCAGCTCAGGCGCATCGGGAGCAAGTGCTGCATCCGTGCTGTCCAGCGGCTCAAGCTCTTCATATTGCACCCGAATGGCAGCCAGAGCCAGCATGGCCCGTTCGGGAGAATCGGCAGCAACAGCGGCAATGGCATCACCGACATACCGAACGAGATCCTCACAGAACACCGGCTGATCCGGTGTGGCGATGCCAAAACGGTTAAGCCCGGGCACATCCTTGGCCGTTAACACGGCATACACACCTTCCATTGCTTCGGCTTCCGAAGTATCGATGGACAGCAATCTTGCATGCGGATAATCACTCCGCAGCACTTTGCCATAAATCATATCAGGTGAGCTCATATCGGTCAGATACTGCAGCTGCCCCGTAACCTTCGGAGGGCCATCCGGCCGCAGGTGCCAACGTTTTCCACTCTGTTCTCGGTTAAGCAGCATGCTCTATCTCTCCCTTCATTGCTCGATAGTTATATTGATCCATTAAGCCACATCTCTCATGCTCCATTAAGCCACAGTTATCGTTTTTCCTTTACGGCATCCCTATGAAAATCTTATGGTTGGAATGCCTGCCACAGCTCAGCTCCAAGCATATTGCCTGCCGCCTGCTTCCTGTAGTCTTCTGTTGCAAAAGCATCGGTGTAGGTTGTAAATTCAGCCATAACCTGAGCAGCAAGCATGGGGGCCTGAGCAGCCTCCGCCGGGCCGGATCGAAGCAGCTGCTCCGACTCTGTCAGTCTCATCGCCAGGCCTGAACCGCCGCCAACCGCAATCGCAATTCGTTCCCAGCGTCCATTTTCCAGATTAATCTCTCCGAACAAAGCGACCGTTACAAGTGAGGCCGTGAATACCTCCCTGCGACCCAGTTTGCGGTAAAAGGCGATCTTACGCTTACGATCTGGCACAGGGCTGCTGCATGCTTGCGAATTAAGTGAGCTGCCTTCTCGATCTCGATGCATCGGAATATGAACCGATACCAGTACATCTTCTTCGCTTCGTCCGCGAATACCGCCATCAAGAAGCCATGCGGTGACAGGCTGCATCTCCATGCCACGGCAGGTCATCCATTGCAGCTCAGCGTCATATACAAGCAGTGCAGGCAGCGTATCCCCGATCCCTGATGCAATATTACCTCCAATGGTTGCCAGGTTTCGTACAGAAGGAGCGGCAATAGCCAGAACGGCTTCGTGCAGAATGGGAAGCTGCTGTACCAAGGGGGATGCTGCACATGCCTTTAATCGGGTCATAGCTCCAATTACAATGTAATCCCCTTGTACAGTGATTTCGCTCATCTCGGGAATGCAGCTCAGACTAACCAGATGTTGAGGCAGAGCTTTCAATTCTGCTTCCCATTGGGTGCGCAGCAACGTGGCTCCAGCGGTATAACACCACGCCCCTTCAAGCTGTTCTCTGATAGATTGCAGTTCCTGTAAACTATGCGGCTGCCATACAAAAGGCTGCGCTCCTGATCCGTATGCTGGTGCTGCCATGGCTTCCCCCTCCTTTCTATATGGGTTGTTTATATGCAATCAACGTTAACGTTGGCTAAAATCCATCATCAAGCCTCTCTCCACATCTGTCCTTCTGCATAATTCAGAATTTGCTTCAACTGCGGCTCCGTATCTGCATCCCAGAAGCTTTCCCGCGACAAGGGGACCTTTACGCCTCTGTATATGGAGTTACGAAGTATTTTGCGAGCACCTTCGTCACCCTGAAGAGATAACAGCGGGCCGAACATGCGGGAGCGAAAAGCAACCGGCGGCTTCGCATCCGCATCGTCGGCAGCCGCCGCATAATCAGCATCAGGATGGGAAGCCAGTGCGTCCAGAACACCATTAATATGCTTTGCCGTTATTAGGGGTTGATCTGCCATCAGCATCAGCACACCCTCTGGCCTGTACTCCATGGCTGTCCAGATACCGCAGCGTATTGAATTAGCCATACCGTCAGCATGATCATCACAGACTGCAATACGCAGTCCGGGTGCAGCAGTATACCTGCCAGTGGCTGTTCGCAGGCATTCTTCTGGCAGCCATTCGAGGTGATCTCCAGGTTTAACAACACAGATAATCTGGTCCAAAGTTGAGCTCAAGGCAGCCTTCAATGTCCAGGCCGCAAGTGCGATTCCATCCGGCATCTTCACCGAGAGTTTATTCCGTCCGAGTCTGCTGCTGTTACCAGCTGCCAGAACGATACCTGTCGTTTGCATAAGCATCGCTCCCTTTTTCAATCATTGCTGTGGAAATCCCGGAGTCTTTCTGAATTTTACGTCGACACGCGATCAGCTCAGCAGCAATACTTATCGCAATCTCTTCCGGCCCATCAGCTCCGATCGACAAACCAACCGGGCTATGCATATGCTTCAGAGGTGGCATCCCATCCAGCAAACGTGTTGTTCGGGTGCGTGAACCCATAATGCCAAGATAGGTATAAGCACGATTCGCCAGAAGGGCCAGCCATTCACGCTCCCGTGGAAATTGGTGACTCATCAGAAGAATATAATCCTGCTCATGAATGTTCAGTTGACCATAAATCTCCTGGGGAAAACCTAACATCAGCTCTGCTTCAGGAAATCGTTCAGCTGTACATAAAGACTCCCGCCAATCTGTTACAAGCACCCGGAACCCGGCCAATCGGGAGAGCTTAGCAACAGGCATAACGTCATTTCCCGCTCCTATGATGATCAAACGCGGCTTAGGTTCATACACCGATGTTAACTTTTGAGGAAGGTTCCACTCATCTCGATCGCTTCTATTCTTTTTGTCGTTTCTATTCTTTCTATCATTTCGATCCTTTTTATCCCTTTTCATCGGAACAAGCGGTCTTCGGCCGGATTCCAGCTTGAAGCATTCATACATAACTGCCTGCCAGTCTTCATCGAAAGACCTGATCAATGAAACCGATGCGCCGGTATCCAAACATAACTGCATCTGCTGCATCATCGTTCGCAGTTCTCCACAGACAGGCTCCAGCAGCACAATGACAAGTCCACCGCAGCCAATCGTTTCTCCCCAGGAGAGATCATCCTCCGGCCGCATATCGTAGGCAACCAGCTCCAGCTGTCCCGTCTCCAGCACACGGCTTACCCGCTCCTGGAGATCACTTTCCAGACAGCCCGGACTGATACTGCCATATACGCAGCCGTCCTCGGTAAGCAGCATCGAAACTCCCTGCTTGCGGTAAGCATGACCCTCAACCTTGATGGCTGTGGCGAGCACGCTTCGTGCTTCCCGCATCGCAATTGCACACAGATCATGCATCTCCATCTGAGCCGCCGCCTTTCCCTGCCATCTTTTTAAGATCGAGCCAACAAACCCACATCAAACAGACTAATATCAAACAGATCTTGTGCGGTCGTTACATTCGCTTCATCAGACGTGCAATGCTTTTATCCGACTCCCGCAGCACAATACTGCGGTCAATCGTTTGTATTTTGCGGTTGCTCAGCACAATGCTGCCATCAATAATGACTGTGTCCACACAGCTTCGGGTTGCCGAATAAACGACACGGGAATATATATCTGTTTCATAGGAAGGGTAAGTGTGAAAATCATCGAGATCCAGCAGAATCATATCCGCCTTTTTGCCTGCTTCAAGACTGCCAATCTCTTTGGACATGCCCAGCACCTCTGCACCACCCATCGTTGCCATGCGCAGTACCGTTCTGGCATCCATCACCGTCGGTCCATGCGGCACCTTCTGAATCAGCGCCGTCATTCGCATCTCCTGAAACATATCCAGATTGTTGTTGCATGGGGCCCCGTCTGCACCAATACCTACGGCAATCTGCCGATTCAGCAGATCGGGAATCTCTGCAATCCCGGAGGAGAGCTTCATGTTTGAACCTGGACAGTGAGTGACCTTGACTCCGCGCTTGCGGATAATTTCCTTCTCTTCCTCACTCAGCCACACACAATGCGCAAGCACCAACCGGGGTGTAGCCAGCCCGATGTGATCGAGATAAACGATGTTGCGCATGCCTCGTTCATGTTCAACGAGTTCAATCTCGCCCCTGTTCTCTGAAGCATGGGTGTGGACCTTGACGTGATATTTATTGGAGAGGTCACGCACCTCCACCAGCAATTCCTCCGTGCAGGATACGACAAACCGTGGACAGAACGCATATTGAATGCGGCCGCCGCCGAATCCGTTCCACTTCTCCAGCAGATCCACGCTTTGCTGCAGCGACTCCGCTGTATTTTCACGCAGAGGTTCAGGCACCTCATCTCCATGATCCATCATTACCTTGCCGGAGATGACCCGAATACCGCTCTGTGCCATGGCTTGAAAAGCAGATTCCGTATGATGCACCGTTTCCATATCCAGAATCGTTGTCGTGCCGCTGGAGATCAATTCACCAAGTCCAAGCATCGCCGAGTAATAAACAGACTCCTCATCATGTGCGGCTTCCAGCGGCCAGATACGCTTGCGCAGCCAATCCATCAGCTCCATATCATCTGCACGTCCGCGAAACAATGTCTGACACAGATGAATATGTGTTTGGATAAAGCCGGGCAACAGCACCTTGCCCCTCGCATCAATCACCTGATCCGCCTGACTCTCTTCAATATTCACTGCAATTTCCTTGATTTTGTTATCTTCTATCAGCAGATCTCCCGTAAATACGTCTTCCTCTGCATTCATCGTGACCAGCTGTGCGCCCTTGAGCAAAATCGTACCCATGCCAATCTCCCCCATCCGGTTCTGTGTTCTCTACTTGGTAATGTTCACTCTCTACGGGATGTCGGAAGACCCGCCTTCATCTAATGACTACAAACCTACAAACCAATAGCCATGCCGTCTCCTCTGGGGTCAGCCGCACCGCTGATTATGCCGTCCGCTCGAATAACGATGCCCTGTGCGTGCCCCATAACTCCATCCCACGGCGCTCTGGCTTCCACTTTATGTCCCCAGCTCGCGAGAGCAGCACACACGTCGTCGTGATACCGATTCTCCACACGCAGCGTATCACTTTGTTCTCCCCAGGTACGTCCATACAGCCAGCGCGGCAGATTAATCGCCTCCTGTATACTCATTCCATAGTCCACTACACCTGTGAGGACAGATAGCTGTGTCTGCGGTTGCCCTTCCCCGCCCTGCGTGCCAAATAGCATATAAGGCTTTCCGTCACGTGTGACCAAAGCAGGCATAAGCGTATGAAAAGTACGTTTACCCGGCTCCAGTACGTTGGCTTCCCTCGAGTCCAGTGAAAAAAACGAACCTCGGTTCTGCATCAAAACTCCTGTATTACCCGGTACATAAGCTGCGCCAAAATCAAAATACAGGCTTTGAATAAAGGAAACCGCATTGCCTTCGGCATCCACCACCGCTGCATACGCAGTATCCTGACCCATTGCTTGGGACAAAAACGGTTGAGCTGTAGTCGGATGTGACTGGATTTCGTTCCATAATTCATCTGCATAGCTTTTGCATAACAGACGATCCAGAGGAATTTCTCTGAAATCAGGATCGGTCAGATACCGATCCCGGTCTCGAAAGGCCTTTTTCACCACTTCCGCCATCAGATGGTAAAATTCAGGGGACGTACGTGCTACGGCAGCCATATCTACCTGCTCCAGCATATTTAACATCATCAGCATGGAGAAGCCCTGTGTGTTAGGCGGCAATTGATGAACCTCATAACCACGATAATTCGTGCTGATTGGCTTCACCCACTCGCCCTGATGCGCCGCAAAATCGCTTGCCGCGAGCATACCTCCATCCTCCTGAATTGCCGTAGTTATCTGTTTAGACAGCTCCCCCGTGTAGAACGCCTCCCGTCCACCCGATTGAAGCTGTCTCAAGGAGGCAGCCAGCTGCTTCTGAATGAGCAGGTCTCCTTCCTGCAGAAGAGTACCCTCCGGGGCAAATACTGTTCGCAGCGGCGTATGTCCCATAATCAGCTCCGCATCCTGCTCCAGCCATAACGACAGATCGCGCGATACCGGGCAGCCTTGGTCTGCATACTGTACGGCCGGTTCAAGCAGCTGCTCCCACGCCAGTCTGCCGTAACGGGACCAGACTGCCCACCATGCATCCACCATCCCCGGTACGGTAATCGCACTAAGCACCCCGCGCCGAGGAATGTCGCTCATGCCCATCTTTTTGAATGTATCTGCATGAAGGCAGGACGCCGAGCGGCCGCTTCCGTTGTACGCCGTAATCTCGCCACTCGCTCCATCGTGAATCAGAAAAAATGCATCGCCGCCTATTCCGGTCATATGTGGATAGACCACACCAAGTGCTGCACTTACCGCCACCGCAGCATCATAGGCATTGCCACCCTGCTGCAGTATAGAGCTTCCAACAGCACTTGCCAGATAATGTGGTGTCGTCACCATGGAGCTTGTTGCCATTGGCATCTGGTTCAGCATAATACTCCCTCCTTCCCTTTCCCTGCATAGACGTCCAGAGCCGCCTGCACCGCTTCGCCTGAGGATACACTACAGCCGTGGCGCCGCAGCACCGCTTCCAGAGCACCCAGCACATGAAGCACGTTTTTACGCTGACAGCTGAACCCCATCGTGCCGATGCGCCAGATTTTCCCTTTTAATGGACCGAACGAACTTGCAATTTCGATACCAAAATCATACAGCAGCATCCTTCTGACGCTTTCCCCGTCGATGCCTTGAGGAATATGAATACAGGTTACCACCGGCAGCTTGCTGGACAGATTACCATACAATTCCAGTCCCATTCCCTCAATGCCTGCCATTAGTGCCTGCTCATTGATTCGATGTCTCTGATAACGCGCCTCCAGTCCTTCCTGAAGCACAATGCGCAGCCCTTCATATAGACCATAAAGCATGGATGTAGCCTCCGTATGATGGTTCAGCCTTGCTGGCCCCCAATAATCCTGCAGCTGACTCAGATCCAGATAATTGCTTGCAATCGTTCGCTCTCCAGCAGGGGTACCATCTGCATCCCGAAGTCCACGTTCGATCGTTTTCCGGCTCATCAGCTGCTGCTCTACACGACTGTTGTAGGTGATCGGCGCCATGCCTGACGGCACGGACAAACATTTCTGTGTTCCACCAATGACGGCGTCGAGGTACCACGCATCCGCCTCGACAGGCGTACCGCCAATGGTTGCAACGGCATCCACCACCAGCAAAATATCCAGTTCCCGGCATACCTTGCCAACGTCAGCCAAAGACTGCATCTGACCCGTTGAGGTTTCGCCGTGCACCACAGCAACGAGCTTTGGCTTGTGCAGATGAATGGCCTTGATGATTTCATCCGGATCGAAGACCCTCCCCCACTCTGTTTCAACCAAAACAACCTCGGCGCCACATCGCTCGGAGATTTCCACAAGCAAATGGCCAAATCTTCCGTAGACTGGCACAAGCACCTTGTCTCCCGGCTGAATCAGACTGACCAGCACCGCTTCAATGCCGGATCGGGACGTACCGTCCACCGGGTAACTCCATACGTTGCTTGTCATATATAGCTCACGAAGCATGGCCATCGTGTCATTCATAAGTGAAGTGAATTCGGGATCGAACTGCCCGAGAACGGGGAAGGACATCGCTCGTAATACACGTGGATCAACTTCAACAGGTCCCGGGGTCATAATGGTCCGCAAGGACGGGGATAACTCTTTATAGACAGCCATCTTCATTCAGCTCCCGTAACCGTATTTGTAGAGCAGTCTGACCAGTACCCGAAAGCCCCGCATCAAATCTTCCTCCGCTGTGAATTCAAGCGGATTATGACTGATTCCGCTGCGGCTCGGTACAAATACCATCGCCGTCGGACAGGCAGGCTGGAAAATCTGCGAATCATGACCGGCACCGCTTGCCATCGTGTGACTGGACAGCTGCTCCTGGAAACAGATTTCCTGAATGTCCTGGATAATCCCGGTATTCATAGCTATAGGGGCAACTGACAGATGCTCTTCCCAATCCACCTCAAGCTGCTGCTCCTCTGCAATCGTTGTAAATGCCTCAAGCATCTGCTTCCAGCATTGCTCTATGCTCTCCTGCTGAATATGCCGAATGTCGAGCGAGAACACGGCCCGCCCTGCCACCACATTGCCCACACCCGGATCGGGAGTAATCTGTCCTACCGTTGCCACAAGCGGCTGCCCTGCCTGCAGCGCAATTCGTCTGACTGCACTGATCATGTCGGCAGCCCCGGCAAGTGCATCCTTCCGCCAGATCATCGGTGTTGTGCCTGCATGATTGGCTTCTCCACCAACCGTCACACTGAACCGCTTCTGGCCTACAATAGCTGATACGATACCGATGGAATGCCCCAGACGTTCAAGCACCTGTCCTTGCTCGATATGAAGCTCGATAAACGCTCCAATCTGGCGCTCGGCTGCCCTATAATGGCTACCAGGTCCAAATCCCGCCTGAGTCATTGCGTCTTCAAACCTCACCCCGGCAGCATCCTGAAGCTCACGCACATCCTGCAGATGAGCTGCACCCGTTATGCTGCGCGAGCCCCAATAGGCAAAGGGGAACCGGCTGCCCTCCTCCTCGCAGAGCGAAACAACCTGGAGCGTACGCCGAGGGGCTCCGAACTGCTGCTGCAAATATTCCAGAGCCAGTATTCCTGCCACTACGCCGTAGGCCCCGTCATATTTGCCGCCGTGTACTACGGAATCAATATGAGAGCCAGTAACGATGGGCAGAGCGTGTGCACTCGCAGCCGAAGAGTCAGGATCAGCCTGCAGTGTGCCAAACAGATTGCCGGACTGGTCGAACTCGGCCGCAAGCCCCTTCTCCTGCATTTTGACAGCGAGAGCCTGCTGTGCATCACACCAGGCCCTGTCATATAACAACCTCGTTACACCGCCCTGTTCATCCGCTCCATAACCAGCCAGCCAATCTAACATGGCTTGCAGTTCTACCTTCTCTACATCCGGAAGACTTATGCCTTTTGCGAGGAAATCGTTTGTATTGAAAGAGGCATATCGCCCGGACTCATTCATAGCGTCTTACCTCCGTCCCTTTACACATAACCCTTCTCATAGCTGTTATTGCTTCATTTCAGATTTCCTGTTATTCCGTGATTTCTTATTTTGTTGTTCTTTATTTTGTTCTTGATCAGCCTCATCAGCTCCCCCGATATGTGCTGTATCCTCCCGGAGCAATCAAGAGCGGAATATGGTAGTGACTTGTCGCATCGGATACAGCAAAACGGATCGGCACCGCAGTCCACAAGCAGCTTGGCGGATTATTTTTGTTACTGTGTGCGAAGTATGGATGCACGTGAAAAAGCAGCTCATATTCACCCGTTTGAAGTTTTCCATCCGCAAACATAGGCTGATCCAGTCGTCCATCTGCATTGGTCAGCATTTCTGCCACCTTGGTGCTGCTTGCCTCTGCTCCTGTTCGTTCTATAAAATACAATTCAATCCTGATCCCCGCAGCAGGCACACCTCTGGACATATCCAGCACATGAGTCGTAATGCGACCGTTATGCTGCTCCATCAGATATCACCTTCTTCCGGGATCTTCTCAGCACGGTTTGTATACGATACGTTCATTGAAGAAAACGGCTTAGAAGAACTCGGCCCGGATTCAATTTCCTGCCCATGTTCTTCGAGCCATTGCTGCAGACGTATCCCGGCTATCTTGAAGACTTCCTTCAATGCCGTCTCAAACTCCTGCCGCGAGGCTCGCCCTTGTCGCTGTCTCATCAAATCAAGAATCGATTCGGTTGTATGTCCCTTCACTGCAACTATAAATGGAAAGCCATATTGGCTTGTGTATGTGCTGTTTAACTGCTGCATCTCCATAAATTGCTCCGGCGTGAGCGAATCAAGACCCGCACCGGCCTGCTCCCGTACCGAACTGCTGCTCATGCTGATCCTTGCCCCCAAGTCGGGGTGCTTGCGAAGCAGCTCCAGCTGTTCTTCATACTCCGAGCCTAGAACTTGCTGTATCATGGTCTGCATCATCTCTTCGAAGGAATCGAAGGGTCTCAGCGGGGCAGAGTGTTCTGCAATCCAGGCTGAATCTTCAAATAAAGAACCAAAGGTCTGTACAAATTGTGATTCAGACCAGCTGTTAACGAGATGAAGAAGATTGTGCATGTTAACCCTCCCGGTCTTTTTATAGCGATGATTTTTCCTTATTTTAAGCACTACCTTGTTCTGCGGCAATATTATTTACGCAAATTTGTTATATAACATAACATAAAACCTGTGGATTGTTATTCATGCACGGGTTAGCGTGTGCTTTTCCTCTTTCAATGTCAATAAACCGCACCTCAAATTGCAAAGTGCGGTTTATTCTGTGGTTGATACATTGTTATACTTCACACGGTCTGATGGGTGAAAAACTTTAATCCTGGTTTTGGTTTCTATCCCACATCATTATTTTTAATCCACCATTTCTGAATCCTTCATTTGTTAGATGCGGGGTCTGGCCGATGCTTTATCACGCACAAACTTACGGAAGGTGAACACCAGCTTCAGTTTGAGCAGATCATTCGTTTTTTTGAAATCCATTTGCAGCAGGCTGCCGATCTTTTCCATACGGTAGGTTACGGTGTTGCGGTGCACAAACAGCTGTTTGGCTGCCTCATTAATTAGTCCATCGTTCTCGATAAAGGATTCCAGCGTGTTCATAAGCACCTGATTCGGATCACCATCTCTGGCGAGTAAAGGCTCCAGCACCTTATTGCAGTAGTTCTCCATAATCTGCTCCGGTACATGCTGAAATACATATGCAAACTCAAGCATTTCAAATTGCAGCGCGCGATCCTTCATTCCAAATCTGTTAGCAAGCTGACGTGTATCCAGACATTCATGATACGCTTCACGCAGCGACACGGGTTCATGTTTCATTTTACTGATCCAGAAACGGGGCCCCGGCGCTCCTTTTGCCTCCTGTGCTGTGAGCACATCCCCGAATCGATTCAGTAGAAAAGCAGATAACTCATCCCCATAATCCCGTCCTGTTGGACAGGTATAGATGGACAGAATGCCTTCATTCATCTGAAAATGCTGGGACGCCGTAAATTGCATCAGCGGATTGTACTGCAGCTCCCGGTGAATCTGCTTGAGGAGTTTACCCTCAGCAAAAACGTTCGGCTCCAGCGTGGTCAGCACACATTGATACGTGCCCTGGAACAAATGCATGCCTTTATTTTCACTTAAAGTGATCAGTTCCTGAATGGTCAATTTCTGATCCACATATTGTGTAAGCAGCGTACGCATCTCATCCTGAACCGTCGGATTTATATGCTCGCGATAGGTCATATCCATGTAAAAGGCAAGCACATCAGCCGCCTGCTGAAACAGCTCCTCCTCCGCTCGCAGAGACAAGGCCGAGTCCGTATATACCAGCAGAAAACCGAACTCCTCATCACTTTGCCTGATCGGTACCCGATGACAGCTGCCCTGATTCCATTTCACGCGATGCATAACCGATTTCCAGGGCCAGCCCTGTGTGACTGCATGCTCCCCCATTCCCTCATTGCCATAGAGCACATGCCCGCGCGAGCCGATAACTGCGATCGGATAATTCAGGATGCTCGACATTTCCGCAAACACGTTGCGGTGGTGCTGCTGCTGCAGTGCAAACTGCATGAGCTTTTTCTGTTTCTGCACCACTTCATGCAGCAACCGGTGACTCCGTTCATGCTCCACCTTAAATAAAGCATTCATCTGATCAGAGAAAGTGAATTGGAACGGAAGCTCCAGCAGTGGTAGGCGAAGCCGATCCGCCTCTTCTATAATTCCGTCGGGAATGGACTGCCAGAAACGTCCGAGTTTAATGCCCAGTCCCGCACACCCACGATCATTCAGGCGCCGCATCAGATGCAGTGCATCCGTCTCGCTATCCTTCATAATAAAAGCGGTTGTAAACAGCATCTCTCCAGACTTGATCCAGTCCGCAATATCAGGAGCGTCCATGACGTTCACGGATTTCATCATGCGCGAAGTCCCTTCTCCGCCCGCCACCAGTTTGGCCTCAGACAGCGGGTATACCTGTAAAGCCTCTTTAACGGTAAGCTGCACGGACAACACCTCCCACATACTTTACATATAGTGTAAAAATCTAAATATAAATCTACTCTTTTTCATTATCATATTTATTCAATACATGCATCAGACAAAGAAATTGAATTTGTTGTTAAGTATTATAACATCATTTTTCGAAAAGAAGCTGACATGAAAAAAAATAAAACCTATGGCCTACAGACCGCATCATCATGCGATCCATGGCATAGGTTCAATAAGTCGATTGAAGCATGCTCATTTTTGAAATAAGCCGCTCCACAGAATAGATGGATAAATACATCCGATTACTCTAGATCTCCATTTTTTCGTGAGTCATCCATAATTTCATTCGGGACAATACATCTTTGACATTGAGCGGTTTGCTCAGATAGTCCGTCGCTCCAGCGGCGATGCTTTTTTCCCGATCTTCCTTCATCGCTTTGGCCGTGAGCACAATAATCGGAATGTCGGTCAAGCCCAGCCGCTCCCGAATCTGGCGAGTTGTTTCATTTCCATCCATCTCCGGCATCATAATGTCCATCAGAATAACATCCGGCTTCAGTCCACCATACTCCAGTAACTCCAGACATTCGGCACCATTCTGCGCGGAGATCACATGCATACCATAATGCTCCAGTGCATTGGCAAGCGCATAGACGTTGCGGATGTCATCATCCACGACAAGAATTCTACACCCACTTATCATTGCTTCCTCAAGCGGTGTGAGCCAAATTTCAGGGCTTTCCTCTGGTGTCTGGGACAATGATGTCGTCGGGGAGGCGGAAGCCAGTGAAGACAAGGTCTGATCTTCTGATGCTGCACTTGTACCTGCCGCTTCGCTCACAAACAATCTGGCATTAGGCTCATGCGATATATCCGAGCCTTCTCTGTACAGCGGGAGGAACAGTGTAAACACACTGCCCTGCCCCGGACGGCTTACTGCCGAGATGGAACCACCCAGCAGTGATGCGAGCGATTGCGAAATAGACAACCCTAGCCCCGTGCCCCCATATTTACGCGCTGTTGCCCCGTCGGCCTGTTTAAAGGCTTCAAACACCTGGAGCAGCTTGCTATCCTCTATCCCAATGCCAGTATCACTCACACTAAAAGCGATGACTTCTGTCGCTTGACCAGCCCGATCGGCATGATCCAGAGTCATTTGAGAGATGGTCAGTGCTACCTCACCCTCACTTGTGAATTTGAACGCATTAGAAAGCAGATTCCGAAGGATTTGATGCAGCCGCATCTCATCCGTTTCGATGGATTCCGGGAGCGGACTTTGCAGCTGAATGCGGAAATCCAGATTTTTCTGCTCGGCGGTCTTCAGGAAATACTGGTTCATTACTTCGGGCAAGGTATCCAGATATACTTCATTAAACTCCACCTCCATCTGGCCTGCCTCCACCTTGGAGAGATCCAGAATATCATTGATGAGATGCAGCAGGTCTTTGCCTGATCTGTGAATAACGGAAGCGTAATTCTGTTCTTCACTGCTCAAGTGATGATGTTTGTTATCAGCCAAAATTTCCGACAAAATCAGCATACTGTTCAGCGGTGTACGAAGCTCATGTGACATGTTTGCGAGAAATTCGGATTTGTAGCCCGAGCTTGTGCGCAATTGATCCGCTGCATTCGCAAGTTCTTTGGCTGAACTCTCGGCAGCACCCTTCTGAGCCTCCAAACGTTCATTCAACATATACAGCTCTTCCGTCTGCATTTGCAGTTCTTCGGTCTGGGATTGCATTTCCTCCGTTTGAAGCTGCAGCTTCTCGGATTGCGCCTGTAACTCTTCATTCAGAACCTGAGATTCATCGTAAAGGTGCTGCAGCTCCATTCGTGTAGCCGTAGAATGCAGAGAGACACCGAATATAACTGTTAATTCATCGATTAATTTCATCGCCTGCTCCTGTAATGGTTTCATGGAAGCAAGCTCAAGAACAGCAATCGTCTTGCCCTCAAACAACACAGGCACAACCGTTAGCGAACTTGCCGATGCAAAGCCAAGGCCAGAAGAAATCCGAATGTAATTTTGAGGTAGATCGTTCATTCGCAGTACACGCTTCTCCACAGCACATTGCCCCACCATGCCTTGACCCGGTGCAAGCGATATTTGTCCAAGTGAACGTCCCTGCTCACCATCTCCTGCATAAGCAGCTACACGCAACAAACGATTTCCTTTCCAGTAATACAGCACACCATATGGAACCTCCAGCAATGCGGCAAGCTCACTCAGAAACAAGCGCGATAACCCTTCGAGTGTCGTTGGATTTTGCAAAAGCGTAGCAATGCCTGTAATCTGATCCTTTACACGGTTCTGCTCCTGTACTTCATCCAGCAGTTTATTGGTTTCATAGCCGAGATCAGCAACTTCATCCCGTGTCCGCACACGTATACGCTGCTTCAGATTTCCACCTTTGGAAATATCACTAATGGTCTGCTTCACTTCCAGCAGTGTTTTCACAATGTTACCGGAGACGATGAAAGCTGCGGCAATAGACATTGCTGCAATCAGGCCCCACAGCGTGTACATGATCGTCAACAAGGTGGAGCTGCGGTTCGCCAGATCGGTCACCCTCGCTTCCGTCAGCATAGTCTCGGTATTGCGAAAGGCCGCAAGCTGAGAGCGAAGCAGATCGATTTCAATTTTACCCGGATCGGATTCAAAAAAAGCGATGACCTTGTCCTGATCTCCTTCTTTCTTGAGCTGTACCGATGGTTCACCGGCAATCTCTATCCAGCGATTAATTTGAGATTTAATGTTTTGCAGACTTTGCTGCTGTGCCGGATTGTCGCTGATAAGTGCAATGAGCTGATTATAATTCGAGTCCCATTCAGACAGCCCCTGAGTATACGGTTCGAGATAGGTTTCATTCCCGGTAAGCATAAATCCGCGCTGCCCGGTTTCCATATCGAGCACATTTTTTTCGATCGCATTTGTCAGATTATGTACATCCAGATCATGGTGACTAATAAAATCATTTTCCTTTTGTAGTACATTAATTTGGGCCGAAAGTACCAGAAGTACCACACCAAATAAAAGCACAACTACAAGATAGCCCAATACAATTTTGGAGCGTATCGTAAATCTTCTCGTTTTAAACAACGCGTAACCCTCCAAATTTAGACGAGTGCTGTATCTGTACATGAATTCAGTTGCATAAGTATTTTATATGCGTGGATACCATCTGACAAGCATAAATATTACGGTGGCATAAGAAAAACGACCCACTTTCGCAGGTCGTACTTTTGAATCATATGTTGGTGGATCCGTATGAAAAAATCAGGCTTTCGGTGCAATCATTTTGGCCGGGTCTACATATTGATCAAACTGCTCTTCTGTAAGCAGTCCTGTTTGTAACGCAGCCGCCTTCAGAGATAACCCTTCCTTATGCGCCAGCTTGGCGATTTTGGCTGCATTCTCGTAACCGATGTACGGATTCAGTGCGGTAACGAGCATGAGGGAGTTATCCAGGTTATGCTTGATCTGATCCAGATTTGGCTCAATGCCTACCGCGCATTTGTCATTAAACGCAACGATAGAATCAGCAAGCAGCTGTACGGATTGCAGGAAATTATAAATGATAACCGGTTTGAACACGTTCAGCTCAAAATTACCCTGGCTCGCAGCGAATCCGATTGCTGCATCATTACCCATGACCTGCGTCACAACCATCGTGATTGCTTCGCTTTGTGTAGGATTCACTTTACCCGGCATAATGGAGCTTCCTGGCTCATTCTCTGGAATACGAATCTCGCCGAGACCACTGCGCGGTCCACTTGCGAGCCAGCGCACGTCGTTGGCAATCTTCATCATATCGGCTGCAAGTGCTTTGACTGCACCATGGGCGTACACCACTTCATCATGGCTTGTCAGTGCATGGAATTTGTTCGGCGCAGATACGAAATCTTTGCCTGTATGTTTACCAATCTCTTTGGCTGTAAGATCACCGAATTCGGGATGTGCATTGATTCCGGTTCCGACAGCAGTTCCGCCAATCGCAAGTTCCTTCATATATTGAACGCTTTCACGAATCATTCGCTCGCTCTTGCCCAGCATCGCTTCCCAGCCGCTGATCTCTTGACCCAGCGTAATCGGTGTTGCATCCTGAAGGTGAGTACGTCCAATTTTGATGATATCCTTAAACGCTTCCACTTTTTCCGCAAAAGTCGCTTTCAACACCGCAATCGCTGGCAACAACTGATCTTCCACAGCTAGAACACCCGCTACGTGGAGCGCTGTCGGGAATGTATCGTTTGAGCTCTGCGACATGTTTACATCATCGTTCGGGTGCAGACGCTCGTCGCTTCCCTTCTGTTCCAGCAGCTGATTACCGAGGTTGGCAATGACTTCATTCACATTCATGTTAGACTGTGTTCCACTGCCCGTCTGCCATACTACGAGCGGGAAATGGTCGTCAATGCGTCCTGCAATAATCTCGTCTGCCGCATAAGCAATAGCGTCTGCCTTTGCCGCTGATAACTTGCCTAATTTATGGTTGCTGGCCGCAGCACTTTTTTTCAAAATAGCAAGAGCGCGCACGACTTCCATTGGCATATGCTCGCGCCCGATCGGGAAATTCTCCTTACTGCGCTGCGTTTGAGCGCCCCACAGCCTGTCGGCTGGTACTTTCATTTCGCCTAACGTATCTCTCTCAATGCGGTATTCCACTTGCTTGTCCTCCTCCAAAAAGTTGGTCTGGGTATCTACAAAGCTTGTGTATCTCGTCATATTATACATGATTTACGAGCAGGTTTTCACCTTTTCGACAAAATTGTAAGCGTAGCGCAAAACGAATTGAACCTCCAGCCCGCTTAGCCTGTGAAACGATGGAAGAGCAATGAAAACTATTTCCGAGCAGCTATCGGATACAAACGGCTGGTCTGCTCGAACAGTTCCCCCGGCTGTAGGCCAACAAGACCGATCTCTTCCGCAGAAACACCTTCTACGTTCGGTGCATTAACCAGATTCATCTGCGGCTCAGGGCAGAAAAACTCATTACAAGCGTTATTGTTCCAGATCATCCAGTGTTTATAGGATGTGCCCACATCGTAAACTAGCTTGTCACCCGTGCGGTGATCTGTTAGCTCCATGTAGTTACGGCCATTTTGCGGCTCCGCTGTGTAGTGATTGTCCATTGCTGCAAAAAACGGACTTACTCCGTTCGCCTTCATCTGCTCTTCGTCTGGTGTAAGCGGTTGAAATTGTCCTGTCGGCAGAGAGCGCTCATTTAATTCACGGCGCTGACCGATCGTCACTTTGGCCGTATAATCCGAAGACTGACTGTCCGGGGCAAAAGGCACTTTAATCGCTGTATGGAATGCAAACAGATTCGGCATGTACTCGGTACCCGTATTGTTCACAATCAACTGCTGCTGAAGACCCTGACTGCTCAAGGAATAACGAAGCGTTACAGTGAAGGTGAACGGCAGATATTTGTAAAATGCGTGTCCTTCCCCGATGCTTTGGCTTAGCGTAACATAACTCTCCTGATCATTGGAGCCATATCCCTCAACCGTCCAAGCCACATCATGCAGAAATCCGTGCAGGTGGTTGCCAGTAGCAGGTTCATTAATCGGCAGCTGATAGACTTTGCCATTCCACGGGAAGCGACCGTCTTCGTACCGGTTTGGCGGGGATAGAATCGGAATACCATACACGGCAGGGGCCGCCAAAAACTCCTTCATATCGTCCTGATTCGGCTCGCGCAGATAGCGATATCCTTTTTCTGTATCCCGGAACGCAACCAGGTTGGCCCCAACACTAGGAATGACCGCCGCTTCAAATGCACCAAATCGCAGCCACACCGCCGGAATGCCTCCAAATTGTTCTTCAAATGCTGTATTCTGTTGTGTCATCGTTATATGTACCTCCTGCATACTAAGGTTATATGATACGGCTCGACTATATCATGACTGCACATAAAATAACAATCTGAGATCGAGAACAAATTAAACATTCCTGAACAATGGATAAAATTGATGACAATTCATCACAACCGCTTGCAAAACAAAAAAGACAGCTGCTCATTCCGCGCTGTCTTGGCCTGCTGCCCGCTCTACCTCCTAAGCCGGGCTTTGACATATCAATCCACATACTTGCCATGCTTCGGCACCGTATCCTCTTCAAAATTGTCATCCAGCTGCCGGAGCGATGTGTACAACATCTCCCCGCTTAACTTATGCCCATGACCGGTCACGGCTACACTTGGCTCCAGCTGCCTGATATTGTGAACAGATTGATGCGCCGCATTCCAATCGGTTGTAAAATAAGCAGGCGGGCCATGCAGCTGTTTGTCCTGAAGCAGAACACTCCAGAGAGATTCCTGCTTCACTGTAACGATGGCATCGCCAGCAATCAGCATGCGATCCGATTCGCGAAATAAAGACACATGCCCGGGTGTATGACCAGGCGTATGCACCCAGCGCCAGCCACTCAGGCCAGGTACAGAATGATCCGAAGGCAAACTAAACACTCGATCATCCAGATTAATCGCTTCGTTCGGATACGTGAAAGATAACCTCGCCATCAATTCTCCTCCAACGGAGGGATCTGCCGGGGGGTAATCTTTCAAACCTGTCAGATACGGAATTTCCAAGGGGTGCGCATATACAGGAACTCCCCAGAACTGCTCCAGCTCAACCACAGTCCCCACATGATCAAAGTGACCATGCGTTAAAATAATAGCCGATGGCGGTCCCTGGAAACGCTCGGATGCCACATGGACAATGTGTTCCGTGAAATTGGGCATGCCTGTGTCCACAAGCACCCAACTCCTGCTTCCCGGCTCTCCAATGAACACGACATTCACAAAAAGGGTACGTAAACTCAGAATATCAGAAGCCGCTTCCTCAAATCAGGTCATTCCAGATGTAATCAGATTGTCAAATGCCATTCACGGTTACCCCCCATCAGGCGAATTGTCTCTGCTTATGTTCATCTCGTAGATTTCCCTTTTCTGGTTCATCTATTCGTAATCAGAATAAAATAGACGGCGCACGCCCTGTTAAGGCATACACCGTCTAGTATAGTCATACAGATCGGACAATAGAACAAGAACATGCCCGGCCTATTAAGCCGGGTATGCATCCAGAGCTGCATCCAGCAATTGATTGTACAGATCATCGTCATTTTCAAGCAGCTCGTCCATTTTCAGCAGCTCTTCCTCATCACCGGATTGCTCCGTAAAATGCAGGCTGTAGTCCCAATCCTTGCCGTTCTTGCTCATAAACGTAATTTCATATACGGACTTATCACCCTCTGTTTTGAACACAGTACTCCCTACAAAGCTTTTTTCGTCCTCACGGCGCATTTCAGCACGAATAATTTCAATACTCACTCTCATACTCTCCTTTTACTCTCTCGTTTGAAGCGATTCTCCTACAGTCACTCATGTAAAGCTTTCGGTGAAATCTTTGGATTTACAACTTTTCTCCAACTTTCTGGTAAAGCTGTTTGGTAATTATTATTGGTTAATTGTACAATATATATCGTAGCAACGTATACATTATTCAATGAAGGACCTTAATGACTCCTTACACTATGGTAATGAGGACTTTGAAAAGCCCGCCAGCTACGTTATTCATATCACATTGGAGGAAAAAATAGCATGAACAATTTTGAATCGAAATTGCAGCAATATGCTGAGCTGGCTGTCAAGGTCGGGGTCAATGTTCACCCTGGACAGACCCTTGTGGTGAACGCGCCGATTACAGCAGCACATTTTGTACGCCTGATTGTCAAAGCCGCATATAACACGGGTGCCAAGCTCGTCAAAGTCAACTGGAGCGATGAGACCGTTACACGTCTTCATTATGATCTGGCTCCGGATGAAGCATTCTCAATTGAACCCAAATGGTTTGCGGGTGAAATGACAGAGCTCGTTGAAGAAGGTGCAGCCATTCTGCACGTCATTGCGGAAAATCCTGACCTGCTCAACGGTGTTGCTCAAGAGCGCATCGTGACCAGTCAGAAAGTGCGCGGCAAAGCGCTGGAGAAATATCGCGCTTATCAGATGGCTGACAAGTTCAGCTGGTCCATTGTGGCTGTTCCATCCCCTGAATGGGCTGCCAAAGTATTCCCGGATCTGCCCGAAGCGCAGCAAGTGGATCGCCTGTGGGACGTTATTTTCAAAACCGTACGCATTGGTGAACAGGATGCTGTCGCAGAATGGAAAACTCACCTGCATAACCTCGATTCCCGCGCCGATCTGCTGAACAGCAAAAAATACAAAAAGCTTCACTACACCGCTCCGGGTACAGACTTGACCATTGAACTTCCGGAAGGCCATATCTGGGTATCTGGCGGCAGTGTGAACGAGCAAGGTCATGTGTTCATTGCTAACATGCCGACAGAGGAAGTCTTTACGGCTCCGCTGAAAACGGGTGTAAATGGTACGGTTCGCAGCACCAAGCCGCTGAGCTACGGCGGGAATCTGATTGATGGCTTCTCCCTTACCTTCAAGGATGGGCGCATTGTCGATTATACAGCCGAGCAAGGTCTGGACGCGCTGAGAAACCTCGTCGAAATGGATGAAGGCGCACACTACCTGGGCGAGGTTGCTCTGGTTCCGCATAAATCCCCGATTTCGGACACCAACATTTTGTTCTACAATACCTTGTTTGATGAAAATGCATCCAATCACCTGGCCATTGGTAATGCCTATGCCTTCTGTCTGGAGGGTGGCAAAACGATGTCCAAGGAAGAGCTGCTTGAACGCGGTATGAACTCCAGTCTGACACATGTCGACTTCATGATTGGTTCGGGCGAGATGAACATCAACGGTGTAACCGCAGAAGGTGCGGAAGAGCCTATCTTCGTGAATGGAAACTGGGCCTTCTAATCAGCCTTAGCATATAAAGAGAGGAGAAATCTCCTCTCTTTTCCTGTGTCTAAATAAGTTGAACTATTTATTTACACGTGAACGGAGAGGACAGAAAAAACCTGAAAAAGCGGAGCGGTCGCCTTTATCTCCGGATTTTACCCTTTGGAAAAGGGAATCCAAAAAATCTGGGGATAACAGCGATTAGAAGGTTGTTCTGTCATTGGAGTGGATTGTGTAAAATCTTTAGTTCAACTTAGATAGATAATCTACCTTGAAAATGATGGAGGGATTTCCATGTTAACTTTTGAACAGAAGCTGGAGCGTTACGCCGAGCTGGCGGTCAAAGTTGGAGCCAACGTGCAGCCAGACCAGATATTTGTCATTAATGCCATGATTGACGCGGCCCCGCTCGTGCAGCTGCTCGTGCGCAAAGGATATGAAGCCGGAGCAAAGCAAGTCATTGTGAAGTATTCCGATGAGACCGTTAACCGCCTTCGATTCGAGCTGGCTCCTGAGGAATCCTTCAATGAACCACCCAAATGGCATGCAGCCGAGATGGAAGAGCTTGCGGCCAACAACGCCGTTTTTCTGACCATTCTATCCTCCAGCCCGGACTTGTTGAAGGGGATTGATCCAGCCAGAATATCGGCGCATCAGCGCGCCTTTGGTCAGGCGATGAGTACATACCGGCAGTACCTGCAGGCAGATAAAATGAGCTGGACCGGCATCGCTTGCCCTTCACCGGATTGGGCCGCCAAAGTGTTCCCGGACCTGCCTGCAGCGGAGCAAATGAATCAGCTGTGGAACGCGATATTTGCGGCTGTGCGCGCTGACGTTGATGATCCCATTGCTGCGTGGGACCAGCACATCGAGCACCTGGAATCCCGAGCTGTCGCGCTCAATAACAAAAAATATAAAGCACTGCATTACCTCTCTCCCGGAACCGATCTGACCGTGGAGCTTCCAGACGGACATATTTGGGCTCAGGCAGGAAGTGTAAACGAGAAGGGTACTCCGTTTGTAGCCAACATTCCAACCGAGGAAGTATACACGGCTCCGGCGAAATTCGGTGTAAATGGCAAAGTGACCAGCACCAAACCGCTGAGTTATGGCGGCAGCATCATTGATCGCTTTACTCTTACGTTCGAGAAGGGACGGATTGTTGATTTTCATGCAGAGGAAGGTCTGGAAACGCTGGAGCGTCTGATCTCCATGGATGAAGGCTCTCATTATCTGGGCGAGGTTGCTCTGGTGCCATTCCACTCCCCCATCTCCGAAAGCGGCATTCTGTATTACACCACGCTGTATGACGAGAACGCATCCTGTCATCTTGCGATCGGCAGCTCTTACGCTTCCAATATGGAAGGAGGCAAAACGATGTCTCCCGAGCAGCTTGCAGCCCGCGGCATGAACGCCAGCATTACACATGTCGATTTCATGATGGGCTCTCCCGAGACAGACATCTACGGCATTACAGCGAATGGTGAGCGTGAGGCTATCTTCCTGAATGGCAATTGGGCTTTCTGATTCCAGATTTGAACAAGCCGCTTGGCAGTACTCTTCAACAGACGATTTTGCAGCCACTTATTGAACAGAGGTTCTTTAATCTCAACTGGTGGTTTGCAGGAACGTCTGTTTTTTATTTTTCAGCAAACCTCAGACAGGGCCAGAACTCCTTATTTTCAGGATGTTAATCAGGTCTAACGGACATTGTAACGTTTCCATAATCTGTTGTAAAATGTAATGATACCAATGTTTGTGGACTGTTGACCAGAAAGGAGAACATCATGGCCAATCGGCTCCAGCTTTTACTTGCTTCAGATTTTCATCAATTAGGACCTGTACTTCAGGAAGAAGTGTATTATGAATATTATAATATGGTATATGGACTGATCGTATATATCATCAAGGAACGAGCAGCAGCAGAGGATGTTATTCAGGAAGCTTTTATCAAAATCATTAAAAACAAACCCCTTTTTGAGGATGAGGTCAAACTTAAAGCCTGGCTCAAGGTCGTTACCCGGAATACCGCAATTAATTATTTAAGAAAAAATAAAAATAACCGTAACCAACTGGACACGGATAGTGTTTTTATAGATATAGAAACGATGAATCAAACCGCTGCTTCGGTTGAAAGCATGGTTGAGACACAGATGATGCAGGAATCCATCGAGCTGTACCTCTCACAATTAAAGCCGGAATACCGCGTGCTGGTGGAGCTTCGCTGGAAGGAAGGTTTCTCTTATCGGGAGATTGCAGAATTGCTGAATACTACGGAAGACATTGTAAAACAACGTTTATTCCGGGCCCGAGGTAGTATCAAGAAGAAATTACATAAGGAATGGGGTGGAAATGTTGACCAAAGGCAGGCAAAATAAGCTTGAAGAACAATGGGATTCAGGCCTGGAGGACGAATATTTTGATGCGGCTTTTGAGCAGGCCTTTGATGAAGCTTTCCAGCAGGCTGTCTCCGCCCCTTCTGTCTCGCGCAACGAATCCATGCACCAATCCTGGCAAAAGGTACAGCAAGAGATCGAAAGACTGGGCGCTCGGAAACGGAGAATGCGTACCTTGAAATTGTCGACTATTGTTGCTGCCTCCGTGATGGTTGGAGCTGTTATCTTCAGTCTACCCTCCGGGACACAAGCCGTATCCCCCATTGTGCAATCTATTAAAAATTGGAGCAATGGCATGAAATCCATCATTGTTGAAGATCAATCGGTACAGCTTGCTCCAGACCCCTCTACCGCCAAAACACCTCCACCGCCCGACAGGGAATTCAGCGCGATTCATGAGGAAGAGGGACAGTTCCCTGCCTTTGAGCTGGATAAACATGTGTTTCGTCCTGTTGCGGTGACAGAACAGGTTGCTCGGGGCGGATTTATGGGAGAATTTATCGTACCCAACGTCATTCCTGCCCGCTTTGACAAAATAAAATATATGCTAATGCTGGATACGGAGAACCCGGTGAATGAAGACGATTACTACGAATCTGACCGGATGAGAATCCGCTATACCGTCACAGGCAAAACGGAAGACGAAGAACTGATGATGTTCGATTATGAATATGTAATGCCTGGGCAGTCTATTGAGAAAACGTCGCTGCGTGAAAGTGAAATTGTGAAGCTCATCGATGGTAGTGAAGCACTAGTATATGTCGGAGAACCCTTCAATTCCATTCAGTGGATGACAGGATCACTCAGTATGAGTCTGTTTGGAACGATAACCCGGGAAGAGATGATTGCGATTGCGAATGATTTCCTGGAGCAAAGCTCTCCCACCAAAGCTAATTAAATTAAAATAAAATACTGTTTGAAGTACGTGTGACCTGATCTGTCACCTTTCCATCATAAGCCGTATGAGTACTAACCACGCGATAATAATAGCCGGCAAGGACATCCCAATCTGAACCTGCATATAGCACACTCGTTTGGGTCTGAGAGGAGGAGCTTGCTTTGTAGGTTACCCACGCTGTTCCTGTCCAGCGCTCTAAGCGATATTGGGCGGAAAGAGTCTTCATGTTCTTGTATGTCATTGTTGTTGTTTTTATGATAGCCTGAAGCCCCTCTCCACGGGTTAAGGTACTCTCTGCTTGAAAGATATGTACGGGGTTGGCAGCTCTAGCTCTGGATTGAATGGAATGATCCTGAGAATCGAGCGGCGGCGGAGCCGTTTTTGCACCGGATATCGCGTTATTCATGGGACTCGCTGTAGCCGAATGGACTTCGGGCAAGACCATAACGGCCAGGGTTGTCAATGCGAGCGCGATGGCTATTTTCGGAATAGGTGATCGGCTTCTTTCTTTACTCCATACACGGTTAGTATTCATCATTTTTCCTCCTCTGCATGCTTCTTTTTATTTTGATGTAATCTATTAAACGAACTAACCAAAGAACTGGTTTCAAAAAAAACAGGACGCACCGATAATACAGCGGTAGCGTCCTCTTACAATTTTCGGGGGACAATGTCCCTGAAACCTAAATGTTTCCAAACCGTATGAAGAACCAAGTAAGGTGTTATTCGTTACCTGATTTGAACGATTTTTTTATGCTCTATAGCATATACCTGATTAGCAACATTTTCGACTAACCGGGCATCATGCGAGATGAAAATAATCGTACCCTCGTAGCTTTTCATCAAATGCTCCAGTGCTTCCATTGCAGGCAGATCAAGAAAATTACCCGGTTCATCCATAAGCAAAATGTTGTATCGCCCCAGCAGTATTTTTGCCAGCTGCAATTTCATGATCTCTCCACCGCTTAATGCCGCCAAAGACTTGCGTACATCATGCTGGGAAAATCCCAGAGATGCCAGTACAGCTCGAATTTCAGGCACCTGATAGTCACAGTTTTCCTGCATAAATTCCATGACTGCATGATGGTGATCAAACGTATATGCATGTTGTGCAAAATAACCAATCTCTGCTTTGGGCGATAGTGTAATGCCGTCTTCATGATTCAAAATCATGTTGAAAAGGGTTGTTTTCCCTGCACCGTTTGGGCCTGTCAGAGCAATCTTCCGGCCAAGCGGAAATTGGAAAGAAGCATTCTCCAAAATGACTTTATTACCGTACGTTTTGTTTATCTCTTTTCCGATGATGGGAAACGGATTGTGCAGCTCTAATGCTTTACTCTGCCGAAAGTGAATCGTGCGAATCGCCTCTGGTGCTTCTATAATTCCCAGCGCTTCGATGCGCTGTTCCATATTTCTGGCGGCTTGATGAAGCTTTTTCTGTTTACTTCCAATCGACTTCTGATGGGCAAGCCGCCCGCCTTGATCGGAGCTGTTTTTCCTTGAAGCACCTTTATCTTTCTGATCCATTTTCTGGGCCTGATTCTTTTTATCCGCAATTGCTTTTTCCAGCCGCTCTCGTTCAGTTATATATTGCTGATACTGAACTTCCTGCTTTTTCTGAATTTCATTTTTCTGGGCTATATAATCAGAGTATCCGCCCCAATACTCGGTAATTTTTCCATCCTTCAGCTCCCAGATTTTATCGACCACCTGATCCAGAAAATACCGATCATGACTGATGACCAGCAGCGCCCCTGTATAAAAAGAGAGCTGATGGATCAGAAAATGGATCCCCTCTGAATCAAGATGACTGGTCGGTTCATCTGCAAAAATGCCATGTACTGACCTCGACAAAGCCTGAGCAATTTTCAGTCGTGTTTCCTGTCCGCCACTCATCTTCTCTCCTCTGCCCTTGTCTACGCCAAGCTTGCCTGCTAACGCATAATCCACTTCTTCCTGAGTCCCGCCCTGCTCCAGCTGCGGAATATAGGCAAAACTTCCGTTTCTTACAATGCTCCCGCAGGATTCAGGCATTTCACCCAGCAGTACTTTTAACAATGTGCTCTTGCCCGCCCCATTGGCTCCAACCAGGCCGATCCGGTCATATTCATAAAGCTCCAGATGTTCTATGTCTAATATGTCACGGCCCGAATATTCCACAAATATCTCATTGGCTTTAATCAATGCATTCATTCAATTTACCTCCCTCTAAAATCGCAGTTTTCACGCTCGCAGGATCACCTGCGATTAAAGAAGGGGATTATATAAAGAAATACCAGTGCATATACCTCATAAGTCTTAGCTCCTTTCTGGATTTTACATGTTGGCAACAAACAAAAAATGCAGATCCAGGCCCACATCAGGCTTGAATCTGCATTACTCACGTATAGAAGGACACGTCAATATAAATACAGCTAAATAAGCTTACCCATATCGCGATCTATGTCTCTCCATACGTAAAATAAGCAAATCAAAAAAGCCCACGATTGTGGAAAAAATCAGCTTTTTGACTGCTTATTATCGAAGACGCATGGAATGAGTCATAGAAACGAGCCTCCTCCTCTTTTGTTGAGTTGAATAATACCATGAGATTCCCCAGGGCGTCAACCCGGAACGAGAACTTGTCGGGGTGCAACAAAAAAGCCGCTAATCGTTAGCGGCTTGTATGCCATAAATCTTTCTTTATAACTAGAGGGCGTTATGCCCCCTCCTCTTCAACCAGCATTTCCATCTTCACTACATTCACACGTGAAATCCGCTTCTGTTCTGTCTCCTGGATCACAAACAGATACCCGCCATATTCAACGGATTGACCAATCTCAGGCGGAATAGCATCCACTCTGGAGTATAACCAGCCGCCAATCGTATCGTAGTCAGCCCGATCCATCTCGATGCCGAAACGTTCACTGACTTCTTCAATGAGCATTAATCCATCAATGGAATATTCCATCTCATTCACTTGCTCAATCGCTGGACGCTCCTGGTCAAATTCATCCTGAATTTCACCAACAATCTCTTCCATGATATCTTCAAGCGTAACCATGCCGGAGGTTCCTCCGTACTCATCGATCAGCACTGCAATCTGTGTCTTGCTGCGCTGCATACGCTTGAGCAGATCACTGATTAATGTCGTATCTGGCACAGCCAGAATCGGACGAATCACGGAGATCGTATCGGTGAGCTGCGAGCGCATCAGATCTTTAATATGAATAAAGCCGATAATATGATCCTTGTCGCCGTTATATACCGGATAACGGGTACGCATGCTTTCACTCGCAATCTCCATATTTTCCAACATGGACTGATTGGCATTGAGACAGATCATTTCTGTTCGCGGAATCATGATTTCACGTGCGGTTGTATCCGTAAAATCAAATATATTATCAACAAGTGCTAATTCAGTGTTATCAATTAAACCGCTCTTATTGCTTTCTTTCATGAGAATACGTATTTCATCTTCACTATGTGCATCGTCCAGTTCGGAAGCAGGTGCCATCCGAAACAGTCTGAGCAATCCGTTCGCCATGCCGTTCAATGCCCAGATGAAGGGAAACATTAGTTTGTAAAAGAACGTTAGCAATGCTGCGGACCACAGTGTAATCGTCTCCGACTTGCGAATTGCCATCGTTTTGGGAGCAAGCTCACCCAATACAATATGCAGAATCGTAATAATAACAAAGGCGATCGCAATGGAAATGCCATGCACATATACCGGACCCAGTCCAAATGCCGTAAATAAAGGCTCTACCAGGTGTGCGATTGCTGGTTCTCCCAGCCACCCGAGTCCAAGTGAAGCTAAGGTAATGCCGAGCTGACATGCAGACAGATAAGCATCCAGATTACGTACAATATTAGAAGCATAGACCGCATTTTTGTTGCCAGCTTCCACTAATGCCTCAATCCGGCTGCCCCGCACTTTCACCATCGCAAATTCTGCCGAAACAAAGAAACCATTCATTAATACCAGTAAACCAATTAAAACCAAATTTAATATACTCGGTAAGGGGTCACTCAAATGTTCTTCCTATTCGCCGTTATTCTTCGGCAAATAGGTCCACCTCCTTCGAAAATGTAGGATATTAGCCATTCTGCCGTTCATATGCAATTTCAACTTCCCAATGCTTCCACCTCCTGCCGTTTGTGCCCAAATAACATGGATATGCTTCTTTTATTATATAATTCTACACTACACAGTCAATCCGTGTCCTATGACACTTAAAAGGCCAAATTAGCACATTTCGTTTACAAAATCAGCGATTACGCTGTTTTTGCTGCACATTTTAATGAATCAGGCAGTTTTCTCTATTTTTTTACCAAATACCTCTTGTGCTACTGTAAGAAAGGCCTGTACAGCAGGAGAAACATACTCCGTATTCGGGAAAGCAAGCGCTATGCTTCTGCAGTTTGATATCGTTAAAGGCCTGATATGAATATTCATCTGATCTTTAAGGAACAATTCAGGACCGATGGTAACGCCGAGTCCCTCTTGTACCATGCTTGCTATCGTGTTGCAATCCTGTACTTCAAAACGAACATTCGGTTGGAAATTCATTTGAGAGAAAATCTCATCGACATGAGCACGGTAGACATCTTTAGGCATAATAAATGATTCTCTTTGGAGTTCTGTCACTTCGATGATTTCTTCGGATTGAAAACGATGGCCAGCAGGAAAAGCAACAACCATTCGATCTTGCATAAGCGTCAACGCGTTTAGTTCCTTGCCTGGCTGCTCTACAACAACGCCCAGATCAATAATTCCCGTTTCAAACCATTCAAGAATTTCCTCGTACGTTCCCTCGAAAAAACTGAACGTGATATTGGGGTATTTCTTTTGAAATGCAGCGATAATTTTAGGCAGCACACATGCTGTAGCACTTGAGAAACTTCCAATTCGAATCGTTCCTGCTTCTATATTGGATGTAAAGGCAACAACCTGCTTGATCTGTTCCATCTGATTTAGAACTTCCTGCATATGGATCAAAATTCGCTGACCTGCCTCTGTAAGAGCAAATCCCTTTTTGCGATCCCGCAGCAATAGCTTGATCCCGAGTTCTGTCTCCAATCCAGCGACTGCATGACTTACAGCAGATTGTGTCATGTTCAGTTTCTCTCCCGCTTTCGTGAAGCTGCCTAGTTCAACCACCGTGGAGAAGATTTCAAATCTCGTTATGCTCATGATCTATCGCTCATCCCAATCATTAAAATTATTAATTTGATTCATATTAACACGAGGGATACACTTATGTAAATTTCATATAGATTGGAGGTCGTTTTTTTGCGACTATTTTCTCCGTACGTGATTAAAGGCTTACATTTGCAAAACCGTGTTGTTATGGCACCCATGTGTCAGTATGCCGTTACCGCAAAAGACGGAAAACCGAATGAGTGGCACTATGTTCATTATCTCAGCAGAGCAATCGGGGGTACGGGTCTGATTATGATTGAAATGACAGATATCGACCCGGATGGACGCATTACGGAGATGGACCTTGGCTTGTGGTCTGACAATCAGATTCCAGCCTTTGCACGCATCATTAAAGGCGTTCAAGCCTATAACAGCAAAGTTGGAATTCAAATCGCACATGCGGGAAGAAAGACTGAATTTGTTGAAACTCCTATTGCACCATCAGCTATTAAATTTCCTGGATCACCTTACCGTATGCCACGTGCACTTGCCACGGAAGAAATTCCGGGCATTATACAGCAATTCGCTGATACCGTTAGGCGTGCCGTAAAAGCAGGCGTAGATGTAATAGAGCTGCATGGCGCTCACGGTTATTTGATTCACCAGTTCCAGTCGCCTCTTACTAACCAACGAGATGATGCTTACGGACAAGACCTGAGTCGCTTCGGAGCAGATGTTATTCAAGCGGTTAAAAGAGAAATGCCGGCGAATATGCCTCTCGTCTTCCGGATATCTGCAGTGGAGTATGTCGAAGGCGGGTACAATATTGAACATGCTATCCGCTTATGCAAGGCTTACAAGAAGGCTGGTGTGGATATATTTCATGTAAGTACAGGAGGCGAAGGCCCGCCAGGATCCAATCAGCCACGTAATTCCCCAGGTTATCAGGTGACCTATGCGGAGCAAATACGCGAAGCTTTGGATGTTCCTGTTATCGCTGTAGGCATGCTTGATGACCCCGTGCAGGCACACTCCGTCATTGAAGGTGGACAAGCAGATATGGTTGCCATCGGAAGAGGCATGCTCCGTGACCCTTATTGGGCTGTACATGCAGGAATCAAGCTTGAACCTCAGAGCCCACTCGTTCCAAAACCCTATCAGGCAGGGTATTCATCTTAATTGACGTTATACAAGAAAGGGAAGTGTATAATCCATATGCTGCAGCGGCCACAAGCGAATGAATTTGATTCGTATTTTACGAAGTATGTCTATAATGTAGGCGACAAGAACATCAACCAATTTCTTCGAGATCAGGAACAAAACATCGTACACTTATATAACACGTTAAGTGAAAAAGAAGCAGAGCATCGTTATGCGCCTGGCAAATGGAGCGCGAAAGAAACACTTGGTCATATTAACGACTCGGAACGTATAATGAGTTACTGGCTGCTCAGTGTTGCTCGAGGAGATCAGACAGACCTTCCTGGCTACGATCAGGAAACTTATGTTAACCATGGTGATTTTAACAAATCCGAGGTTGCAGCGTTGATTGCGGATTTTCAAAGGGCCAGACAATCAACCCTCTCCCTGCTTGACAGCATCTCACCAGCAGCCTGGGTAAGAACTGGAGTTGTTGTTCATAAACGCGTCACAGCAAGGACCATACTCTACATCATTGCTGGACATACAGAACATCATATGAACATAATCAAACACTATGGAAATAGATTGACGTAATCAATCCTCGATTCGATTATCCCTAGGGCTTATATAAAATGAACTGTCGCACATATGGACCCCCCCCACATGCGCGACAGCTCTATATCCGCTCTTTGATGACAAGCTCGACCTGTTCATCTGGTACAGCATGTTTGCAACCAGGTTTCAGCACATCTAACCATGATGGCCTTTTTCAACATGTATGCCGCCAACCCAATACTCATCCTCTCGCAAAGTGCGCCAGTCCACTTCACCATTCAATACCTGAATGCCAAGCTCCGTTACAGACAGCACAGCATTATGAAAAGCCGGTTCATGCTGATTATATTTTGGAAAACGTGCCGCACCAGTCATTCGAAGGAGCGCATAAGGTCCCTTCGACATCCTCTTCAGATGTGCCCAATATTCCAGATCACCCATACCGAGAACAGGCAGCTTGTCTCCCATTTCACGAAATAAAGCAGGGGGACGCTGAATGCCTGTCATTATCGTTTCAAGTGTGGTCTGCTCAATGATGCCCAGACCATTTGTTTCGGATGGCAAACGGGACAGGTGAGCCTTGAACGCAGCGCTGGCAAAAGGCAGAGCCTGTGAACCCTGCTGCATGTATTGCTCGTGATCACGAATGTCAGGAGAGGAATACGCCTCCCAGAACGCTCGGCCCGCCTTCATCTCTTCCTCCTGAATGACATGCCATGTACCGGAGAGCGTCTGCATTTGAGCAGATGTGAGCTGTCCCAGACCTCGGAAATGCTCGATCTGCGGAAACGAATCAATACATAGTAGGTTGATTTTGAATTCCATGAATTTTTTATGACTCAAAAAGTGCAGCAAATACGACAGCATCGTCTGATCATACAAATCATGCTCAAACCACAATACAATCTCTTGTTCTGGCTTGAGTGAAAGCAGCTTGTGTTCCAGCTTATCAATCTGTAAATATTCTTTCTGTGGTATGCCTAGCTCGTCTTCCAGTACAACTGCGCGATGCTGCCGCGCTTTTCGATCGGCCATATCAGAGGATATGGGGCCATACGTGTACAGTTCGCGCCATACAACAATATCTCCCTGAATGCCGCTTTCTCGCAGCCGGTTGGCAGCGTGATCTCCATTCATAATATGCAGCATGCCTTTTCCCCCTTCATAAAGCTCATTAAATGTAGTCGCAAGATTTCGTACGGGTATGGAACGTTTCAACTTTACACGTGCATCGAACAGCCTTTTCTTCAACGCGGATATGTTCACTCCCAGGAACTCCGATATTTCTTGAAGCGTGTATCCTTGAAAATAAAACAGGTCAATCGCAATCTGCATCGTGGATGGCAGCTTGGCTATGGAGCTGCGCAGCGTCCGCTGCAGCTCATTCTGCAGCGCCCTGGCCTCTGGATCATGCTCCTGATCCTCCCCGCGACATACATCGTCTAATTCCTGCATGGGAACAACCGGGTATCTCTTGCGTCTTATCCAGCGGTAACACTGCCTTTCTACGATGACTTTGAACCAGCCAGGGAAAGCTTCAGGCTTTTCCAATTTGATCAGATTGGAAAAAGCCTCGGTAAATGCCTCCTGTACCACATCTTCTGCTCCATGCATATCCTGTAGCTGCTGATAAGCAACGGCAAACGCCATTCCGCGGTATTGTGCAACCAGCTGCTCACAGGCTTCATGCTCTCCCTTCAATGCTCCATCAATCCATAGCTTCAACACCGTAGACTCCCTTCATCTCTAATTCCGCAGCTGCCTGACTACGGCCTGGCCTGTTATTCTTCTCTCGCCTCTTGCCTGTGTTTCATATGTAAGTGCCATTCATTCTCATTCAGGTTACTTTTATTTATATTGTCTGGTTTAGATGCTGGTTTACATGCGATAGAAATGGCAAAAGCCGTCCTGAGCGCAGATTGCACTGCACTCAGAACGGCCCAGCTCCCCGTATGTGTTGGCCGTCAGGCCCATTATATCAGATATCGTATACTACATTTTCAATTGATTACCATCTGCTTGGTGCTTGCGGATAGTTGCCAACAACGCCCGGATATTGATAGAGCAGCGGCTCATCAAAAGTGGCATAGTCAAAGTTAACCATCAGCAGCATAATTCTTCTGCCTGTTTTCGGATCACTAATAATGATGTGGTCACGTCCAGCAGCTTCAATAATTCCTTGGAAAATGCGGGCATTCCATTCTTTATTGCCTTCGTATGTCATGTAGAACGTGCCGAATTTACCGAGATTCAAACGCAGGATGTTCTCAATATATGACTGCTCGAACTGCGGAGCTGTTGTAGGAACAACTGTACCTGTAGGCGTCATTGGGCTTCCGCTGGACACAAGCGGCGGCACACTTGTAGAGCTTGGAGATACCATGCCTGGTGTTGGCGACATCGAAGGCATGTTGTTGCCAACCTTGTAGGATGTTCCTTGAACCTGGGAATTCGCTTGTGCACCCAACACGGCATTGGCTTGTTGACCCATTACGGCCGCATTGGCTTGCTGACCCATCGTTTGAGTTGGTTGATAAGGCTGATTAATCATGTTAATTCCTCCCCGAATTATGAAAATATAAAAGGATTAATACACACTCGGACAATCTTCACCTGTTGGACTAAAGAAACAATGTGCTTTGAAACGTCCCGTATTAGGCTGGTTATACCATGTTTCCGGGCACTCCCCAACGGGTCTGAAAAACCATAACGAGTTACTCGCCGGCCAGAAACGTTCCCCGTTAATGACGCGTTGCGCGAGCCGAATCTCGGATTGTCTCGCCCGCTGGTAGAAGTATCCCTTCTGCGTAGACTCAAAGCCTCCCGGATTCTGAAAGACCATGCGATTAATATCGCGGATGTCGCCAAAATCCAGACAGTCCGCCAGTACACGGTTCACGCCAACATTGCCGACCAGCAGCATGCCTTGATCACCGTCTCCCTCGGCTTCAGCTCTCATCAATCTGGCTAGCAGCCTGACGTCTTCCGTATTGGCCTTAATTACAGCCATTGCCTGATCCCTCCCTTGGTAGCAGCTGTTCATCACCGTACATCGTATTGTGCAGGAGCCCATTCGGTGACACGATTCCAGCTTTTTTCCATAAAAAAAACCCGGAACCTCACTCGAGCGTGAAGTTCCAAGGCTTTTCCTTTCTTAAACTAAAGCGATTATCAACCGCTTCAGTGCTTGTTAAGGCTTCGCTTCAACCCAGTAATCATAGGCATGTACCAGATTGCCTTTGTACGCCTTATATCCAGACAGGAGCTCCGGCAGCTTGTCTAGCTGATTTTCCATCTCCTTGGCCCCTTGTTCGTAAAACGAGATATGCTCACCCTCATGATTCTGTTTCATTTCAACGGAAACGAGCAGTGATTTCCCCAGACGATCAGCAATCTCCATCTCCTGGCTTACAACCGCAGCGATCCCGTTAGAGCCTTCTGCCGTGTTACGGAAAGCCATCAGAGATACATGATCAAGTGTATCAATCATAAATTCGGTTACCGTTACATCTTTACCCGGGAGCGGGAAGGTATCCAGCCATACCGCGAGATCCGCACTGGTTTCCAGGCTGCTGTCCTTCTTCGTCTCTTCCTGGAAATAAGCAATGTTCGACGCCCATTCGGACAGCAATGTATCCCGATTCTCCGCCCATTCAGGCAACGTGTACGGCTCGATATCCAGATGTATACCTACGAACCGCTCGTCCGGTTCGACTTCTGCATTGTAATTTTTCACATAATCAATCAACCGTTTGATCCGCGGACGATTTTCTTTTTTGCCCCAGATCGGGTGGCCCCCCATAGCATGAACTTCTATGCCCTGTGCTTTCGCTCTTTTCACAAAACTGCGATAACTGGAGTATGGCTGATCCAGATCAAGCCGCACATATAACCAATTGATCTTCTGCTGCTTGGCAAACGCCAGAATATGCTCGCCGCCATCATCCGTGACTTGTGAAGCTTCCCAGATGTAGGTGCCGCGAATCTCGGGCGCACTCACAGGGGGATTTACAGGTTTCTCGGGTAATGGCTGCTCCTCCGGCTCCAGTTCTCCCCAATAGGTCAAATCATGAACGGCTGAGCCAGCGTAGGATTGATGCTCACGGAAGGCCGCAGCGACCTCCTGCAGAGCACCTTCCAGTTGGGAAGCTCCTTTACCCGCAAAGCTCGTAAACTCTTCTCCAGGCATCGGTTTGGTATTTACACCCACCGTAACAAAAGTGCCGCTGGCATCTGCCCATTCCATCTCCTGCTCGATCAGACGAATAATTCCGTTACTCCCTTGTGCATTATCACGGTAAGCGAGTAAAGTGACTTGATCTACATTCTGAATAAACCAGTGTGACAGTGCTTCGTTATCTGCATCTTCAACAGTTCGACTACCCTTGACCGTGTAGGAATCCAGCCAGAAAGGCAGATCGACATGCACAGCGATTCCACCATCCTGCTTCGCTTGCTCCAGTACCCGCTTCATGTTGCTGATCCAGGATTGCACCAGAGGTTTTGCATCTTCCTTCCACGCTGGCAGCACGTAGGGCTTCACATCCAGATGCAGCGCATCAAAGCGTTCGCCCGGCTCCACTGCCTGATTATAATCATGAACCCATGAAGCCAGGCGAAGCATAGGACCCTCGCGGCCCTCCACTCCCCAGGAGGGATCACCGCCAAGTGCCTCAATAGCAATGCCTTCACGACCCGCTTTGGCGATAAACGTTTGATATACCTCTTTTGATATATTCATGTCCACATTCACATACAACCGATTAATCTTATGTTTAGCCGCATTGGCCAGAAGTTCATCTCCTGCATTCTTCACAGACTGTGCCTGCCATACCCAGGCAGCCCGTATATCTACGTCATCCGCCTCAGCAGGTGCCTTGATCCCGATCATTATCATTCCTCCGATCAGTATTAAAAGCCAAAATACTTTCCGGGATGTTTTCCCGAACATACACTCCCTCCATTCCTGTTCTGTTGTAAAATCACATTCATTATAGCAACCGACTTATCAAAAACAAATAAGCCCAAGTGCTTAACTTGGGCTTATTTCATTTCGGAGGAACCTGGAGTAGACCATTACGGGGGAGAGTCCCGGTTCTAGTCCTCATATATCATTTTTCGAGTCATGCCCCCGTCAATTACGAGATTAGTCCCAGTGACAAAGGTATTAGCCGGATCGGACAAATACAAACAAGCCCTTGATATATCCGAAGGCACGCCCACGCGGCCAGATGGATGCTGTGCATGGTCCGCATCTGTAAGCTTCGACACATCTCCGGTCTCGATCCAGCCGGGACTGATACAATTGACCCGAATTTGATCTTTCCCGAGTGAGACTGCCATCGCATGGGTTAATGCTGTAATTGCCCCTTTAGATGCGGCATATGCTTCGCTATCCGGCTCCGACATCATTGCACGAGTAGAGGCCATATTGACGATAGCCCCACCATGTTTATTTTTTTTCATATACCGGGCCGCCTCCCGACTTGCCAGAAAGCAGCTCCTGACATTGATATTAAGCACATCGTCCCATTCGTCCACCGTGAGCTCATAGGGAGACTTCCATCTGGAGACACCCGCGTTGTTCACGAGTACATCAATCTGCTTGAATTCCTTCACTGTGGTCTCACACAGATGCTGGATATCCTGCTCCTTGCGAACATCGCAATGCACAAAGATCGCTTCACCGCCCTCATGGCGAATGGAAGCCGCTGCGGCTGCCCCCTCCGCTTCCTGAACATCCGCCAGTACCACTTTGGCCCCGGCAAGCGCGTAGGCTTCAGCCACACTTCTCCCGATCCCCTGCGCAGCTCCTGTGACAACGACAACCTGATCTGTAAATGACATCATAATTCCTCCTCTATTACATTCTCTGTATACTAATATACAAACATGGTTCTGCATTAAGAAACGCTTGTCCTGCAGTTCGCCAAAAAAAGCTCACGCCACTCGGGCGCAAGCTGCTTCATGTTTAACCTCGCAAACGTTCGGTATACAGGCGATTCGTCCGCTCAAATCCGATATACCGGGTTCCTTTGAAGGACAGCCGCCCTTCATCTCCTTCTGCGCACATGCCGTACTCTTCACCGTTCACTTTGAATTCCAGACGATCTCCGCTCTCCACTTCAAACGTGACATAGTACTGCGTTCGCGCTGGAGTCGTGCTGGCAGCATCGGACGACGACTGGCTCATCTTCACCCGTCTGCTGGTAATGCGGGAGTGTACGGTCAGCAGCGGTTCCGCATTGTTGCGTCCCCACCTCCATACTTCTTTGCCCATCGATAACAGCACAATCGCCAGAATCAGGACAAATGCCACCGGAAAGACGGTTCCAAACAAATCAAACATCCAGGATGATTCAATGCCCATGTCTCTCCCCTCCGTTCATACACTTCGGACAGCCGGAGTCTTGACCCGTCTTCAGTAAATATATATGCGGACGAACACAGAACTTGTTAACCTGATGAAATATTTGCAGGGTAAGTATGGAGCTTTGGCTCTACTATGGAATGATTATGCCGATTTATCCAAGGAATCCAGCTTTGGTTCAATCACGATATAGGAGCGGCGGCTGAAAGGCAGCCATGGTTTCCACAGCGATTCCAGTTCACTGACGCTAATCTTGCGGTTATACAGCGGCTCCTCGCAGTTACGTTTGAAATCAAGTGATTCTGCCAGATAGAAATGTGTTTCATCGTATCCAACAACAGGCACAAAGTGCAGAAAACGCCGGTCTGCATGCACTCGTATAAACAGAATGACCGGAACGCCGCGGCTGATCTGCTGTCTTAACGTGTTGATATTACCGTGCAAATATGTACACGAATACCCTAATCTTTTGAAAAAAACAATAATCGCTTTCGGATACACGGTACCATCCAGTAATTTGCGAGGATACCTCCGATACAGCTGCTCTCCTTCCGACTCCATGCCGAAATGTCTCAGCACAAACGCACTGGAAAAAGCAGCGCATTCAACGTTCTTTTGTATCTCCGTCCTGTTCGGTGAAGAGATCCAATAGGAAGCTGGCACGATTGTACTGTACATGCGGTCTTTCTTTGGGATACTGTAATATCGAAAAACGAACCAGAGGATAACCAGCCATGGCACAATATTGGATATCATTTTAACACACACTCCTGCCATTCACTGGACAATAAACTGTACGTCACAATGTTCTCATAATGATCATACAGCCACTGAGCCTGTCTGGATGTGCCTTCGTTGACGAATCCGAGCTTCTCAGGAATCGCTCTGCTTCTGATATTACTCTCTGCACATTGAATAATAACTCGGTTCAACTTCAGATCATTAAACAGATATGTAATCAATCTTTTGATGGCTGTTGTGATAATGCCCTTGCCTTGAGAGGATTCCGACAGGAAATATCCGATGCTCGTTGTTTTGTTTCTCCAATCTATGTAATGCAGACCTATCATGCCAACCAATTCCTGGTTAAACCACACTCCTGCATCGAAACCATTGTTATCCTCGTAATTACATCTCCATAATTCAATTACAGCATCCAGGTCGTTAGGAGATTGTCGTTTATCCACCCATAGCAGCCATTCTCTCAGAAATACTCTGTTCAGATCAATTAAGGAGTACAGCTCATCACGATCTTGAGGTTGTATTAGCTTTAACTGAATCGCATCATTTACTTGAAAAGGTAACATTCAAAACCTCCATTCATCATCGAAATTCATCGGTTCAAGCCGGGTAAGCCTATCATCATTCTGTAAGACATCAGTCACATTAAAACTTCTACCCGTTCGCTCTCACCCACTGCTCAATCTGTTTCGCAGCTTCCTCGGAAGACAGGTCCGTTGTATCCACCGTTGGCATGGCCGGTTCAAAAGCTGTGTCTGCGTTCTGCAGCAGCCAATTCGCAAAATTACGATGATCCTCGATCATCTCCTCGTTCCATCCCCGTGCTGCTAATCGTGTCCGACGTGTGGTGTCATCACAGTGCAAATTGATGTAGAGAATGCGATCAAACCGATCAATATAACTGGAGGAAGCAATATTTTCAGGCACCATCGTTCCACACAGTACGGTCCCTCTTCCACTTAGCGATATGCTGTACGCCACGCGCAGCCAGTTCTCTTTGGCGATCTGCCAATCCACGTTGTCGATGATATCCATATCAAATACGTCAAATTCAGGCAACAGCTTGCGAACATGCGATGACACCGTTGTTTTTCCCGTACCACTTGCTCCTGTGATGACAAATAAAGGTTGTTTACTCATCTGAATTTCCCCCTTGTGTCCTCCTTGGTGTTGTTCTTGTTTTATATAAGAGCCATGTTTTTATCAAAGACTCTCCATCGTTATGTACTGCAATTTTGTTGTGGTAATAACAATCATCCTGGCAAACCTTTAACTTGGCGATCGGAGCAACAGGCTCATGGCAGAGCCATTCATCAAAAGAGATCCCCCTTGGTTTTGGTGCAGTAAATGATTCTCTGGGCAGGAAATAGACCATTCCTTCTGTCCATGGACCGTTTGATATCGTAGATTGATTCAGGGAATAGAAATGATAGTTTTGTTTCCGTCCCCGAATACATCCGTTACGAAAGCTCCCCTTCAGTCTGCTGCGGTTGAAAATAGCATAGAACATCGGCCAGTGTGGATCGGAAGCAGCAAAAACAGCCTTGGTCCATTGGCCGTTATATAAAGTCTGCTCTCTCGGTTCAAAGATACGTATGCCGGTGTGATTTGACCCGTGAAATACATAAAGTCCTTTTAAAGAAACATAAGTCAAATATCGAAATTTAGCATAAGGCAAGTCATATTCAATCAACCCGTCTTCCGTTGCATTTAAAGCTAATTTCTCATACGCTTGCGCCTCCTCCGTGGAAAACTTGATCGCTGGAGCAGGATACAAGAAGATGCGACACAGCCAATCGAGCATATGGACCCCCAACCTTCGTTATTTTATGGTTTGCGTCCATTCCTCAGCCCGTAAACCATACATTACTCTATGTAGGAACCTCCCGTTTAAAAACTCATAATCTCTTAGCTCACCCTCCCGTTGAAAGCCCAGCTTCTCAGGTATTGCACGACTTCTAAAATTGTCCGCAGCAGCACCAATCTCGACTTTGTTTAAGGAAAGCTTCTCAAAGGCATGTTGGACAAACACATTGACCGCTCTCGTAATTAACCCGTTGCCCTCATACTCCTTGCCCAGCCAATAACCAATCTCTGCCTTTTTGTTCATATAATCAATATCACAATATCCAATCGAACCGGCTAACTCACCGCGCAACCAGATTCCTAACCAATACCCCTCCTCTCGCGCATAGCGAAGACGTGTCCGTTCAATAAAGCTTCTTGAATCCTCTTCCGTTAAAGTCATTTCGGGAATTCTGAGCCAGGCTCCAAGGTGCTCCCTGTTTCGATCTATTAATTGATATAACGCAGTTGCGTCACTTGATGCAAATAAAGAAAGATATGCAGTACCTGTATCATCTAAATTGCGTTTAAACATGTTCATCTCTCCTATACATATGACTAAACCTTCCTTCCGTCCACGTCAATCTCAGTACAGCTCTTCTACAATCGCTATACAATGCTCCAGCCTATCACGACTTTCGGTCAGAAGCAGCTGCATTGTGGTGAGCGTTTACTACACCCGCAGTTGCTTTTTCAAATCGATTCGTATGTATGTTTTCTCGTAACTTGTACCATCTTCATTGTAATATACGGCCTGCTTGGTATACGGCTCTGAGATCGCATGGTAGCCGTGCGCCGAGATAAGCTTGATCATTTGGGGATTCTCGACGGGGTCAACACTCACAAATATTTCGCTGAACCCCAGTTGTATTGCTAACTCTTCCCTGTAACGGATTAGCGCTGAACCAGCACCCTGACTGCGATACTTTTCCTTTACATACAGATCACTTAACTTGGGGACCAGCTTGCCCTGCAATTTGAGCACTCCAAAACCCAAAATGACACGATCCTCATCAGCTGATGCTGCAATAGTGAGTATAGCTTCGTTATTCTCCTGCTGTTTCAGGTACGACCTGAATAATTGTTCATTATTGCGAACTGAACAAAGTTTCGCGATGTCTTCAACAGCGACTGATCTTACCATATACCTCATTCCCCAGCACCTCTCACTCCTTAAACGATATTACAGGCACAGTCTCTCCAAAATAACAGCAACCCCGTCATGTTCATTCGTTTCCGTAATTTCTCTGGCTCTGTATTTTAATTCATCAATTGCATTTCCCATCGCCACAGGCCAGCCGCACCGATCAAAAAGCTCTATATCATTGGCATCATCCCCAAACACCATCACATTTTGTAACAAAATCCCCATAGCATCACATATCAACGAAACAGCATGTTCCTTGGAAGCATGGAGGGCTGAAATCTGCGTTAGCTGTCCATCATCAGTAATCAATATGTTAACATCCGCTTGAAACTTGTTTTGAAAGGCAATCTTGTCCATGTTGCCTGTAAAAAGGATTTTGGAAGCTTCCTGCTGCCTGAGCAAGGCCAGAGGCTTGACTAGTGGCTGTCCGTTTACTTTCATTATTGTCTCCGCATCATAGGGCTTCAAGCTCAGCCATTGATCTCTGACTTCCAAACTGATGTCCAGATTCGGATTACATGCCAGACAGTAGTCCAGAACCTCAGCCGTTAACTCCGGTGTAATTCCTATATGAGTGTTAATTCCGGTATGTCTACAATCGATATAAGCGCCATTGTAATACACAAATGAACCCAGCCTGAGCAACTCTTCTGGTAAAAAAGCTTTCACCGCCCTTGGTGGACGCGCAGTCGCAAATATAAATCTGATCCCGCAGCTGGTACAATCCAGAATCGCCTTTATGCTTCGTTCAGACACCTCTTTGTTAGCCTTCAAAAGTGTTCCATCCAGATCAACGACAATTATCGGGAATTCCATAGACGCTCTCCTATCATACTTCTGTACATTTCTAAAAAAAAATTATAGATTCCCTGCTCAAAGTAGCGATATTCTTCATCGGTTAATCTGCGTTTACCATAGGCATCATAAAACACATCTTTGTCCCGCTCTTCCTCAAATGCACTCACTTTAGGCCGAATAGCCAAAGCCACATCATATCGCGGATCACCATAGGCCGCTCCAGCCCAGTCGATCACACCTGTAATCTCGCCGTCACGCACAAGCACATTATCCATCGTAAAGTCACCATGAATTAAAGTCGGCTCGACCCAACCGGGTCTATTCTCTTTCAAATATGTGAGTAATCCCGCATTGCCATCTACTGTGAAATTCGCTAGATTATACTCTGCTTTCGATATCATTGTATCAAGCCAGGTATGCTCTGTATGCTTATGCTGCCAATCCACTGGACATGAACATTCATGCAGCTGTTTCAGACAGCGACCAAAGCTGGCTATTGCTTTATCTCTTTGCTTTTGGTCCGAATAATCGGTCAGAAATTGCCTTAATGTAACACCTTCCATATAATCCATCAACATCCATCTGGCGTTCTGATCTGCATAAAATGAATGCGCTCTCGGAACAGGCAGTGCCGTTTTCTCAAGATGTCTCAATGCTCTATACTCATCGGCCAGCCATTCGTTATACAATTCGTGCTCTGTTTTTTTAATAACATAACTATGACTCGATGTATGCAGAATGGCCACAGAAGATGTATGTCCCTGACGCGGTATAGTGATCTGCTTGACGTTCCCGATAAGCTCCCGTATTTCGGATGGAATATCTGTCAGCTGCATCGTAACAAGAAACCTCCTTCTATGATAACCTTCTTATATGAAGCTGGAAGGAGAACCGGTGAGATGTTGGGTACAATTATATAATGAGCAATCCCACCGAGGCTCACCGCTGTGAAGCAACGTTAGAGATGTATTCGACAGATTTTCGCGAATGTCTATATGAGCGAGAAGTCGTTTTAATGTGAGGCCGAGCAGCGCCCCATGACTTACAATCAAAATATTTTGATCCGAATGTCGTTCAGCCAGATCGGCAAAACATTCTCTGCCCCTTTTTACGACAGCTTCATGTGGTTCAATGCCCAGATCCAGCTTCGACCAGCCATACCCCCATTGATTCACTCGTTCCTGCTCCGTTGTACCCTCGATTTGTCCGCAGTCCATCTCTCTAAGCCGCTCATCCACACGTATTTCGATTCCATTAACTTCACCAATAATCGCCGACGTTTCCATTGCTCTCGACAAATCGCTTGTATAAATATAATGCCACTGCTCAGAACGAATCCGCTCGGACAACAGTTCTGCCTGTCTCCGTCCCTCTGCATTCAGTGGGATATCTGTGTGTCCTTGCGCGCGATATTGCTCATTCCAGTCCGTTACACCATGCCTGATAAGCCCTAATGTCGCCATATGTATTCCTCTTTTCTTAATATCGCTCAGGCATTCCTTCATCTTCCAATTAAATTGAAGCTATCACAGGTTTGGAGGGTTCGTCAATGGATACGTAGAGGGCACTACAATAATGTTTGGCTAACGATTCTGAGAAACCTTATTTCGCTTGAAAACGATGCATCGAAACTCTAACGATTCGTAGTGACGTTATTTGTGAATTTTAGCCCCATTTCCCCATCGCTCAGCCGATATTCGGCCAAATAACGTTTCTGGGAATCGTTACATTTCTGAATGGCACTAAAATGGCTAAATAAGCTCTGTGGGAATCGTTAGCACGAACTAGCGCATGCCGTCACATTATGGGGCTGAGATTGCTCCAAGATAGCTCAAATATTACTCCAAGCTTGCCACCAGTTTGCGACCTTGCCCGCCTTATCTACTCCCCATAAAATTACCTGCCCCAAGTCCCCGAGCCATACCACCACTCACTGCTTTGATCATGCCCCGCACGCACAACACAAATAAACAAACTGCCGTTGGTCGAAGGCTGACGGCAGTTTGTTAGGCGGTTTTTTGCGATTGTAGCTGCTTATTCTCGAGCTAAAGCCATGTGCAGAAACTCCAGCTTTTCGTAATTCTGATCTCGTCTCCATTTTCTTAATTACGCGTACATCATGTCCATATAGCCTCGGGTAACTTCTACACCTTCTGCCGGCTCCGGCTGACCTGTCTCTGCATGTGCAGCCATGCAAGCTCTCACCGCTTCTTCGGTTGTGCAGCGATTGGCATCGTCGCATGTGTAGCATAAGTGCAGCATGTATCTTGTTAAATCATCCGCCTGTGTGAGTTGAGTTTGTTCGTTGGTTCTCATTGTTATCACTCCTTCTTTTGTTGAGTTAAATATAACATCATCTACGCCTTTTGTTTGTGATTTAATTCACAATATAGTGAAAAAATAAATTAAAAATAAAGGGGAAAACCTCCTTTGAGATTCTCCCCATTCTCATTCTTCGTTTCCTTATACTTCATTCCCCTTGCTTACTGAACCACTTTACCGATTGTCCACCCCTGCGCTCACAGAGTTACAGCACCTTCCAATGCTCTCCCCCATCTACCGTTTGCAGCAGCAGCGAGCGCTTCGCATCTGTATTCTCTACCAGAATCCAGCCCAGCTTGGGCGAGGCCATCTGCATCTTCACGATTTCAGGGTAGTCTTCGAAAATCTTCTTCAGAACGCTGCTCTCGGGATATGCTTTCCACGTTTTTCCCGTGTCCACGGTGTAGTACATGATGCCCCTCTGCATCGCCCAGCCTTCGGTTGGACTCAGAAATACAGGCGCAAGATTGCGATTTATACCTGTCTGCTTGTCCAGACTAAAAGAGTACAGCTTCCAGCTTGCTCCCCCATCGGCGGTGAAGAAACCGCTGAATGTCGTGCTTTCCCCGCGAGCACAGGACATCGCCATCCAGGCCGACTTCGCTTCACGACCGAAGAACTGAGGTGCGCCAAGATTGAAGTTGCCACAGCCGCTGAATTTACTTCGATCAAAAAAGGAGGAAACGGTCCTCCACTGCTCTCCGCCATCTGACGTAACATACAGCTTCGGTGTGCCAAACTCAATCGCGCTCAAGAAGCCATGCTTGGCATCGGAGAACGTCATACCGGTCGTATAACCGCGTCTCGAGATTTCCCCGGTGGTCGTTTTGTCCTTCTCGTCGCTCGAAGTCATTCGTTCCCACGTTGTGCCTCCATTATGAGTAAAGTACAGCATTTTATCCTGCTTGCCAATCCCGGTATCTACCGTGGTCAGCACCCAGCCCTTCTCAGGAGAGACAAAGGATATGGCCGTTACTTTATCCGTCTTGGACAAGGAAGAAAGACTCCAGGTTACACCCCCGTTATTCGTTCGAAGCACAATCGTATCTGTGCCCCCCATACCCTCTCGAACAATCCAGCCATGCATACGATCTACAAAATAAATACTTTCACCATACTTCGGATTCGCCGGAAATTGCACATTCTCAGACGGCGATATGTTTGTCCATGTTTTTCCCTGATCCTGAGTGTAATACAGCCTGAGCGCATTACGCGTGACACCCCAGGCCAAGCCGCCGTTATCATTAATTAACTGAAAGTCGGTCAGGCGAGTCTGAATTTGATATTTGGCCATCTCCGCCGCTTCAGCATTATTGCTGGTGGGGGGGACAACCGTAAGGGTCTGACCGATGTTGCCACCGTCTTCCTGCTGATCTGGGGGTTCCGCTGCAGGCGGCTGTTCCGTTTTGGTGCAGCCAGCCAGCAAAATGATCATTCCTATAGACAGCAAAGCTGTCTGCGCTATTTTTTTCCATTGCCAATGCAAGTGGGTTCCACCTCTCTATCCACCAGACAGGCGCGCATGCCTCTGTGATGGCGTTGTATTTACGATTCATCAGAATCCACTGCTCCTATTCTACCACAAACCTCGACATAAAGGCTCACACCAACTTAGTACCTGCCGATTCGTGTATAACATTGCTGATTTTTGTCTTCTGCTCTAAGTGCACAGCTGCTTCTTCTAACATGTTTTTTCACTGGAACTCGAATTTATTTTTACCAACTGCCAAATCATGTGAAAAAAGTTATAGACAAAACTCGCTTTATCCGACTGAATCCCTTAATATGGATGGTAGTATACCCTAAAAGGAGAGGATAAGAACATGACAACCAATGCAGCATTGAAACCCAGCCGTGTCGTTATTATCGGTATGGGTGCAGTAGGAACAACAACGGGATACACCCTGATGCTCAGACAACGCTCGTCCGAGCTCGTATTCGTGGATGTGAATCATGATAAAGCTACCGGCGAAATGCTGGATATGAACCACGGCCTGCCGTTTACCGGAGGGGTTAAGGTATGGGCTGGCGACTATTCGGACTGCAAAGATGCCGACATCATCATCATTACCGCGGGTGCTTCTCAAAAACCAGGCGAAACGCGGATTGACCTGCTGAAAAAAAATGCAAGCATTTTCAAAGATATCATCGACCGGATTACGGAGGTCAACTCTCACGGAATTCTGCTGATTGCGACCAACCCTGTCGATATCTTATCCTATACATCCTGGAAACAAAGCGGCTGGCCGGCTTCCCGCGTGATCGGCTCTGGTACACTGCTGGACAGCGCACGGTTCCGTTATCTTATTGGTAAAAATAAAGGCATTGATCCACGCAGCATTCATGCTCATATTATCGGTGAACACGGCGATTCCGAAGTACCTGTCTGGAGTCTTGCCAACGTTGCGGGAACAGACCTGGAACTTGACGAAGAAACCCAGCAAGAGATTTTTAACAGCACCAAAAATGCAGCTTACGAGATTATTAATGCAAAAGGAGCCACTTCTTATGCAATCGCTCTCGCTCTCGACCGGATTGTAGCTGCAATTCTGGGCAATGAAGGCTCCGTTCTGAACGTATCCACACTGCTTGAAGATTACAACGGTGTTTCTGATGTGTATCTGGGTGTGCCTTGTGTCGTGGATCGTCATGGAGTACGTGAAATTTTACCGCTGCCATTAAATGAGACAGAGAAAACAGCCTTCCAGGCTTCTGCAAACAAATTGAAAGAACAAATTGCCGGACTGGAATAAGTTTGCGTTCATCCTTACGAATTCAATAAAAAAAGATCATGCAAACACTCCGCATTAGAGTTTTGCATGATCTTTTTTTAATAGTGCGCCCGGCACGGGCGATAACTTGGCGGTGAAAGTCCGCTACAGGCTTGGCAGTAGGAACTGTTAGCCAAGGGCAAGGGTGTCCGTCGCG